>CAZEGC010000044.1:0-2742 GCA_964511635.1 uncultured Candidatus Saccharibacteria bacterium | reverse complement strand
TTGATAAGTTTGGTTGGATGTCGAGAGTGTAGGGGTCGGCGGTTGGCTGGTTTAATTTCATCTTGAAGGCGCCAAGGGCGGCAATCATGGCGCCGTTATCGGTGCAAAGCTTCGGATCTTGATATTGAATTTCTATCGGTAGTCGCTCGGCTAATTGGCGGCGCAGTTCAGGGCTGGCCGCCACCCCGCCTGCAATAACTACCGAAGCAGGGGAGAACTCGTCGTATGCGGCGATCGTCTTATCGACGACGGTTTCGATTGCCACACGCTGAAATACCGCAGCAATGTTGGCCTTCTGAGCTTCTGAGAGGCGCGCAGGAAGGTTTTTAGATGCAAACGTGTAATCTTCACCAATCAGCGCTTGTGCTTGGCGTAGGACGGCTGTTTTGAGCCCACTGAACGAGAAATCATAACTTCTCGTATATTTGATATTTGATATTTGATATTTGAGACGCAAAGCTTCTAGGGCGGGTGAGATGGTTTTCATCTGAGCTTTGGGCAGATTAAAGGCATGTGGATCGCCCTCCAGGGCTTTTTTGCCAACAGATGGGCCACCAGGATAGGGTAGGCCAATAATTTTAGCGACTTTATCAAAAGCTTCGCCGACGGCGTCATCTTGGGTTTGTCCTAGCAGGGTGTAGTCAAAGTGATCTCTAAACAGCGCCAGCTGGCTATGGCCGCCGCTGACAATCAACGCCAGAACAGGGAACTCTGGGGCGGTAGCTGGTAGCTGGTAGTTTGAAGATAGGGCAGGGGAGGTTTTGGTAATAAAGTTTGCGTATACATGGCCTTCGACATGATTTATGGCGTACAGCGGCTTATTTTTAGCTATAGCCAAGGTGCGGGCAGTCATTACGCCGACCAGCAGGCTGCCGCCAAGCCCTGCACCGTAAGTCACTGCTACTGCATCAACATTGTCCCAGCCAACAGGGGTAACAGCCTCGTCTATTACCGATATGATGCTCTCGATATGACTGCGGGCGGCGATTTCAGGCACTACGCCACCATATTGGACGTGCAGATCTGCAGATGACGCCACGACGTTACTCAGCAGGGTCAGGTTATGCGAATCATCAATTTCAATAATAGCTGCAGCTGTCTCGTCGCAACTTGATTCGATTCCAAGTATTATTAGGGGTTTGCTCACCTGGATATCTTACCAGAAGTCTAAAGGGTATAGATTTGCGTAATATACAAAAAAGCGTTACAAAGTATTGACAAAAAGCTTGTGTTTTGCTATAATGAAGCTATTAAATCATAAAAAACAAAAATTCATAAAAACTAAGGAAACAACCATGAACGAACAGCTAACATTAACTCCAAAGCAAGAAAGTCCTGTCACTGACTGGGATGAGGTGAATCAGCTAATTGAAAAAAACCAGGCAGGACTTGAGCTTAGTCCGGAAGATTCCGCATATCTAAGCGGTCTTGGTAAAAACATAGACGTTATATATTCGGGTGGCCACACAATTCCTGGTACCGATGAGTGGATTCCGGGTGATAAAAACTATTACCTAAATTCTGAAGACGAAGACGGCAATAAGTTGAGTACTAGTATTGATGCTCAGACTGGAGAGAAACTGATTGTTTTCGCAAAATCCTATGAACTAAGAGAGCAAGAAGCTCCTGTTGAGGCGGGCGCTGACGATACAAAAGCAAGATTTAATTTTAATGAAATTAAAGCAGTCGAAGTAGCTCAGTCCGATGATACCCAAATGTTTTCCGGTGCCTATTCGTCACTTGGCAATCGTCATACTTACGTAATTGACTCAGAGGGCAAAAAGCGTCCGATCAAGCGTCAGGAAGCACTACAAAAAGCTGATGAATTTGTAGAAAATTATAAGGAAGTTAGCGCTAATCGTGCCGAGGCTGAGCAAGAAGAAGGTGAGCAGGCCACTGGTGACGCACAGGCGTCTGCAAGTACGGCTGAACAGCGCGCTAGCGAGCTAGGGCAGCTACTAAAGGCTCACGACCAAAAAGTACTAAAGGCTCAACTAGGGCCAGAAGAAAATAATGAGAGTAACCCTCGTACTTCACGCCGCCTTCGTGAAATGATAGATGGAGCCGAAGAAAAACCTAGCCAGGAACTCTATGATTATGAAAAGATGATTAAAGAGCCAACCGCTCTTTCGCCAGAGCTACCATCTGTCGAGATCGTATCAGTAGAGGGTAGTGAGCAAGAAGCCGAACAGAAAATCAGGTTGCGCGATCGGTTCAAGCGTATTAAAAATGCTACTCTTGTAGCGCCTACCACATTACCTAGTCGACTAAGAGAGAAGTTCAACTCCCTATCTAGAGGCAAAAAGATCGCAGTTGTAGGAACAGGGGCAGTCGCTCTTGCTGGTACGGTAATAGGCATAAGGTATGGATTTGATCTTGCTGGTAGCAACGGCGGAGGGGGCAATGGCAACTTATCTGTAGATCCTGATATGCTTGCCACAGATATTAATAACGGTGTTTTCGAGCAAGAAACTTCTCGTGCAGTTGAGTCTGCGCAAACAGCTCAGGAGGCAGTCTCAAGTGGCAGTATAACGCCTGAGTCTACCGGAATTGATGTTACTCAGCATAGTTGGGATGTAGCAAACCAGTTGAGCTCCAGCGGTGAAACAGAAATTATGCAGGGTGCGATTGATAAATATAATGAAATACACAGTACAGGATTTGAGCTGAAGCCTAACATGGGCACTACTATGATTATGGACGGCGAGCGGGTAATTAGTCCTGAACAAATGGCTGAATTAA
>CAZEGC010000043.1:0-2843 GCA_964511635.1 uncultured Candidatus Saccharibacteria bacterium | reverse complement strand
TACTCGAATAGTCAAGAGCCAGCCGTTTATGCTATTCGGTTTTTAGAGAAGTCCCGAACCCTCCTAGTGGCAGCTCCATAATTAAATCAAACCATTGCAATTCATAGGGGGGGTGCTTTAATGTAAAGCATGAACGCTTTAGCAGCAAAAGCAAAACAAACACACCCTTCCTCCAGGCAATCCGACCAAACATCTGACTCGTCCGCTTCCGCCTCCAATTCTCGCAACCCAAACCCCACTCCCAAACCCTCAACCCCCACTTCCAAATCCCCAACCCCCAAACCCCACTCCGCCTTCACCATAGTAGAACTCCTAATAGTCATAGTAGTAATAGGCATACTAGCTGCTATTACTATAGTTGCCTATAACGGTATGCAAAATAGAGCCCGCGTCAGCGGACTCAAAAGCGATCTAGCCGCAGCCGCCACCCAACTCGGACAAGTGAACGCTACAGATGGAAATTATCCACCTAATGCTAACTCACTAAAGAAGAGTGATACCACTGAGTTTGAGTACACCTACACAGAAACTGATAATACCTACTGTATTACTGCTACACACGCCACTGCAGATGTAGGAGCTTTCCATAGGATTAATGGTGGACCTATTGAGGAAGGGGCATGTAGTGGGCATAGTGGAGCAGGTTCAGGTGGTGGTACCGAGACCTATGCTGTTGGTGACACTGGACCTGCGGGAGGGACTATATTTCATATTGATGAAAATGTATATTACGAGGTAGCACCAAGTGATGCAGGTGGGGGTGCGACAGCTCCCTGGGGATGTGGCGGCACACTGATAGGCACGAGTTTGGATTTTGGTAGCGGAAAAGCTAATACAGCAGCTATATTATCCGCTTGTTCAGCTTCGGGTATAGCTGCAAGGTTAGCGGATGAATATTCTATCGGTGGGTACTCAGATTGGTTTTTGCCGTCCTCTCATGAAATGTATGCAATACTTGATAATCTCCACACGCCAGGTTTGCAGGAGTTTCCTGGCCATATGTATTGGCATTCTTCTGAAATGCCCGGGGCTTTCGGGGCGAGTTATGCAGGAGCCAAAATAATATCATCTGAAGATCAGCAGTTTATGCAAAAAACTAGCACCTCTAATCGTGTTCGGGCTGTACGGTCATTCACCCAATAATAGTCGAAGCTAGGCGTCGATATGTAAATACGTACAAGCGCGACTGAATGTTAGCACTCTATTGCAACGAGTGCCAGTATGCTTTATAATAAGGTGCATGAATAAGCCGCAAAATTATCTAGTGCCAACAGTTATTGAGCGTACTCACGACGGTGAACGTGCCTTTGATATTTACTCTCGATTGTTAAATGAGCGAATCATTTTCCTCGGCGAGCAGGTCAACGAGCATACTGCAAATATTGTAGTCGCGCAGTTAATACACCTGGCGTACGAAGACCCGAAAAAAGACATAAAGCTATATATTAATAGCCCTGGCGGTAGCGTGTATGATGGGCTTGCGATTTATGACACCATGCAGTATATCCAGCCTGATGTGCAGACAATTGGAATAGGCTTGCAGGCTAGTATGGGCGCCTTCTTGCTTTCAAGTGGTGCTAAGGGCAAACGCCTGGTGCTTCCTAATAGTCGAATTATGATACATCAACCATCTAGCGGTACTCACGGTAAAGTCTCAGATCAAGAAATTACACTCCGTGAAAGTATCTATCTAAAACGCCGCTTAAATGAAATCTTAGCTAAAAACACTGGACAACGGATTTCAAAGATCGAAAAAGACGTTGATCGTGACTTCTGGATGGGTGCCAAAGAGGCGATTGATTACGGCATAGCAGATGACGTGATTGAAAAAAAATAGAGTAGAGATTGAATTAGACATAGACTGCAAGTAGCACTGTTGACATTAACTGTCATGTCCCGCATAATGATACCTTAAGAAGTAGTGTAGCTAGGTTACGTGTGCCTATTTGCGATTGGCAGCGCAGATAGGGTTTATACCTTGACTAGGAGTCTTCGGCGCCGATTCTATCACTAAAACAATTTGTACTGCGAGGAGTATTTAATGGCAAAAGCAAAGCCTGCTACTATTGGTAAGCGCGTATTTTTCACCGATGAAGACGCAAAACTACCGCTACCAAATCTCATCGCTCATCAGAAAGATTCTTGGCGCGAGTTCGTCGAGACTGGTTTGAGCGAAATTTTTTCAGAACTTAACCCGATTGACGACTATACGGGTCAAAAGTTAGAACTTCGGTTCAAAGATTACAAGTTTCACGATCCAAAAGTAACTGCGACTGAAGCCAAGGAAAACAACTTGACTTTTGATGCACCCCTGCATGTAAATGTCGAGCTGACTAACAAAGTAACCGGCGAAGTAAAAGAACAGGAAATATACCTGGGTGACTACCCATGGATGACTGATAACGGTACTTTTGTAGTAAATGGTACTGAGCGTGTGGTTGTGTCCCAGCTTATACGTAGCGCTGGTGTATTCTTTACAGCTGAAAGCGCAATTGGACGTAATCTATATGGTGCTAAATTAATACCTGGTCGTGGTGCATGGCTTGAATTTGAAACTGCTGCAAACGGTGCGATTTACGTAAAAATTGACCGACGTCGTAAACTGCCAGTTACGACTTTGCTTAGGGCTCTAGGCTATTCAAAGAGTTCTGAAATCAAAACCTTGTTCGAAGACGTTGACACAGGCGAGGTTCGCTACATTGATGCAACACTAGAAAAAGATCCGTCTCGGGTACCAAACGAGGCCTTGATCGAGGTATACCGCCGTCTGCGCCCAGGTGATCTCGCGACAGTTGATAACGCTCGCACCATGATTGAGCGCATGTTCTTTGATTTCAAGCGCT
>CAZEGC010000042.1:0-2915 GCA_964511635.1 uncultured Candidatus Saccharibacteria bacterium | reverse complement strand
CCTTTGCCAATAGCAGCCCGATGGCAGGTGGGGTATTCGGTAGTTATACGACTCGGACGCCAGCGCCGAATGTGGCGGGTCACCTTAACCAAGGCGGCCCCTCTATTGCAAGTGGCTCAGGTACAGTGAGCGTAAGTCTCTCTGGCCGTAACGGAGCATTCTCTCGCACTGGTCCTCTTAGGATTAATGACAGCGCTATTGCTAGCGGTGATTCAGTGATTCTTAACGTAAAAAGCGGTAAAGTTACAATCAATGGCAATATACAGTACGCTGAGAGTGTCTCCGCAAATAGCCTCCCTCAAGTCGTTATAATAGCTGACAACATAGATATTAATGAGGGTGTCAACAGGATCGATGCCTGGTTAATTTCTAGAAATTCCATCAACACTTGTCGCCGGCTAGGTGGCGCGGCAGCTTCTAGCCTCACTTCTAACATTTGCAACCAGCCTCTCACCATCAACGGCCCCGTCATAGCCGATACAATCCAGCTTCGTCGCACTCACGGCTCCGATCCAGGCGCAGCCTCCAATGTACCAGCTGAAATCTTTAACCTTCGAGCCGACGCCTACCTATGGGCATACCAGCAAGCTACCCGCAGCGTCCGTGCTCAAACCGTCCATACCAGGGAGTTGCCGCCGAGGTTTTAGGGTCTTAAGAACTTGGGCTTAAGTGATTATATAAGAGTTGCAAATTTGACTAATAGTGCGTACTCTATTAGATAAGCATAAGTGGTAAAATTATAAAGCATGAAAATAATCAAACAAAACGTAGCTAAACCTCGAAAATCACCCAATACGCAAAAGCGACGAAACAAGATAATCTTTTTCACATTAGCGGCTGTCTTGCTGCTGGGGATAGGATTTGTAGGGTGGAGATTGCTTGAAACAAGGGACTTATATGCCAGTAGCGGAGGCTACAGTATAGATATACATGAGTTTCGCAGGACAAAAGATGCTTATGAGCGCTACTATCAAACAGTTGAAGGGGGGTCTGAGCCAGATGACCTTGACGAAATGGTTCTGCGCGAATTATTTGCCTTGCAGGTGATAGAAAGCGAGGCCGAAAAGCTCGAAGTAGTAATTGATAAAAAAGCGATAGACGATGAGCTGGTGTATCTAACAGAGAATTTTTTGCCAGGAGACGTTGAGATGCCTGAAACTCGTGAGGCAAAAATCGAAGCTGCCATTGACCAGTACGACAAAAGCAGGGGGTGGACTAGGGACGATGTCTACCACATGGAAAAGCTTCGCCTGTTGAGGCAGGCGGTATCTCATACGCTCCGGATCCGCAATGTGGTAGCAGTGTACGGTTATTATGATGATTCGGATGAGCCCGGTAGTGTAGTGAGTGAATTCGAAACTAAGGTTAGACCAGTATTAGAGCAGGATAACGATATGTCAGAGACGGTAGATAGACTAAATCAGCTAAACAATCAATTAGATGATTCGTCTCTTACAGGGATTGAGGCATATAATTTATCAGCTCTTAGAGCGAGGGATGTCGAAGATCGACTAGATAAATCATTGGTTCAGTTTTTTGATGAGCTTCAGGAGGTTGGTGCAGTTAGCTCGGTGTATGATGAGGGCGGATTATTGAGTATGTTTCGACTTGAAGGCATAACAGAGGGGGAGTACGACTCTTGGGATGCGGAGGGCTATAAGTTAGCTGAAAAAGCTACTGTTTACGGAATTGGCATAGGTTGGGACAGGGTATTAACTGCTGCGGGGTTGAAGTCATGAAATGGATAGGTAAAATTGCAAATTTAGATTACAAATTAGTCCTTAGTCTACCCACGGGTTGGCTGGCTGTAGGTATATTATCAATTTTCACCGCTGCAATTTTAAATGCTAGCGGTGTAATTATTGACAGCAGCGCTGCCGCTTGTCCTAGAGGGACAAGTCACGGGACAGCCAACTATGCTATAAATAATTCACTACAGTTCGCCCGAAATTCAAATTATGATCCTTACTATAATCCTGGATGGGGAGAAGCTGACATAACAAGGGACCAGATTCCTGTTACGGTAACCCTGAGACACATAGGCACAAGAAGTAGCTGCTGGCAGTACACGCCATTAGGGGGCGGTGCAGCTAGAACGACTGTACCAAGTTCTTATGCTACGGCCAATTGCCCGGCTGGCACCAGTAGTTGCACGAGCGCATCCTCATTTCGTGTAAATGAACACGATATGAATCATTTAGTCGTAACCCCACCTAGGACGACAACAGGTATAGGTGCAGATAGGCAACCCGGTTCCAGCATAACCTTAATCGGCTCCTCCTGGGAGGGGGGCAACCAGGTGGGCAGTGGAAGAATTAACTTTAACCATGATGGCCCCTTTCATGTTACTCGCACGACAAACAAACTTTTCCCTCAAAAAAGTAATTTAAATGATACAACGCAAAGTTTTCGTTTCCTGGTTCATTATACTGATTGTTCAGCTGAGGCTATATGGCAAACCCCAACACTATTAAATTTTTGCCCACCAGTATGGAACATTTCTCAGGAGAGTGCCGAGATATATAAGCTCAACCCCGCATCCGGTGATCCAACTGGAGGAGGCCTGGGGGCGTCAGTCGATGCACTGCCCGGCGAGCGGTACGGGTTTTATTACAACTGGAAGAATGACGGACCAAGTAGTACGAACAAGGATATTAACATAGGTCGAACGTATACCTATCGTGACAACCCCACAGTAACAGATAATGAGTGGGCTAGCAGGACGTCAGGCGTAGCTTCAGGCGCCCGAGTCTACAGCGGTCGCCCGGGCCACACCGGTGTTATTGGACACGATGACTTGGGTAAAAGCTGGTGCTTAAGAACATCTGTAGCGCCAAGATCTTCGACTAGTAACTCGCGCCGTAACGGCACCCAGCTCTGCGTCCGCGTACCCTACCACTACAGCCTAAACCCAC
>CAZEGC010000041.1:0-3162 GCA_964511635.1 uncultured Candidatus Saccharibacteria bacterium | reverse complement strand
AGTTCTAGGTGCGACTACACCGCAGAATACTCGACAGCTTGCGAACACCGATACTAGCGATGAATCGCAGCCGCTACTAGGCCTAGCCTGGTACTGGTGGGTAGTGATTGCGGCTGGTGTGGTGCTGGCGGGCTGGTTAGTTGGTCGGTTCCGAGCAGCTAGGGAAGTTTAATTACCTCGTACCTACTTTTAACTAGCAGTAATATGTAAATAAAAAGCGAGCGTCCACCGGGCGCTCGCTTTTTAACTAGTAATTTCATATAATGAAACTACCGTGACACGCAAACAAAAACAACTACCAAATACACGTAGGAGTGGGCGCACTAAACGAGCCAGAGCACGACGAGCACGCCAGCGCGTGAAATTAGCTTTTCTACCGCACGTCCATAATGACTTCCGACCACATGCAGTGCGTCGGTATGCTTTAATAGCAGTGGTTTTTGGGTTAACGATGCTACAGTTTGGGTATAACACTGTCACTACAGGTAATATACTAGGGCGGGCTTCGGACATCTCGGCCGTGAAGCTGCTCGAAGCTACCAATAATGAACGCATAAAAGAGGGCCTAGCGCCACTTTCCACAAATGATCAGCTGAATGAGGCAGCACATTTGAAGGCTAGCGATATGTTCAACCGCCAGTACTGGTCGCATGATGCCCCAGACGGCACGCCGCCGTGGCACTGGCTAGGGGTCGTAGGTTATCAGTATGCACATGCGGGTGAAAACTTGGCAAAAAATTATTACAGTGCCGACTCAGCAGTCGCGGCCTGGATGCATTCAAGCACTCATAGGGCTAATGTATTAAGTGGTGAGTATGACGATGTTGGCTTTGCTGTTGTAGAGGGTGACTTGGAGGGTCAAGAAGCAGTGGTAATTGTTGCCATGTACGGCCGCCAAAAGGCTGATGACGAAGTAGTGCTAGCGGCCAGTGAATACACCACGCCAGGTCACATCAGCCAATCTCCTGTAGCTAGGCTAGGGGTAGCAGTTCAGTCGATGAGTCCAGTAACGCTAGGTAGCGTCGTTCTTCTGACTGTACTAGCATTTGTAGCCTCGTATGCGCACTCGCGTCGTCATCATTTACCAAAAAGCCTGCGTAGGTCTTGGTATCGTCACCATGGAGCATATAAGACACTAGGTTTAGTTTCGTTAGTAATTATTATCATAAGCCTGTATGGCGGCGGGCAGATTTAATAAACCATGAAATTTACAAAAGCCATTATACCGGTGGCGGGCTGGGGTACACGTCGATTGCCAATTACAAAATCAATTGAAAAGTGTATGCTACCGATTGGTAATCGACCATTAGTTGATTATGTTGTCGAGGACTGCGTCAAGGCAGGTATTCGCGATATTTATTTTGTGGTCAGCGAAAACAGCACCCAGCTACAGTCTTTTTATGGACATAATACTGAACTAGAATCGTATTTATTAAATAGTGGCAAGAAAGAACTAGCAGTATATGCTCGTTCGCCAGAGCAAGTAAAGTTTCACTACGTCGTGCAGCCGACTAATGCTAAATATGGAACAGCAATTCCAGTGGGGCTGGTGGTTCCGCATCTAGATCAGGGTGAGTCGGCTGTTGTTTTGATGGGTGATGATTTTATTTATAATCCCGATGGAAGTTCCGAGGTTGCTAGGTTAATTGCCGCTACTCCAGCAGGTGGTAACGGGATGCTGGCAGTTGAAGTGGGCTATGAAAACATCAGTCGCTACGGCGTAGTGCAGCTTGATGAAAATCAAAACTTTGTACAGATTGTTGAAAAGCCAGCCCCAGAGAATGCGCCTAGCAATTTAATAAATGTTAGTAAGTATTTATTAAACTATGATTTGCTGACGGCAATTATGCACTATAGCGAGCTAGACGTGTCGGGGGAGTATCACATCACTGAGCCCATTAATCAGTATGTGTTAGGTGGCGGCACTATGCGAGTGGCGGCAGCTAATGGTCAGTATCTTGACGGTGGCAGTGTAGAGGGCTGGCTGCATGCAAATAACGTAGTGCTGAGTCGGTAGCTAGGGCGTTGTTTCTATTACTAGCTGATATTGGTGCTTTTGCTTGCAATCACGCATTTATCATAGTTAAATATAGGTAACGTAGCGAGCGCGCAACCAAAAGCTCACTGCAAGCCACATTCCACGACCATGAAAGGATCTGGGATGACGACACAAACAATTGATAAAACTCTGAGGCTGCACTTTCGCTTCAGTGGTCGAAAGCCATCACTGGCGGTGCAGCGAAGAGTCCGTGGTGTTCGTAGCCACTCGGACCTGTTCGGAGTCAGGGTTTCTCGGATCAGTGCCGTCTTTCTCGCGAAGCATGAGCAGGGCGAGCTAGGACAGCGACTGAGCTGGGACTTGTACGTACTTGTTCCCAGCATGAACCTTGAGCTCCAGGAGCAGCTGTCTAACAGCGTCATTGCTGAACTAGAGACCATCGGTTTCGAACTGCTCGGCGATGATGTCGTTGACGACGCGGTCAACTCAAGGATTCATCGAATGCCAGTGTCTGTGGGCGCGTGAAGTCGCTAACGTTAACCTACAGCCCGCGATGCACCGCGTGAGTAAGAGCCTCGGCTCCTCGCGGTGCCGGGCTCTTCTCATGCCCGTCTCTAACCCTTGTACAAAGTATAAATATCTGATACAATCAGCAGTTGATTGAATAGTAATAACAAGGAAATTTCATGAAAGCAGTCGTTAAGATTGGCGGGAAGCAATTTGTTGTCGCCGAAAAAGAGACCCTCCTGGTGGACCTCCTCCCGGAAGGAACTAAAGAGCTCACACTTGATGCAATGCTTGTGATTGATGGTGATAAGACCACTGTCGGTACACCAGTCGTAAAAGATGTGAAAGTAAAAGCAAAAGTAGTCGAAGATCTTATAAAGGGTGAAAAGCTACGCATAATCCGCTTCAAGGCTAAAAAGCGGGTTCATAAAGAAACTGGTCACCGCCAGAAGTATTCAAAAATCGAAATTACTTCGATTAAATAATTATAAAAAACTCCGCTATAACTAGTAGCGGAGTTTTTTATTTGGTCGCTTTTCGCTCGTTTCCTCGTTATAACTTCGTTGAAACACTTCGTCACTCGAAAAAGCAAGCAAGCTCACTTTTCGCTCGTTTCCTCGTGTTATAATAAGGGAAACGAGAGGAAAATCAAAAAA
>CAZEGC010000040.1:0-3352 GCA_964511635.1 uncultured Candidatus Saccharibacteria bacterium | reverse complement strand
ATTGAAAAATTGGTGTTAGAGCTATTCCCCCTTCAGCCTGTCCGTCGTTATTTTCATCCGGGTTTTGTGTAGGTTGCTTTGGAGATCCTCGATGCTTTCTCGTTTCTATCTGCCTTTCGACTTCATTAGCTATCAATGTCGCCACAGTTATACCATTGGCTTCGGTCACGCCATCTATTAAGTCTCCGCTCACCCGACCCTTGCTATCGACTACGACTACTTCAGCGCGGATAGTATCACCTGCGCTCCAGTTCATACTAGTCCAGTCAAACTTACCAAAGGTCCAGTATGGATCGTCGTCAATATCACCAAAGGCAAACGGTGTACTGTGTCGCAGCTCATTGTCGTCGTTAATTAGACGTAGCAATTTATCTGTACCGGTATTTGATACAAACGGTTCCTGCCCCTCCACATAGTTACGATAAAGATTAACCACTACCGAACTTACGTCGTCAAACTTGTCGATGTTAAAGCCGACATTTAGACCTTGGTAAGTGTCACCGTTATGTGTGTTAAAGTTTTCGATTTGTACTTGCGCTGCATTGTCTATAATGATCGAGTGATCTTCTTGGTCTTCGTTGTACCACTCCACGTTACCCTTTTTATCGGTAACTTTAATAGACAGCTGATACTTACCGTCAGCCTGACCACCTGAATCTAGCTCCCTAGGGTATGCATACACGTCTGACTGGCCAGCCATCGGCGTCATCGGAGCATTCGGCATCGCTACATTGCCCTCTGAGTCATACAGGTATCCACGAACATCTTCGACCCCATCAGCATCAACGATCTTAGCCCTCAGCGTACGAGAGTCCTGCACGCCACGTATGACGCCACCATCTACTGGTGTGACTTCACTGAAAATCGTTGGACTATTGTTTTCTATGGTGAATAAGCCTTGTTGCGTCTTGGTTGGATTGCCGTAAATATCTGTTACGAGAACTTTGGTGTAGTATGTACCATTCGGAAGTCCATTACTGTCTTCAGCGTATTTGGTGTACACACTACCGTTTCGAAAAACAAGTTTCATGCTTGTTGAGTGGGTATCAGCACCCTCTTTGTAGATTGCAAGCACTACTTCGCGCACTGTTTCTGGGTTTGTAACGGTTGCTTTTGGTGTAACTGGACCACTGACGATCGAGCCTGCTGCTGGCACTACATTGGAGACTTCGTGAGTATCAATATCATTGTCAACCCGAACCTTCATCTCGTAAGAATTACCAACCTGCTCACCGTCTCTTGTGGCAATTGCCTCAAACCTATACATACCATCAGGAAATCCTGTTGTATCCGTTTCTCGCGAAGACGTTAATTCATAGCCGTTAGCTGTCTTTCTAGCTAATGTAATCTGAGCAAGTACAATATCTGAAGTTCCGCGTACATCTATATTCATTTTGCCATCAAGCTCGCCTACGTCTTGGACATCAACCTTAATGCTATTAATCCTGCCTTGAACGATCTGCACGTCGTCAGCATCAAGGATAGTACCATCAGTATCCGAGTCTAGACTCACACCAGTAATCCGAGTGGCTGCCGATGCACTCACCACCTGCGACTGCACTACTCCATAGAAAGGCTGCGCCACCAGTGCAAAAATCGCAATTAAAGTTGATAATACCTTGATATTTTGCGGTTTTCGCGGTAATTGTAACGCCATATTGTACTCCTCGCAATCTATACTACACTCCACATGTAGCGTTTAATTGCTATAACCTTAGCACATATACGTTATGGCGTCAAATAACCTTACTAGCGGCGCTCTAATTCGTCAATCTTGTCATGACCTAGACCATAATAATGTGCGATTTCGTGCCACAGGGTGCGCTTGATCTGTTCAAATAATTCGTCGTCACTACTGGTCACGGACAGAATGGGGTTTTTAAAAAGCGTAATCTTATCTGGCAGCATACCCGAAAAACCACTGCCTCGCATGGTAAGTGGTATGCCTTCGTACAGACCAAATAATAAATCGCTACTGCGCAAGTTTAGTTTTTCACGCTGCTCGGGTGTTGGTGCATCGGCGTATATAATTGCCACGTTATCGAGGTTCTTAATATATTCTTGCGGCAACTCATCCATTGCCCGGCTAATTAAAGCATCAAATTGTTCGTCACTTAACTGTCGCACTAGCTAGCCTTTTGCAAAATCAAACCAGTTGGCGTCTTTTTTTAAATCAGTGGTGACTTCGGTCCAGAATGTAGTCAAAGTATTTTCATCTGGTTCGATATGTAAGTTTATTGCTTCGGGCTCGCATTGTTCGCAGGCGATTTCCTCGCGCAAACCGTTATCTAACGGGTCAATTGGATTAAATCGAACGGTTGATTTGTGAAAATTACGCATCTGCATCCGTCCCCTTTCTAGATTCTGCCTCTAGTTTATCCTGCCGGTGATGATCGCCGTCTGGCGACACCCATATCGTGCCCAGCGCGGGCGAGTCTGGGTGACGCTCTACGCGTCCTGTAAGAGCTGCGCCCTCATTATCAACATATCGATCACCCATGGGCTCGGATGAACCTCTGCTAGCGATTACGTTACGCAAGCCTTCGCTAGCAACTTGAAATTCGGCGCTACGCAGCGCACGCACTGCTTGATCCTCTGGTGATTGAGGTGCTTCGATAAACTCCCAGTTGCCTTTTCCGAAGTCTCTATCGTAGACTTCGGCGCCGGTCATCCCATTGGGGCGTTTTTCGTTCACTTGTAGCTCTGAGTTCAATTGACCCGGATTTAATGGCCGCCAAGGACCTTCATGTTTTTGTATTCGTTCTGGTGCTTGATTTGACATGTTTATTTCTCGCTTATTTATACTTACATTTAAGCATAAAAACTATTTTTTGTCAATTACGCGCCGTGCTGCCTGACGTTACTTATAAGCTCGCCCCCTAGTTATTTATTAGTTTTCTCTAGGGACACCACCAGTTCGTCACCTTCTATTTTTACTGCGGTCTTAAACTCATAACTATCCTGCGTGACGCTACTAGCAAGTGTTTCGCTAGCTATTGTGCCCTCGTGCTCTTTGATTGCAGCTGTCAGGTCGCCACTAGACGCTACTAGACTCAGGTTAATGCGGTCATCAACATTTAAACCTGCCTGCTTCCTGGCGTTTTGCACGTGGCGAATGACTTCACGCATCAGGCCTTCACGCTTAAGTTCCGGAGTAACTACTAGGTCTAGGTCGAATTTATCTGCTAGTACTACATTTTTTACGTTTAGTTCGTCCTTTAGAATGTCTTCGAAGTTCACGAACTCGCCCAAGCTCGGTACACTAACACTTGCTAATGGCTGGCGAACTTTTAGCTGGTTCTTGGATCGCAAACTTAGCCCTTGATTAACATAATCGCGTACCGTTTCCATA
>CAZEGC010000039.1:0-3372 GCA_964511635.1 uncultured Candidatus Saccharibacteria bacterium | reverse complement strand
CAGGAAGCCGCCCGGAACGCCCTTGAGGCGTATGGGGCAAGTAGTAGCAATAAGATTGACGACTAGTCATAAACAGTGTAGAATTGGTAGAAGTAAAAAATAACAAATCAATTATATTTACAGAGAAGGAATTTATAATCTATGTTAGCAATTCGCTTGCAGCGCGTGGGTCGCAAAGGCTACCCAGTATATCGACTAGCTGTTCAGGAAGCGCAGCGCCACCCGTCTAGCGGTCGTGTCGTAGCTTATGTCGGTAGTTACAACCCCCACACCAAGAAAACTAATATACAGACAGAAGTAGCGCAAAAGTATCTAGATAATGGTGCGCAGCCATCTCCTCGTGTAGTACGCCTACTTAAAGAGGCCGGTGTAAAACTGCCAAAGTGGGTGAAAGAGCCAGCCACAAAAACTAAATCTATCCGAAATGCCGAAAAACTTCGCAAAAACCAGCCCAAAGAAGACGCACCATCAGAAGCTGACTCTACAGAGGCAGAAGAGTCCGAAGCCTAAGCAGGATTTAGCGCAGTCTAATTATTTTATGACCCGCCCGCCTATATAGGCGGGCGGGTTTCGTGATACAATATAATTACGGTATTAGTTTAGTGTGACCGAATTTACGTGGAGGGCAATATGTCGACAATTGATCAGCAATTTGTAGAATATATCGTAAAATCTCTGGTTGGTAGTCCAGATGACGTAGTCGTTGAACGGACGATTGACGAAAAAGGGGTGCTTTTGACTTTGACAGTTAATCCCCAAGATCTAGGTCGGGTAATTGGAAAACGCGGAGTGACCGCACAGAGTTTACGCACGCTGCTTCGTGCATTGGGCACGAAAAACGACGCTAGGTACAATCTAAAAATCGTCAATAACGATGAAGAGCGAGAAAACTACACCACAAGTACAGAAGAAGAAGTGGCTAACGTCGAGGCTGTGAATAACTCTACAGATGAAGATGTGGATAACGACAGTGCGCTAGCGAAAAACACCAGAAAAGAACTTGCGGAACTAGACGACTTAGATATATAATTATTAATAGTTCAAGGAAACATCTACGAACTGCGAGAACAGCTCATGCGAGCAACAAAAACTATATTGTTGAGAGCTTTATATGTGTCAGAAAACCTGCCTTTAATGGTAGGTTTTTTGGTTACATAGGTGACCGTGCTCACATGTCCACGACTTGGCTATCAAGTAGTTGCCTGTACTGATCGACTATTCCATCGAAATTAAGTAAATCCTGAAAGTCACCTGGCAAAAATTGCGTCAAGACAATTTGGATAAAATATAACACTGCTGCTGCAAAAACAATCGCCACTAGTAGCGTTACGACTGATGCAGTAGTTAGTGTTTTTCTAGCAAAGCTTTTGTATTTGTCGTTATCAATCAGTATTCGTCCGCGCTTATCGCGCATCTTACCACTAGTTATGGTGGCTACATCGACCAGATACCATATTCCAAAACCACCCAAAGTAGCCATTTTGAGGAGTCCGGTGCCAATTTTGCCTAAGTAGAATCTATCGACGCCGAACATTCCCCACATGCAGCTTAAAAAAAATGCTGCTAAAAAGTGTTTGTCACTTATTTCTATTTCGTTTTCCATATCACTCCATAAATGTTTATAGTATAGCACGTTGAGTCTATGCATACCGGCATCAATAGACAACAGAATCAACATGATCTACACTAGTAGAGATGAAAAAAATCCAAATAATTTCACTATTTCCCGGCATGTTAGATGGGGTTTTAAATAGCTCAATGATGTGGAAGGCGCAGGACAGAGGTCGTGTCGAGTTTCAGTCAATAGATTTACGCGAATTTGGGATCGGACCGCGCAAGCAAGTTGATGACACACCATATGGAGGGGGTGATGGCATGCTCCTAAAACCTGAGCCGCTCTTTGCAGCTGTTGAGGATGCAAAGGCGCGTGATCCATCCGCTAAAGTAGTGCTTATGACGCCGCGCGGCAAGACGTGGAGCCAGTCGTTAGCTCGGCAGTGGGCAATAGATGATGAGCGCGGCTTAATACTTATCTGTGGACGCTATGAAGGCTACGACGAGCGTATCACGGTGCTAGTAGATGAACAGATAAGTATTGGTGATTATATACTGACTGGAGGCGAGCTGGCGGCGCTCACGATTGTCGATAGCGTGGTCAGGCTAATTCCTGGTGTGCTTGGGGGTGAATCTAGTGCTGAAATAGAAAGCTTTAGTGACGGACAGACGCTAGAGTTTCCGCAGTATACCAGACCTGAAGAATTTCGCGATATGAAAGTACCGGAAGTGTTGCTAAGTGGCAATCATGCAGAAATTGCCAAATGGCGCAAAGAGCATTCTACCAAAAAGTTCGACGCTAAGTAGTAGCACTAAAAAGACCGCACTTAAAATTAGCGCGGTCTTTTTGTTATGGTGGTGTATCGTAGAGCGATCAGTCACAACATGTTTTTTTGGAGTTATGTTTGTTTTTGTAACTTTCGCTAGCCCTACTGTAGAAGACTCCCGTCATAAGCGCAAGCACATACATGAAAAAAACAACACTTTTTGTAAGTAATAGTCGCGTATAATGAATGTATGAAGTTAATCACGAGAGAATCCTTGCAGCTGCCTATCCCTAGTCGATCAATGCGGATTATGTCACTGCTGTACGCAGCCATACTGACTATCATGGTAACGGCTCAGCTATTTAGATTTCACGAATTTATCCCACTCATTGAAAGCTTTTGGCTGCCGGGTCACCAGTCAGCTTCGATGATTATTGCTAGCTTAATTGTTTCATTAGAGCTTTTAGCGCTGCCATTTTTAGTTAGGATGCCGTTAAGCTTACTGATGCAACTACTCAGTATGCTATGTGGTTTAGTTATTGCCTTTGTGTGGCTGATTATTTCTATCTATCTTGCTAGCACGATTAACGCCGTGACGAATGCTGGATTTTTTGGAGTAGGCTTGATCGATTTTCCTACTGGTTGGCCCTCAGTTATATTTTCAGCATTTCTATGTGTGCTAGCGCTCTGGTCTATGTGGGGGATACTCCGCAGTGACGCACTTAGGCCCGCTCGCTTGAGTAATAAGAACGATTAAGTTACAATTTTAAAAGTTCACTGATTCGAACCCTGTTAAAGTTCAGGTATAATATGACACATTGGGGTGTCGCCAAGTGGTAAGGCACTGGGTTCTGGTCCCAGCATTCGGGGTGAGAAGTGCTAGTCAGCACTTCGCAAGGCCGGAAGCCGGATGGACTTTAGTCCACCGACTGAGGCGGGCCCGACCGCGATTTCAAAGAAATCGACGGGTGGGTCGAATCCGATTCGAACCCCTGCTAAAGTTCAGGTATAATATGACACATTGGGGTGTCGCCAAGTGGTAAGGCACTGG
>CAZEGC010000038.1:0-3375 GCA_964511635.1 uncultured Candidatus Saccharibacteria bacterium | reverse complement strand
ATAGCTTGTCGCCAAACCGTATGCCAAGCTCGTAAGAAAGAATGTCAGGTAGCTCATCAAAACTATAACAATAATGATCAACACAAATCGTGTCTTTTCTTTACGAAGTTCATTAAGTGCTAAAAACATCTAAGATTAATGTAACACATAATCCAGGGCTCTAGCCTAAGTCGCTACGCGGAGTTGTCATCGTGGTTACAAAGATCCTTATGGCCTGGTTTCGGATATACGAAAGACCACACATTTTTGATACTGGCATCGCCACCACGCCGCGTGGTCGTTATGCTATTTTGCTTTTAAATAGAATAGGCCCTTGGTGACAGATTTTATAACTAATTGTCGGCAAACCATAAGTTTGTAGCCCACGGTCGCTTCGGCTATACTCTACCCTAATAGTAGTAGGTGAGGAAGGATTAATAGTGAACAATATCTTACAGAATAAAGTTTTATTAGCAGTTATCGGTGTAGTGGTAGCGGGCACTGCTGCTTACGGCGTATTTACTCTTACACAGTCAGACGGCGACAAAGAGCCTGCTGGTGACGCAGCCCAAGCGGACACATCGGGCAGCAACACAATTAACGATTAAGCCAGCACGGGCGATCAAACAGCCGAAGGTCGCCTCGTCGATGGCTTCCCTGGTGACAAAATACCGCTGTATCGTGGCGATGTAGTCAGCAGCAAGAAATCTACCGACAGCCAGGGTCGCGACGAATACGCAGTCAGAATCACAACCACCGACAGCTTTGAAAAAGTCGATGACTGGACCAGAATTTCGTACGTAAACGAAGGCTGGGATATTAGAAACGATAACTCGACTCCTTTAGGAGGCTTCATGATTACCGCTGCTAGCGATGAATATATAAACTCTATCACCTACAACGAGATGGGTGGAAGCGTAGTTATTGATTACGGCATTACAAAGAAATAGCACTTCGTTCTATAAAAAGAGCTGTCGATAACACGCATCGAGTCTTTTGCAGCAGATCAATAAGCCATACAATCTGCTGCAAACTAAAGTCGTTAGTATTGCTTTGATTCGGGCTAGGCTCTCGGCGCAGAATTAAGCTGTAATTTTCATATATTGAAATATTTAAATATATCTATATAATAGATTCTATGAGTAACCCTATTACAGTAAGCGTATTAAAAAGCTTAGGCAATGACACTCGGCTTGAGCTAGTGCGTAAACTTGTCAGTGAAGGCTGCGAAGTCCCTAGTAGCGAAATAATTAACAGCTGCAGCGACGCACTACAACTGGCTCAACCAACACTGAGTCACCATTTTGCGCAACTCGTGCAAGCCGGCGTGCTTATCGACCGCAAATCTGGCACCGAAAAATATTACCGACTCAATACCGACCTATTACAATCCATTGGCATAGATCCAACAAAACTATAAAGAGGAATTAATTATGACGGCTACAAAAACATCCAAAATTTTATTTGGACTGGATTCATTCGGAGACATTCCGCGCGGTAGTGACGGCAAGCTCATGACTCATGCTGCCGCTATTCGGCAAGTCGTCGACGAGGCAATTTTAGCTGACAAACTTGGTGTTGATGTTATTGCACTTGGCGAACATCACCGATCCGATTTTGCAATTAGTAGCCCCGAGACAGTGCTGGCCGGTATTGCTACCAAAACCAAAAATATCAAGCTAGCCTCAGGTGTAACTGTGCTTAGTTCCGACGATCCAGTGCGAGTGTTTGAGCGCTTTGCGACTGTCGATGCTCTTTCAAACGGTCGTGCACAAATTATTTTAGGACGCGGTTCGTTTACTGAATCGTTTCCGCTTTTTGGCTATGATATGCAAGATTACGAGATATTGTTCGAAGAGAAGGTCGCGTTATTCGCAGAAATCCTGAAAGAAAAACCAGTTACATGGGAGGGTACCACCCGCGCTGCACTCAACAAAGCGGACATATTTCCAAAGACCGAGTCAGGGTGGATTCACACGTCGATTGGTGTAGGTGGCTCACCTCAATCGGTAATTCGAGCTGCTAAGTATGGATTCCCTCTGGTGCTAGCTATAATTGGCGGTTCACCTGAGCGGTTCGTGCCATATGTTGAACTGTACCATCAGGTGGCAGCTGCGGCTGGCACCAGAAGTGACGAGATTGGCGTCCACTCTCCTGGATTTATCGCTGATACCGACGAAGAGGCCGTGCGTATCGCTTGGCCGGCACACAAAACCAACTTCGACCGCATTGGCCGGACTCGTGGTTGGCCTCCAGTACAAAAAGAACATTTTGACCAAGAAGTTGCGAGCGGATCACTATACATCGGCTCACCCGAAACTGTTGCCCAAAAAATAGCAAAAACCATCAAAACACTCGGGGTTAATCGGTTTGATCTCGTTTACGGTGGTGGCCCAATGCCAGCCAGTGCACGCATGCGCATGATCGAACTCTATGGTACAGAAGTAATCCCGAGGGTGCGGGAGCTCCTAGGGTGAATAACTCTAAGCCCGTGCTAGGAATCCTAGGTGCTGGTAAACTCGGTACCGTACTAGCCCAGCTCGCACTCAAGGCTGGCTATAAGGTCTACATTGCCGGTTCGGGCGCACCCGAAAAAATAGAACTAAGCATAAAGATAATTACCCCAGGCGCTAAGGCGGTTACCGCGGCTGAAGCAATCAATCGTAGCGACATTGTTATCCTGGCTTTACCACTTAGCAAATATAAAAATATTCCAGTAGGTGAGTTAAAAGACAAGCTAGTCATCGATGCCATGAATTATTGGTGGGAGGTCGATGGCACCATTCCAGAATTAGATACCGCCCCATCATCAAGCGAAATGGTTCAAACTTTTTTGCCCAAATCTCGCGTCGTGAAAGCCCTGAGCCATATGGGTTATCATCATCTGCTGGATGATGCTCGTTCTGCTGGGGCGCCCGATCGCAAAGCCATTGCAGTAGCTGGAGATAATCCGACAGACAATGCGAGGGTATCTCAGCTGGTTAATGATCTGGGTTTTGACCCAGTTATAATCGGCGGACTATCAGCCGGCAAGATACTTGAACCCGGCAATCCGTTGTTCGGCGCCAGTGTAAATGCGGATGCAGTCCGCGAGTTACTGCCTGGATAAACCCCAGACTCTAACCACTGGGATTTTTGTAATTAAAAATCTATCTCCTTAGCTCGGGAGGCCGGACTCGAACCCGAGGAGTGCCAGTGGCACTCTGAGTTCACGCTATATAAACCTTTCTGATTGATCAACTATTTGAGATTGTACGCACGACTCTGATTGTATAGCGCTGAGGTTCGATGTTCGGATCTCACGCCAATGAAAAACCACCCCTTTCTGGGGTGGCATTTCATTGGCTCAGCATGCGGGTCACGCACTTTGTAGTATGTGATATGGTTAGATTATGA
>CAZEGC010000037.1:0-4268 GCA_964511635.1 uncultured Candidatus Saccharibacteria bacterium | reverse complement strand
TGAGACGGGCTGCTGCTTGGCTGCTGGGTAGATGGGCGGGCTACAGCCGATGGACCGGGCTGAGCAAACATTTGCTGTGGTGTCGGTGTGCTAACGGGTGCGTCGCCTAGTACTTCGTGGACAGCTCGAACGACGTCTTCTATGCCAACCTGGGACTTTACCAGGTACCTGTCAGCCCCTAGTTGCTCACCCCTCTGGCGCTGGTCTTCACTGCTGAGCGCGGTCATCATGATGACTTTTATATTCCTAGTTTCGGTCGTAGAGCGAAGGATGTCTAGCATGTCAAATCCACTGATTTTTGGCATCATTACGTCACTGACTATAAGATCTGGTCGTTCTTTTATCGCCATGGCCAGGGCTGCTTCGCCGTCACCAGCTGAAATTATATCGTATCCTTCAGCAAGCAATCTTGTGCCGTAGATTTCACGAAGGGATTTGTCATCTTCTACTAATAGTATTTTTGTCATATTACGTCCTATTGTACTTAAACTGTTTTTAAAATACCATACTTCTTATGATTAATTACTCTCTTGGGGGGATATTGACGCCAGAAGCTCGTTGTTGGGGGTCTATGGATTGAGCATATTGAGCAGGGTTATTTTCAATTTCGGCAAGGGTCATATTACTTGGTTCATGTGTGGGCTGTAGGGTGTCATCAGCACTGGACGTAGGGGCAGCGTAGTTTAGATTAGGCGCCACCACAGGCTGACTAGTGGGCTGTTGCGGCGGGCTTTGTAGCTGAGGGTCGCGGACATACTGTTCGGGCGCGGCATTGCTATTTTGGGCATAGTTTGGCTGGCTTGTAGCCGCATTTGGTACGGCAGTAGGATCGCTAGCTATAGGCCCAGCTTCAGGGCTAGCTGGTGCTACGCTGTCTTTTATTGCTTGATTGTTTTTAGCAGCTTCGATGCTAGCATTTTCTTCAATAATGCGACTAGCTTCTTCGTGTGAGATCCGCGGCAGCTCTACGTAAAAGGTACTCCCCTTTTGATATTCACTTTTGACCCATATTTTCCCTGACATAGATTCAACCAAGCGTCTGCATAGATACAGCCCTAACCCTGTTCCGCCAATTTCGCGAGTATCGGTATTATCGACTCGGTAAAATTTCTGGAATAAATGCGGGATGTCTTCGGCTGGGATTCCGATTCCACTATCGGCGACACTGACAGTAACCGTCTCGTCATCACCTTTGACGTCCACCGTAACTGTACCGCGAGGTGTGTACTTAATGGCATTCTCTGTTAGATTTGATATTACCTCACGAAGGTGATCGTTATCTAGATGAACATAAAATACTGGCGTTAAGGTCCGGTTAGAGTCGTCGTCATTAGGCTGGGGCTTAAATATGACTTGGAGTCCTTTTTCGCTAGCCTTAGGCCTTAACCCCTCTATGATTGTTTGGGTGTATGTAACTAAGTCAATCACGCTGGGATTACTAGTCAGTCGCCCGTCTTCAGCGCGGGTTACGTCCAGCAGATCTTGAAATAAGCGCCCGAGGTGCTGGGCAGACTCTTGGGCTTTTTGAATGAATTCACGGGCCTTGTCATCAATTGACGCTGTCGCAGGATTTAAAGCTAGTCCCAGGTAGCCCTCAATTGAGGCCACGGGTGTGCGCATTTCATGGCTGGCGGTGCTAATAAATTCAGCTTGTTCGCGTTCTTCTTGTTTTTCCTTAGTGATGTCCCGAAATACAATCAACGCACCCGTCCCAGGCTGTCCAATTGGCGATACTATAACTGACACGGCTAGCTTCTTGCGTCCGGCTGTTTCTAGGAATAAATGATCATCACGTTCAGGATGGTTTTCATTTAAGACTTTATATACCGGGTCATTTGTAGTGGTCACCTCATCACCGGTTGGAGTGGTTAATTTGAGGATTAGTTTATAGTCTAGACCTAGCGTATCGTCTTTGGAGCGTCCAATAATACGTTGAGCTGCAGGGTTCATGAGCTGGACTGTGCCCTTGCCGTCCACGGTAATTACCCCATCGCCAATTGCATTAATAACCACTTCGGACCTGGTTGCTACTTGGTCGAGTTCGTTGGCAAGTTCACGGTATGCTCTGTCTTTGGTGCTTTCATGATTCGTGCGGTAATGCCAGATAATTGCACTTAGAATCAGCGGCAGTACGCCAACAATCATAGTGGTTAGTGTGGCGTCGCGCGTCAAGCCTCCGTTTAAGTAAAGATACACAAAATAGCTGCTGGCTACGATAAACAGTGGCACCAATCCATTCATGCCAAAAATACCAGCAAAAATAGCTATCAACATCCATAAAGCGATATACGGCGAAGATATGTACCCACTCATGACTACCAAAGTCACAATCGTGCTGGCAGTCATCAGGTATATTGTATAAGCGCTGATTTGAACAAATTTGGGCGGGGTGAAAAAGTAACCTATTCCACTAGCTAGCAATGTAATACTAGCTAAAAATGCGACAGGCTCTGTGATACCTAGCGATTTACCTATTAGGATATTGTCACTGGCCTCGACCCATACAAAAAGTGCCACTAGTGCCAGCGAAAGTGTGAAGGTTGCTGCGCATATGTGGCGATACCAAACTAACGATAGATGTAACGGTTTTATATTTGCCCCCTTAACTAGATAAGGTACTTGTGGTTATTATGACTGGTAGAACGTTTTTTAGCAACCTAAATTACTGCGCTGATAATGTGTGGCGAGCGCTAGTAGTTTCCCCTATTAAAACGGAGGTAATACGGGGATATCTACCGGGGTTGTTGAATATTTAACCTATGGAACGTTAAATATTTTAGCGCATAAATCAATACTGTGTTCTAGTATGTCAATATGTGCAAGCGAGGAGAGGTTACATGTTAGAGATTAAGAGTCGACGCAAGCAGTTGATTGATGGCATTAGGCGTAAACTAGACCGTAGAATGTTGGTTTTCGTATTGGTTTTTGCGGTTGGATTTATTGGATCAATTGGAGTGCTAAGCGCATTTGATGATGACGGCACCCCACTTGCTAGTCTTCAGTCGAGCAGTCTTACGACAAGTGAAGCAAGTCCGCCAAGTGGTACAAATTCCGAGGATCACCAGGCTGCAGCCACTGCCAGCGAAAGTAAAGAAAAAGATAGCAGCAAGGACGAGCCTAATATGTCAGAACCTAGTGATGTAAGCCGCTCATCTAACGCGCCGATAAGCCCTGGGCACCAATCGCTAGAGGGTTCAGATGAGCACCATCATCAGCCTGCGCCTAGCGCTAATCAGCCCGCCTCAGCTAAAAATACTAATGATGCCCTCCGGCAGTCTTCATCAGGCAGCGATAGCGATAATGATGTGGGTTCTGGTGCCAGCCAGGAGGATAAAAGCCCACCTGATAGTCAAGGCAGCGAAGACGATGATGACTCGCCAGACGGCTTAGTTAGCGGTGTTGTTCGTGGCGCGCTTTACGCCACTGATAGGCTGCTGAATCCGCTGCTAGGTTATTAGAAGTAGAAGGTGCAGTCACCTCCGCCGGGAAGAATGCTGAGTTTCATAATGATTCACTAGCTGTAGCAGCGGAGCCAGTAGCTAGGGCAAGTGGGTGCGTTTCGAGAAGTTCGATTTATACCTTCGTGGCTAGGCTGAACCAGCTAGCCGTATGCCGCACAGGAGAGCCTTCCTCATAGCCTAGATAGCCACGCAGCGTACAGCAAAACCATTGCGCTTACCGATACCATAGGACGGAAAGATGCTCCCGTTATAGAGATAGTACAAATTACGGGCATTGATGGATGAGTCCTGGGTAGAGGACCAATAGCCGCCGCCGTCGCCCTGACCGCCGTACCCAAAGCGATTCGTATTACCACTCCGCTGCGCGAGCCAAGTAGTGCGCAGGCCCTCGTCAGTATTAGTGCGACCGCCATTAACTGCATTATTTAGTCCAGCGAACTCACCGCCGTTACCTATGGGCAACCGCCATCCATCTGGGCAGATAGTAGCGCTCGGGTCTGGGGCTGGCGTCGTCGCTTGCGCACAAGCTGCCGTATCTTGACCACCCATAGCCCCACACCAGTTATAAAGGTAGCCGTATTGACCCGTGCCGTCAGTTGAGGTGGATGGGTTGTTGGGTTCAGTGGTGGCGTTAGCGTCAGGTGGGATGTAGTAGTGGGGTGCGGTGTAAATCCATGAGTCACTACCGCCATCAGTAAGAGTTCGTACGTCACTATACGTATTCGTCCCACCCCCCGCATAAGCCAAATTAGTCAACATCCAACACTTACCATCAGCTAGCTCCTGTACCCAGTAGGTATGGTTATC
>CAZEGC010000036.1:0-4366 GCA_964511635.1 uncultured Candidatus Saccharibacteria bacterium | reverse complement strand
TAGAGAACTCAGGACCTTTGCAACATTTCCTTGGGCGTCCGCATCTGTATCCCTAAGTGTACCCTCTCGTTGTTGTAGTGCGCAATATACTTGTTAATTCTCTCTTGAAGGCGCGGGAGCGGTACGCTCCGGCGCCAGTGATGGCCAATACATTCCTCCTGTATGGTTCTATTGAATCTCTCAATGTGGGCATTGTCATTAGGTCTACCTAGTCTAGAGTGGCGTACCGCCACTCCTTTACTTCTTAGAACCTGTTCAAAGTAGCGCCCATACTCCGGACCATTGTCGGCCTGTACCATACGAAACTCGAAGCCAAACGAGGCCCTCGCGGCCAGGACGGCGGAAGCCGCCAGTCCTGGCAAGATACGGGGCGCTGCCATGGCATACGTCATCCGAGTGTAGAGGTCAATGACAGTGTAGACGTACATCCGCTTACCACTACCTGGATCTACATGGTGAATAGTATCTGTTTGGACTAACTCACCAGGCTTAGTCGGTATTGGTCGCTTTGGGTTGTCTGGTCGGAGACGAGGCTTCCGAGCTCCGTCAAAGCAGTGGTGACGGCGGAGGATACGCCGCACGCTGCTGAGGCTCACCGTCACTTTAAGAACGGTGGCTAGGTGATGCCAGACCACTTCAGCGCAGCGCCTTAGGGTCTGGCGTACCTTAAGAACGAGATCGACGACTTCGTCCGAGATGGCATGCGGACAAAACTTCGGGAGACTGGCTAGCGTTGGGATGTTCCAGCTGTAGCCATGAAGCCTGGTAGTCTTTTCTCTAGTAGGTCGGTTGTGGTTTGCTTGTTGTCTGTACTGGTTTAGGCTCTGCCACTTCTGTTTCCAGCGCCAGATGGTGCTGCGGTGCACGCCGCACTTTCGGGCGACGACACTGATCGGTAGACCGTCCTGGATGAGCAACCGCATGGCGGTTGCTCTAGCTCTAGGCAGGTTAGGATTGGTAGAATAGGCCATAGCAGGCTCCTCTCTGTTTAGAAGTAGTGTTCTTACAGTGTAGGACGCCTGCTATTCATGTTGCAAAGGTGGTGAATTACTACGATATTATTGACAAATAATAAAGCTTATGCTAGTATAAGGTTATTATGAAACAAAACCAAAAAAACCAGACAACCAATAAAGTAGTAGAAAATAGTCCAATTTGTTATGAGCAGGATGGGTGCGCTCACCACAGCGAGCAGGCGCACGTAACCCAAGACTTAAAGCATTCTGTATTAATTGTGTCAGTTCTAACAAATGCTTTCGTCTTCATATCTTGGCTAGTGCTTCAGACTACATCAGAGTTTAACGCCGCAGTGGCTAGTGCTATATTCCGCTAAGCTCTCACGGCTCGGCACTTGTCGTGCCCCTTGGGAAGATTCCTAGGGGGCACTTTTAGTCGCAAAATCTGTGGAAAAACGCAAGCTTATTTAAAAAAGTCAAAAATGGGGGTTGCCGTGGGTAAGCGTGGGTAGTATAGTTGAAAGCAGTGGAAATGGTAAAAACCGATTAAAAACAAAAACCACTAGAAAAATTAAAATAATCTAAACCACGTAACTTTATAAGGGAATCGATGGCAGCAGTAGACTATTTCGAACGAAAGCTAGATGATAAGCGTCGGCTTACCATACCAAGCGAACTTCGAAATGAATTTGCTAGCGGTGTCGTTTTAACTCAAGGTTTCGGTAAGTATCTGCATCTCTATCCAGGGCACATCTGGGACAGGGAAGTAGAGCCAGCGCTCAAGGGAAGTATCCTTGATGAGTCTGTAGCCGACCTAAACGTAAAGTTTCGTCGCGGCAAGACCGACGCCGAGCTTGATCAGAAGCAGGGTCGGGTTAGTATCGAGCAGCACCTGCTTGACTATGCCGGGATTAAGCGTGAGGTCGTTGCTGTTAGGGCAGGCGAATACTTTCGCATCATGGCAAAGACCGACGAGTAGCAGATTATACAGATTTTTCGCACCAGCTCTTTAACAATTAAAACCAAAAAGAGAAACACTCTCGAGATCAACTACCTGGTAATTTGGCAAAAGTGGAAAACGGTCCACATTAAAAACCGAAGTACCTTCCTCTATAACACACACCTCCCAAAAAAACTCCACCTCACACGAGACTCCTCATGAGAACTTGTTTTCATGGGCTGTCTTCACACATAAGTCTCTCACATCTAGGGCGTGTCAATTATATAGCCGCGACTTCGCGACTTTTCAAGCGACACTATAGCGCTCTAGACACTTATACAAAAAACAAACACATATTTTGCGAAAACAAACAGCTAAATTACCGGGGTAGGTGATCTCGAGTACGACCACTAATGATATAGTGGGCGTATGAGTTTCAAAGAACATCCACCACAACTCGATGTGAGCAAGTCACGTCAGTTACATGTTCCAGTACTTTTAGACGCGACGCTAGATATACTAAAGCCTAAACTAGGCGATAGCTATTTAGACTTGACAGCCGGCTACGGCGGTCATGCTAGCGCGTTTTTTGAACGTACAAAAAATTACTCAGGCTCCGTGCTAGTTGATAGGGACGATTATGCCATTCGGCATCTGAAGTCTTTAGCCAGCAAGGGGGCAGGTTTAATGCATGCTGATTTTGTCTCAGCCGCTAGTTCACTAATAAGTGACAAAAAGCAGTTTGACATTGTCGTAGTTGACTTGGGGGTGTCGTCACCGCAGCTCGATCAGAGCGAACGAGGGTTTTCTTTTACAAATAGTGGTCCGCTTGATATGCGGATGGATCGTCGTCAGGACATAAGTGCACACGATTTAGTGAATACACTGAGTTCAGATGAACTAACGCATATTATTAGCCAGTATGGCGAGGAGTCTCATGGCCACGCCGTGCGTATCGCACAGGCTATCGTAAAAGGTCGACCGCTTGAAAATACAAAACAGCTCGCTGATTTGATCGCGCACCAGTATCGTGGCAAATGGAAAAGAATCCACCCAGCCACACGCACCTTTCAAGCCATTAGGATTGCAGTCAACAAAGAGCTGCATCAGATAGAGAAGCTAATGCCAATGATACCTAAACTCTTAAAATCAGGAGGCAGGGTAGGGGTTATTAGTTTTCACAGTCTTGAAGATCGGATAGTCAAGCGTCATTTTAAAAATGAATTTGACGCAGGGTTAGAGTCATCTCTGGCACCGCTTTCTAAGAAACCGATTGACGGGGCAACTTACGATGTTCACAATCCGCGGTCGCGTAGTGCTAAACTGCGCGCCGCTGTGAAAAAATAAAACAAAAAGTATGGAAGGGGCAAAAAATGCCAATCCACATTCCAGTACAGAACGCGTCGGTCGAGACACGAATCGTCGTACGCGTTAAATAAAACACCAGCAGCATGTCGTCACACTTAAAGTGGCGATATGCTCCAAAAATAAAAACAGAAACCACCACACATGACACGCATAAAAAATACAAACTATACCAGTAGGCGTGATTTGGCTATGAGGCGCAATCAGAACACCGTTGCCTTTGCGTCAAGCGTCAAACTCGGCCCTGTGGCTCATACAGTACTAATCGCACTTATGATTACGGTGCTCGGTTTGATATACTTAACACAGGCGACAAGAGCTACAAGCTATGACTACGAAGCTCAACAGGTTGAAAAAGAAATAGCTGAACTGAGTATCCAAAAAAGTGATCTAGAGGTTGAGAATGCTCGACTGACCTCACTCGAAACCGTCTCCGATAGCTCGGTTGCTCGCTCTATGGTTGAGCCAGAAGCAATCGAATACGTTCGATAGTCGAAAATTACATCATGAAAACAGAACTTTTATCAGGTAATAGATCTAATATTTTAGCCGCTTTGATATTTATTATCATGGCGGTTTTTGTGGCGCGGTTGTTTTACCTGCAAATCATACGACACGATCACTACGTAGCCCAAGCCAATCATGAGCAGATAAGGCGACTCATAATTCCGGCTAAACGAGGCGAGATATACGCCATGGATAGCGGCACACCGACCAGGATAGTTATGAATGAAACTGTCTACACTGTCTTTGTGGATCCTCAGATTGCCAGTGAGGACGAAAAAATTATTGAAACAATCAAAACAATTGCTGGAGGCAACGCCAGGCCTAATCTAAAAAAGCTTATAAACAGCAAAGATACTCGTTACCAAGTGCTGGCTACTAAGGTGTCTCGCAAGCAGGCCGAAATGATTAAGCAAGAAGAGCTAAGTGGCATTGGATTCCAGGAGGTTAGCCAAAGAGTTTATCCAGAAGGTAGGTTAGCAGCTCAGATCTTAGGATTCGTCAACGACGAACATGTTGGGCAGTACGGCATAGAAGGCAAATTAAATGATGATTTGACCGGCGAGGATGGGATGCTACAGTCGGTTACTGATGTCAGCAA
>CAZEGC010000035.1:0-4909 GCA_964511635.1 uncultured Candidatus Saccharibacteria bacterium | reverse complement strand
CAGACATGGCTGCCGCTGGCTGCCTTAGTCGGAGGCGGGGTTGTAGGGCTTCTGGATGACCTTATCAACCTAAAGGGCACGGGTGAGGGTGTCGCGGGGCTACGAACTAGTTTAAAGTTTGCCATGATTATTGGACTGGCAGCAGTGTTGGGGTGGTGGTTTTTTGACAGGATCGATGGGGCATCGATGTTGCACGTTACTTTTCTGGGTGAGGTGTCTCTGGGCTGGTTGATCGTACCACTGTTTACATTTGCTGTAGTTGCTACCAGCAATGCTGTGAATATCAGCGATGGACTAGACGGACTAGCCGGAGGGTTGCTGGCCGTTAGTTACGGTACATTTGGTGTCATATCACTGCTTCAGGGGTATTTTATATTGGCTGGATTTTGCTTTACGGTCGTTGGGGCTTTGCTCAGCTATATCTGGTTTAATATTTACCCAGCTAGGTTTTTTATGGGGGATGTCGGTAGCTTTGCCCTGGGGACTAGCCTGGGTGTAATTGCAATGCTGACCAATACATTATTCTTGTTACCGGTAATCGGGATATTATTTGTGATTGAAGCCGGGTCAAGCTTGATCCAGATTGCCAGCAAAAAGATACTTGGCAAAAAAGTATTTATATCTGCTCCAATTCATCATCACCTAGAGGCAACTGGATGGCCAGAGACCAAAATAACCATGCGTTTTTGGGTAATTGCTTGTGTGGCTGGCTTTGTCGGAATCCTACTAGCCTTAGTCGGGGGACACATTCAGTAATGGCTAGCATATACCAGAATCCATCTAGCGCTGCGTCTACTAAGCCGCGTCGCCGCAAGCCGGACTATCAAATCGTGCTACTTATGGGTCTGCTCATGTTGCTAGGCTTGATAGTCATGTACTCCATTGGCCCGCAAAGGGCAAATGTGCTTAATAATGCTTTTGGGACCGATTACAGCTCTTCGTATTTCTTTGTGAAGCAGCTAGTGAGCCTAGCGTTATCGGTTGTTGTTTTTGTTGCGGTTGTATTTACACCTTATGAATTTATTAAAAGATACGCCAAACTGATCCTTATTGTGAGCTTTGTGGCATCGGCTTTACTGGCTCTTTTCGCGTTATTTGGCGTAGATAGCATTGCGCAGTGTACATACGGCGCATGTAGATGGTTTAGGTTGGGCCCACTAGGTAGCTTGCAGCCGTCTGAGTTGATGAAGTTAGCCCTTGTAATTTATGGCGCAACATTTTTAGGCTACAGAATGAGACAGGGGGTAGTAAATGATGTATATAAAACATTAATACCATTCTGCCTCATGATAGCGCTAGCAATGTTATTTGTAGTGATATTTCAAAAGGACTTAGGAACCGGTATGGCGATTTTTGCCATTATTTTTGCAATGATTTTTGTTGCAGGAATTAATTACCGCTTACTAGGGGCCCTACTGCTGGGCGTAGGAGTAGTTAGCTTGTTATTGATCGTTTCAGCGCCACACCGAATGGCACGAATGGCTACATTTATGAGTGGTGACTCAAGTTCGCTGGACGATGCGGGCGCCTATCATATTGAGCACGCTAAAATCGCAATTGGCAGCGGTGGGTTTAGTGGTGTGGGTATCGGAAACAGTGTTCAGGCCACTGGTTACTTGCCTGAAGCGATCAACGATTCGGTATTTGCCATTATGGGGGAAACTTTTGGTTTTGTAGGGTTGACTATAATTCTGGCTATTTTCACAGCCCTTCTGATGCGACTGCTTAGGATCATGGATAGGTTATCTGATCCGGATATGCGACTTACCATAGCTGGAATATTTGGCTGGCTTGCGGCTCACATTGTTTTAAATGTGGCCGCAATGATTGGTGTATTCCCGTTAACCGGCATCACCTTGCCGCTACTTAGCTTTGGTGGGACCAGCATGGTCTTTGTAGCAGCAGCACTGGGGCTAGCTTTCCAGCTATCCAGATACACTTCACATGGTTTGATAAACAAGGAGGTCCGAAGCTATGAGAATCTTGGCAGTCGGCGGGGGGTCGGGCGGACACGTTACGCCAGTGGTCGCCGTATTAAAAGAGCTTAGGCGTCGCAACCAATCAGTCGAGCTTCGATTTTGGTGTGATAAAAAATTTGCACCTCAGGCAAGGAATATTATTGATAGTTTCGACGATTCAATTCCTATTCATATAATTAGCGCTGGTAAATTTCGTCGCTATCACAATCTATCAAAGTTATGGCAGCTAACGTATCCGCCGATTGTTCTAGCTAATATTCGTGATTTGTTTTTAATTGGAATTGGCTTTATCCAGAGTATATTTAAATTAATCATCTGGCGCCCAGATGTAGTATTCACAAAGGGTGGATTCGTCTGCTTGCCCGTGGGGATAGCCTCTAGGCTGCTGCATATCCCGTTGGTCATTCATGATTCTGACGCGCATCCAGGACTGACTAATAGGATTTTAGCCCGCTTCGCGACTCACATTGCGACCGGTGCGCCGCTAGAGTATTATAATTACCCAAAAGATCGCAGCACCTATGTCGGCATACCCATAGATGCTAGCTTTAAGTCTCTTAGCCCAGAGGAGCAAACTAAGGCCAAGCAGTCAATTGGTGTGCAGTCAGATAAACCCCTAGTTGTAGTTACAGGGGGAGGGTTGGGTGCCAAAAGAATAAATGACGCCACCCTAAAAGTAGCTCCGCGGCTTACGCGCGAGGCTTCTGTCTTGCTGATATCAGGACGCGCGCAGTATGAGGAAATAAAGCAGCGGTTGCCCGACCTAGGTTCGTCGTTTAAGCTCTATGACTTTATCAGTGGCAACATGCCAGAAGTATTAGGAGCAGCTGACGTTGTTGTATCCCGCGCTGGGGCGACGACCCTACTTGAGCTAGCCGCGCTTGCCAAACCAACTATTATTATCCCGAATGCACGCTTGACTGGTGGCCATCAGCTAAAAAACGCCAAGGTCTACCAAGATAAAGGTGCGATTAGGATTATTGATGAACACGCGCTTAAGTCAGATCCTAATGTTTTAGTTGAAGCTATCAGTGACTTGTTAGGTGACCCAGAGTCAGCATTCGATATGGGCGAAAAATTTAGTAAGCTTGCCCGGCCAGGAGCCGCTAGCGATATGGCTGAAATTATTTTGACGTCCATAAAAAATAAGTAATAAAAATCTGCTACACTTAACAGTAGTGTAAGTAAAATTATGAAACTATTTAAATTAAAACCAAAAAATGATTCGCTACGTGATGGCAGCGATACCAGGCGCAGGCGTCGTCAACCTCAGCAAGTGGACCGTAGAAGCGAGGCTGCATCGAGGCGAGCAAGTTCAGAGCAAAATAGGCTTTTTGAACGTAACCGCACACTGACAGATGAGTCAATGTCTCGCCACGAGATGACGCGCGCGGGAAAGCTAGCTACAGATAGAATACATATCCAACATCTAAAAAAGAAGCGCAAAAATCTAGGTTTGATATTCTTTGTAATGATCGTGGCTTCAGGCGCTTTAGGTTTTTTGGCCTATCAGTTTACCGCCACTCCCGCTATAGCTACGTCAAGCAGCATCTTAATCCCTGCTGATGAGCGCAATGATTTCAGCCGGTCTATAAATGATTATTTTTCTCAGCGCCCTGTAGAGAGGTTCCGTTTTAATATAGATTCAGATCAGTTAAAAGCACATCTTCAGGCTGCGCATCCAGAAATTAAAAATTTAGAAATACTAGCTTCGCATACTATAGGGGAGAGTACTTTCAGCTTAGAGTTTCGAACACCTGTGGCGGTTTGGAGTCAAGATGGAGTGCGTCAATATGTGGACGGCAGCGGAGTAACGTTTAAAAAAAATTACCACAACAACCCTAGCGTAAAAGTTGAAGATAATAGCGGTGTGCGTATGGCTCCTGGCTCGACCATAGCTAGCAATAGGTTTTTAGGATTTATTGGCCAAGCTGTTAAGGGCGCTTCAGAGCGCAGTATTAAGGTTAATAAAATTGTCATACCAGAAGCTAGCACGCGCCAGATAGCTATGCATATTGAGCCTAGTGATTTACCGGTATACTTGTCAGTTGATAGGGGGGTTAATCATCAGCTGGAAGATATGGATAGGGCATTAAAACATCTCGCGGCGCGAGACGTAGTGCCTAGCTATATCGACGTTCGCGTAAGTGGTAGGGCATACTATAAATAGATCTTTGCTATAGATAGGGGCAGGTCAGTGCCCTTCGCCCGCCTGCTGGTGTTCTATATATGTTCTACATAGTTAATTATCAAAAAAACTATAATATAATATCAAAATGAAGAAAAAGCAAATAGGAGAGTGTAGGGGAGAAATAGCAGGGTAGTATAATATATTTTGAAAAATGCAAATACCAGAATGACTGCAAAAAAAATGTTTGTGGATAAGTTGGGCTAACTCGGCGTAGTGCCAGCTTTTTAAAGTGCAGCGCCTTGCGGCGGACTAGCAAAGGACCTGGAAGTCTGCGTTGTAATAAAGCCCCCCTCATATTAAGTGTCAGGCGTTAGAAGCTAAAAGAGCGCGTAAATAAAATGACTATCATAAACCCCGCGTGAAGGCGTAGTAAGATTGCTACCCCCTTTTTTAGGGTAAATAGGGGTTTATACGGACGAGCCTACATACATAATAGAAACTAATATCTAATGTCGTAAAAGGTATATTGTGCGACGTTAAATATATATAGCTTTTTGTAACTACGTATCCCGCTACCCATGCTTGCTGGATTATTTATTCTTGCTTTTCCTAGCTTCGAGCTTCACGTCTTCTGCCCCACAGATTTGGTAGCTAATTTGCCTTACGTCACATTTGCGGTGTTTGCCAGCTAAATTTTGTAACGTTTCAATATAAACGTGCTAACTGAGCGGAAACTAAATAACTGATGACCGTAAAAATACCCGCCATATTAAGTGTTCTATAAATGTTCTATTTTGCC
>CAZEGC010000034.1:0-5244 GCA_964511635.1 uncultured Candidatus Saccharibacteria bacterium | reverse complement strand
CTACAAACGCGGCATGATGCAAAAAATCTTCTCTCAGCAAATCCGCTTCACGCGTGATGACGGTTCGCAGTATCCCGAGTGGGAGACTAGGAAGTTGGGTGAACTTGGCGAATTTAGGTCTGGCGTTGGGTTTTCTGACAGCCAACAGGGTGGGAAGATGGGTGTGCCATTCTACAAAGTTTCCGATATGAACCTTTCGGGCAATAAAGTCACAATGACTGAGGCAAATAACTATGTTACTGACGAGCAAATCAGGGCAAATGGCTACAGGCCGATTGAAGCCAGGTCTATTATTTTTGCAAAAGTTGGAGCAGCAATATTTCTGGAGCGCAAGCGCGTAGCACGCGGTTTTCTTATTGACAATAATATGATGGCGTTTACGCCCAAGGGTCACCTATCATTTGATTACATTAAGTTGGTCTTTGATAAAATCAGACTTTCAGCGATGGCGCAGGTTGGTGCATTACCCTCCTATAACGGATCGGATTTAGCTGTAATTAAAGTTATCTTACCTAATATCGACGAGCAGCAAAAAATCGCCGACTACCTATCCGCGCTCGACCAAAAAATCACCCTCACTCGTGATAAGCTAGAGAAAACTAAGGAGTTTAAAAAAGGACTTTTGCAGAGGATGCTTGTATGACAGATATAACAAATCTAACCGGACTAGAGAAGCCTCTAGTAAAGCTGATCGTGACTGTCGGGGATGGCCTTGGAGTGGCCGGCAATGCCCTGTTCAAGTTTGATGAGAAAAAAATAAGAAGAACTAGCAAGGCTGAAGCCGAAGCCGAGAAGTATAAAATTATCAAGAAGGCGCAAGGTGAGGCCGAGGCCCTTGAAATACTGGGACGAGCCAGCCAACGCTTCGCACTAGAGCAGTTCAATAAACAGATAAACCTAGAGAACGTAGTTATAAAGTCACAAGACTTACTGAGCGGAAAAGATGTTAATAATAAACCTGTGGACAGCGACTGGACCGCTCGATTTATAGGCGTTGCCCAAGATGTAAGCAGGGAAGATATGCAGGAGGTGCTAGCAAGGATTCTTGCAGGGGAAGTTCAAAATCCATCAACTTTTTCCCTTAGAACCTTAGATGTCGTGAAGAATTTAGGCCAAAAAGACCTAGAAATTTTTAAAAGATTTTCCGCTTTGAGCAGTACAGACGTTGGAGTATTCATAGAGAATCCAGGCAGCCGAGAAAATCTGCAAAAATATGGCCTGTCTTTTTCTGAGTTCATTCATCTTAGCGACATAGGCCTATTCAATCCCGGGTCGCAGCTGAGTTTAGAGTTGAATGTCTCAAAAGGCTACCAATTAGAAATAGATGTCGCACGAAAAGTACTAATGGCGGTCTATGATCGGGAGGTTGAAGCTAAAGTTAGCTTTGGTGTTCTGAAGTTTACAGAAGCAGGGAGACAGCTAGCGAGCATAGTGACCGATGAGTCTATTTCTGAAAATCGAGATAATTTTATAAAAGACTTCGAGAGTCTCTTGAAGAAAAAAGGATTTGAGGTTAGCGAGTGACCACCCAATCTGAACAAACCCTAGAAAACGACCTTGTAGCACAGCTGGCTGATCAGGGCTACGAAAAGGTTACTATCGCCGATAACGATGCGTTGCTAGCTAACCTCAAAACCCAGCTCGAAAAGCACAATGCCAGCAAACTCAACGGCACTACCCTTAGTGAGGCTGAATTTAAGCGTGTAATCAACCACCTAGATAAAGGCAACGTGTTTGATCGTGCCAAAATACTGCGCGACAAAATGCACCTGGTGCGCGACGACGGCACATCGGCCTATCTGGAGTTTTTGAACATGCGCGAATGGTGCAAGAACGAATACCAAGTAACCCAGCAGATTGTAAATACGGGCGAATACAAAACTCGCTACGATGTAACCATACTGGTTAACGGCTTGCCACTAGTGCAGATTGAACTTAAGCGCCGAGGTATCGAACTAAAAGAAGCTTTTAACCAAATCAATCGCTACCGTCGCCATAGCTACGCCAGCGCTAATGGGCTGTTCCAGTACGTGCAGCTGTTTGTGGTGTCTAATGGCGTAGATAGCAAGTACTATTCGAACAGCGTTAGCTACACCGGCACCAAAAAGGCTAGCTTTAAACAGACCTTTTACTGGACCGATCGCGACAACAAGCGTATTAGCCAGCTAGATGAGTTTGCTCGTGAGTTTTTAGATAAGTGCCATGTATCTAAAATGATCACCAAGTACACCGTACTGAACGAAGCCGACAAGGTACTAATGGTATTACGGCCCTACCAGTACTACGCTGTCGAAAAGATGATCGATAGGGTAGAAAACACCCGCAAAGGCGGCTATATTTGGCATACCACTGGTAGTGGTAAAACCCTGACTAGCTTTAAAGCGGCACAAATAATGACCCAAAACCCTAGTGTCGATAAGGTGCTATTTGTGGTCGACCGCAACGACCTCGACTATCAAACCATCAAAGAGTTTAATAGTTTTAAAGAAGGCAGCGTAGATGGCACCGACAACACCATAGCGCTGGTTAAGCAGTTGAGCGATCCCGACACCAAGCTGATAGTTACTACTATTCAAAAGCTCGACAACGCTATCAAAAAGGAGCGCCACGCTAAGGCTATGGAGCTAATGCGTGATCAGCGGATTGTATTTATATTCGACGAATGCCACCGCTCGCAGTTTGGCGAGACTCATCACAACATTACTCAGTTCTTTAACGATTACCAGATGTTTGGCTTTACTGGTACGCCGATATTTGCCGATAACGCCACCAGCAACACCAAGTTCGGTAAACGCACTACAGCCGACCTGTTTGGCGACTGCTTGCATAAGTATGTGATTACCGACGCGATAAACGACGGTAACGTGCTGCGGTTTAGCGTGGAGTATGTGGGCAAGTTCCGCCAGCGCGAAGACAGCGACACCAATATAGATATCGATGTTGAAGCTATCAACACCCGCGAAGCCATGGAAAGCGACAGCCGCGTGGGCAAGATAGTCGACTACATATTGGCCAATCACGATCGTAAAACCCACGCTAGAGACTTTACCGCTATGATGGCGGTGAGTAGCGTTGATGTGCTACGCAAATACTACGATGCGTTCCAGTATAAAAAGCATGATAGCCTAAAGGTCGCCACAATATTTAGCTACCAAACCAACGAAGGCGACAAAGACGCCGATGGCATGATAAGCGAAGTCGACATCATGGCAGATAGTGATGCGCCGGTAAACGAGCACTCGCGCGAAGTATTAGAGCGCGCCATGGGTGACTACAATCAAACCTTTGGCACTAACTACACCACGCGCGATAGTAAGAGCTTTTATAACTACTACAAAGATATCGCCCGGCGTGTTAAATCACGCGAGATAGATATCTTACTGGTAGTGAATATGTTCTTGACTGGGTTTGATAGTAAAACCCTAAATACACTTTATGTAGATAAAAACCTTCGCCATCATGGGCTAATACAAGCTTATAGCCGAACCAATCGTATACTTAACGACCTAAAGTCGCAGGGCAATATTGTGGTGTTTCGTAACCTCAAGCAGGCGACTGATGATGCCGTGGCACTATTTAGCAATAAAGACGCCAAAGATACGATATTTATGAAGCCGTACGAAGCTTACTTGCGCGAGTTTGACGCTAGGGTTGGTGAGCTACTGGAGTTTACGCCAGAACTATCTAGCGTCGATACGCTAATGGGCGAAACCGAAAAGAAGCGCTTTATCGAGCTGTTCCGTGAGGTTATGCGGGCTCGCAACGTACTGCAATCGTTTACCGACTTTACCTATAACGACACCGTCATGACCGCCCAGCAGTTTGAAGATTTTAAGGGTAAATACTTAAACCTCTACTTCGAAACCAAAGACGACGGCAAGACCAAAGACTCGATTTTAAACGAGATCGATTTTGAGCTGGAACTAGTGCGGGTCGACAATATAAATGTAGATTACATATTGCGCCTGCTAGCTCGTTACGTTGAGGCCGACGATAGCGAAAAAGAGAAGCTTCACAAGCAGATCGACGACCTTATGATGGGCGACGAAAAGCTACGCAGTAAACGCGAACTAATCGAAGAGTTTATTAATGGCTGGCTGCCGAAGGTGCACGAATCAGAGCAAGTTGAAGGTGAATTTGACAGGTTCTGGTCGGAGGCTGAGCAAAAGGCATTGGATGAGCTGGCTGAGGATGAAGGCCTAGACAATCAACGCCTAGAGGCGTTGCTAGATAACTACACATATAGCGGACGCATTCCTCGAAATGAGGACTATGCCAGTGCACTGATTCGTAAACCGCGCATTCGTGAGCGCAGTACAGCGCTAAAACGAATCGCACAAAAATTTCATAAATTCATAGAAACGTTTGTCGATGATGTCTAGCTGAGGCATGCCTGGTAGTGACTCCATGACACAGTCCGATCTAAGCGAAGGCGACGACCAGTTAATGATAAGAAGAGATGATTGGTGCTCCTAGCGTCAAATAACTCACCCTACCTAAAGGGTGAGTTATTATAATGAGCTGGCCTAACTATCTAGTAGATAAAGCTACCGAATTCGCCTGGCTGAACGGTGCGTACGTTATGGTTGCCGGGTTGGTAATTCCAGCCCATTTCTGATACGACGTAGCTGCCATCGCTGTTAACTTTCTCAACATAAGCTACGTGTCCGTTGGTGACTGCAACTGCGCCCGTCCTTGGCGATGAGCCAGTTGACTTACCCTCAGCCTGCGCAGCGCTAACCCAGTTGTAACCAGCGTTACCGTAAACCCTGACGTCAGGCCGCTTGGCGTGCACGTAGTCTGTACACCACATGCCGTTACCGACGTAGTAGCTACTTGCATTAACTGGGGCAGATGTATATTGCTGCGTAGTGTAGGTGGCCGGAGCTGCGGCGACAACTGGGGCTACCGTGGTGGCCACTGGGGCAGGCGACACAGCTGCTTGCACTAGTTGCGAGTAGCGACTCTCAAGTTCCGCGTCTTTGGCTGGAATTTTAATTTCGTCGCCAACATCTATGTGGTCGGGGTGGGCAATCGAAGGGTTTGCGTCAAACAACCGAACGTAGGTCGTATCGTGCTTGCCTGCAATTGCCTCAAGTGTATCACCAGCTTCCACTGTTACCACTTTTTGCTTTGACACCTCTGTTTTTTTATCTGTTTGATTGTTGGTTGCGCTAACAGGTGAACTACCCGTGAGCGCTAGCGTAACTACGACGCCGAGCGTCGCTAGTACTGCCTTGGATT
>CAZEGC010000033.1:0-7102 GCA_964511635.1 uncultured Candidatus Saccharibacteria bacterium | reverse complement strand
TGGGTACAAGAGCTAGCTGATGGTAAGTGTTGGATGTTGACTAATCTGGCTTATGGTGGGGGTGGGAGTAATACGTATGGGGACGTCAAATCAATTACCCACTCTACGAGTGGTAATAGCTATACCGAACCCCGTTACTACGTAGTCCCAAGCACTACTAACTTTACAACCGAACCCAACAACCCATCCACTTCAACCAACGGTACCGGTCAATACGGCTATCTATACAACTGGTGCGCAGCTATGGGATCTCAAACTGGCACTAGTGCTTGTTTGAATGCTTCATCTCCAGCGTCAAACACTAATGTTTCTATCTGTCCTGCTGGCTGGAGGTTGCCGATTGGTGGGAGTGGTGGCGGTGAGTTTACGGCACTCAATGATGCTGTCAATAGCGGTAGAACTAACATTGACGAGGGATTACGGACTGACTGGCTGGGGCAGAGAGGTGCTTTATGGTTCAGCATGGGTGGATTTATTGATCAGGGTAGCTACGGATACTATTGGTCTTCTGCTCAAAGCTCAGCCGATAACGCCTATGCACTATACTTCCATGGTTCATCCGTCAACCCGGCTAGAAGTAATAATGGAAAATCTTTCGGCTTTGCTGTGCGGTGCGTAGCTAGTTAGGTCACTATACCGGGCCTTTTCGTCTAGCGTGCCAGATGGTTAAGTTTAGTTTAGAGCTGTAGCTAAAATTCTATACTTATATTTACTAAATTTCATTAACGCTGACACGTTAAATAATCACTGTTCGGTTTTTGACAATTTTATGCCACCGAATGAATGATTCTTTGCGTGCAGGACCCTTAGAGCCATATTACTTGGTGATTACCGTCAAACATACTATTATTAATAGTAATCATGTTTAAAAACTTCGTTCAAAAAAAGATAGAAAAATACGTCCGAAAATACTTCAACAAACACCCAGAAGTTAAGTTAGTGGTGGTTGCAGGTAGTGTAGGAAAAACTAGTACAAAAATCGCAGTCGCGACGGTTTTAAGCGAAAAGTTCAGAGTACGACTGCATGAAGGCAATCACAACACACACATCAGTGCACCACTAGCGATGCTAGGCATAGATTACCCTAGTAGTATCAAAAATCCCTTTGCTTGGCTGCAGGTGTTTAGGGCAGCTAGAAAACGTATCAAAAAACCAGCCGATGTTGACGTGGTAGTGCAAGAACTCGGTGCAGATGGCATTGGTGACGTGGCGCATTTTGGCAATTATCTCAATCCTGATATAGCAGTGGTGACTTCGGTCACTGTTGAGCATATGGAGTTTTTTCAATCAATTGAAAATGTCGCTCAAGAAGAGTTATCAGCTGCTAATTTTTCCAAACTAGCAATCATAAACCGTGATGATATCGATGGAAAATTTGCTAGTTTTTTGACCAATCCAAATATAACGACTTACGGAACCAGTGGTGCAGCCGAGTATAGATTTGTTGGTGAAGAATTTACACTACAAAAGGGGCACAAGGGCAAGCTCATTTTTCCAGACTATAACGATCCGGTGCCAGCAAGTATTACAGTGGTGGGCGAACACAATCTTCGACCAGCGATGGCAGCCGCTACTGTAGGGGTAAAGTTCGGAATGAGCACAGACGAAATTGTTGATGGTCTTGCGAAGGTACGACCCGTAGCAGGTCGAATGAACATACTCCGTGGGGTGAGCGAATCAATTCTGATTGATGATAGCTATAACTCTAGCCCGCTGGCGGCTTCGTCGGCACTGCAGACGCTTTATCAGCTAGAAGCACCGCAGCGAATAGCAATACTTGGCAGTATGAATGAACTAGGGTCAATGTCAGCCGCTGAGCACGAAAATTTAGGAAAGATGTGTGACCCCAATATGCTGGCCTGGGTGATTACGGTTGGTGAAGAGGCAGAAAAGCATCTCGCACCGGCGGCTAGGGCCAAAGGTTGCCAGGTTAAAAGCTTCCGTAGCGCACTCGAAGCTGGCGCATTTGCTCATAAAATATTAGAGCGCGGGGCAATAGTGCTTGGAAAAGGCTCGCAGGGTGATATTTATATCGAAGAGGCACTTAAGGTTCTGCTGCACTCTGCAGATGATGATAAAGTGCTAGTTCGTCAGTCTCCCGCCTGGATGAAAGTAAAAAACGCCTATTTCTCTAGGGTGAGTAGTCTGCAGCAGTAACTGATGCACTGGTGACTAGCGACTAAAGTATATTTGCTATACTAGATGTTAGTTATGAAAAGATATAATCCGTCCGAAATTGAACCCAAATGGCAAAAGACCTGGGAAGATAGTCAGGCTTACGCCGTGCAGTATGATGAAAAGAAGCAAAAAAGCTATGTTTCGGGTATGTTCCCGTACCCTAGTGGCGCGGGCATGCATACTGGTCACGCGTATAGCTATAGTATTGTGGACGCAATTGCTCGTTTTCAGAGACAGCATGGAAAAAATGTCTTAAATCCAATGGGCTGGGATACATTTGGACTGCCAGCAGAAAATTATGCTATCAAGACTGGACAGGCCCCCTCTGAAGTGACTCGAACAAACATTGACAATTTTAAGAAGCAATTTAAGCGCATGGGTGTTAGTATCGACTGGACGCGGGAAATTAATACGACGGATCCCGAATACTATAAATGGACTCAGTGGATATTTATAAAATTATATGAGCGAGGGCTAGCTTATCAGAAAGAAAGTCTGCAGTGGTGGTGCCCGGTAGACAAGACAGTACTTGCAAACGAGCAGGTTGAAGCAGGGAAGTGTTGGCGCTGTGATAGCAATGTCGAGAAAAAATCCATGAAACAATGGTTTTTTAAAATCACAGAATATGCCGATAAATTACTGGAAGAGATTGACAACCTAGATTGGCCGCAGAAAATAAAAACCGCTCAAACCAACTGGATAGGCAGGGGCGAAGGTGCGCATATAAGGTTCACGGTAGATAGTAGCGATCACCAGGTTGCTGTATTTACTACTAGGCCGGATACGATTTTTGGTGCTAGCTTCTTGGTCATTGCCCCCGAGCACCCACTAGTAAAAGAGGTTTCAAGGTTAGCTAGTGACCATGATCCAATCGTCCAAGAGTACGTAAACGAGTCTATTAAGAAATCAGAAATCGAACGCATGAACGGAAACCGTGAGAAAACAGGCGTGTTCACTGGCATGCGTGCTATAAATCCAGCTACTGGACAGAAAATTCCAATTTGGGTGGCGGACTACGTTTTAGCGGACTACGGTACAGGCGCCATTATGGCTGTTCCGGCTCATGATGAGCGAGATAATGAATTTGCTAAAAAATTTAACCTACCAATAGTAACTGTCGTTGAAAGCTCGACAGGTAGCGACGATGCTGATGTCTATACCGATGAGGGCAGGCTCATAAATAGCGGGTCTTTTAACGGCATGTCATCAAGTGAGGCGCGCGAAGAGGTCGTGGCGTGGCTAGAGCAAGAAGGCATAGGTGACGGCAGTGTGACTTACAAAATGCGTGACTGGTTGATTAGCCGCCAGCGTTATTGGGGAGCACCTATACCTATAATCCACTGCGACAAAGACGGCACAGTACCGGTGCCCGAGAATGATCTGCCAGTTACTTTGCCGCACGTTGAAAAGTATGAGCCAACAGGTGAAGGTACGTCAGTGCTAGCAGGTGTTGATGAGTGGGTGAACGTGGACTGCCCTAAATGCGGTGGGCCAGCGCGGCGTGAAACCGATACTATGGATGGATATGCTTGTAGCAGCTGGTATTTACTTCGCTATACTGACCCTAGTAACAGCGACAAGCCTTGGGACGAAAAGCTTGTCAATTACTGGGCGCCAGTTGATTATTATGTAGGCGGTGATCATGCGGTGGCTCACCTACTTTATGTTCGTTTTTGGACTCATGTGTTCAAGGACATGGGGCTGGTGGACTTCAAGGAGCCGGTCAAAAAGCTTGTGTATCATGGATATATTAACGCCGAAGACGGCAGCAAAATGAGCAAAAGCAAAGGCAACGTAATCGATCCGCTCGATGTTATTGACCAGGGTTACGGGGCGGACGCTCTGCGTACCTACTTGCTTTTTATGGGCCCAGTCGAACAGGACGCACCGTGGGACTCAAACGGTATAGCCGGAACTTATAGGTTTTTGAATCGAATTTGGACATTGGTGCAAGAGTTTGTCGCCAGTGACAAGAGCGACGATGCTAGAGATGGGAGCAGTTTGACTTCGCTACAACATAAAATGATTAAAAAAATCACCCAGGATTATCATCGGCTTAGCTTTAACACCGCAATTGCCAGCATGATGGAGCTAGTCAACAGTCTATATAAGCAAAAAGCAGACATGGGTTATGGTAGTACGCATATCGAGTGGCGGAGTGTATTAAGTGCACTGGTTCAAGTGCTAGCTCCGGTTGCACCACATATTAGCGAAGAGTTGTGGCAGCAATTGGGGCACGAAGGCTTAGTGCACGAAGCCTCTTGGCCGCATTTTGATAGTGCACTTGCAGCCAGCGAAGTTACCACCATTGTAGTGCAGGTTAATGGTAAATTGCGTGCTAAATTAGAAGTTGCTAGCGACCTAAGTCAAGACGAGATTACCGATATGGCGCTCTCACATGAAAAGGTCAGCGCTATTTTAGGTGACAAAAAACCGACCAAGACAATTTATGTGCCTGGTCGGTTGGTGAATATCGTTGTTTAAGTCTAGGAGTTGCTTTCTGGATTTGCGTCTTCAAGTGTAGCATGTACCTTGAAGCTACCAAGCACCCTATCGACAGCGTTTTGACCGAGTGTCACCCTGATTTCGGGTGTTTCATGAGCGTGCACATAACCGTTTTCGTGTGAAACCTCCCTACTTATGCGATTTGCAGCGCTGGTGGCTCCGCGAATTTGATTAATATCTATATCTGGATGACGGTCCAATATGTCTTCTACGCTATCGACGATGGTGCCGTGAAGCGTGTCACCCTGAGTTAGGCTGGTGGTCTCTGAATCAATCGGGTGTACTTCAGACGCTTTTATGCTACCCGCAACTATAACTGATCCAGCAATTAAATAGGCAGCTGGTTTTTTGATTCTATCAACTATGCTTGCCTTTGGTGGTGCAACTGTATCAATTGATACGGTAGGGCGATTTAGACGATTTTTCATTATATTGGATTTCTCCTTAGGTTACAGTGTACATCATACCACTTATGCTATATATTGTCAATAGTAATTTACATTACAGTCTTGAGGCCGAGGGGCTCATAGGTTATAATAACGGTAAGTTTCAAAAAATAATTCCTAAGAAAGGAGGGCTTTTCAATGGGACAACCCAAAAAGCAGACCAGCCCACGCAAAACAGGACTTCGCCGTAGTCATTTGGTGCTAAACTTAGCTCGTCGTGTTAATGCTAAGTCACCTGTGAAAGTTCACACCACTAAGCGTGAAACTGGCAAAAAAAGCAAATAGCTAACCTCATAACATATAAACTAACGAAAGAACCAAATCATGGCCTCAAATCGCCACCTAGGACGAATCGTCGCACTTCAAACAGTCTATGAGCATGAATTTCGCGTCCAATCGCAGGATGAGAGTGTTGACGTTAAGGAAGTGCTTGGTCGGAATTTAAAAAGATATGAAAAATCAATCGATGACAAGAAATTTGTTTCTGACCTAGTGGGCGGTGTAGTGAAGCACCAGAATGAATTGGACGGCAAACTCCAGCCCATAGCACCCGAATGGCCAATTGATCAAATTGCGCGTATCGATCGCACGATACTACGAATGGGCATGTATGAACTGCTATATTGCGGTGAAACCGTGCCACCTAAGGTAGTTATTAACGAAGCAGTTGAGCTTGCTAAAGCATTTGGTTCTGACAATTCAAGTAAATTTGTAAATGGCGTGCTAGGTACCGCTTACCGTACGCTTGTAGAAGGACAGACGAATGCAGAGTCCGAAGTTCGATAAATTCAAGAAATATTTTAAAAAGAAACCATCAATTCAAGAGATTGTACGTGAACCTACCGCCGGTGGTATTGTTTTCCGTCGTGACAAGGATGGTAAGGTTGAAATCTTATTGATTCAAGACGCCAAGGAGCGCTGGACAATACCAAAAGGCCACATAGAAGAGGGTGAAACCGCCCAGGAAGCAGCCAAACGAGAAATTGGCGAAGAAGCAGGTCTAAATGAAACAGATATAATTAGTTGGCTTGGAAAGATTCATTTTCGCTATCGCCGAATAGATAAGTTAGTCTTGATGACCACACAAATCTATTTAGTTAAGGCCTTGGGTGATACTGATGCCATCCAAAAAGAAGACTGGATGAAGGGGATCAAATGGTTCCCATTCAGTGAGGCTCTGGATGCAATTGAATACGAGGACATCGGAAAGTTAATGCTGCTTGCTATGAAAAAAATAAGACAGGAGAATCTGTAGGTGTCCGGTATGCAGAAAGCTCCTTACCAGGAATTTGCTAAAAAAAAGCTAGGTTATGAATTTAAAAATATAGATTTACTTATAACTGCCCTTACTCATCGTAGCTACGTTAACGAACACCGCAAAAGCGTATCTAGCCATAACGAGCGCCTAGAGTTTCTAGGTGACGCCGTACTAGAGCTAGCAGTGACTGATTATTTATTTAGTAACTTCGAAGAGCCCGAAGGGGTCCTGACCAGTTGGCGGGCAGCGCTGGTCAGGACTGAAAGTATTGGTGAAGCTGGCGATAAGCTAGGCTATGAGCCTCTCGTTCGCATGAGCCGCGGCGAAAAGCAGGGTGGCGACCGAGCGCGTCAACAAATTCTGGCTAATGCGTTCGAAGCTGTAATAGGTGCGATATATATCGAGCGCGGCTATGATGATGCATATAAATTTGTTGCCGATCACATACTTTATAAGTTAGAGGCCATTTTAAAATCAGGCAGCTGGCGCGACCCCAAGTCACACCTGCAAGAAGTGGCTCAAAAAAACGACAATCAAACTCCTAACTACAGAGTACTAAATGAGGAGGGTCCTGACCACGATAAAATATTTACACTTGGTGTATATGTAGGGGATAGGCTGATGGGCAAGGGCACAGGGCCAAGCAAGCAGACAGCCCAGCAGGAAGCCGCCCGGAACGCCCTTGAGGCGTATGGGGCAAGTAGTAGCAATAAGA
>CAZEGC010000032.1:0-7114 GCA_964511635.1 uncultured Candidatus Saccharibacteria bacterium | reverse complement strand
ATAAGGACATATTTGTATTTAACCAAAGCAAGTTTGAAAAGCTGTTTAATTATGACTATAAAAAACAAGCCCTAGCTGATGCCAAGGTGGGTGAAATTGAAAAACAATATCGACTTAGTTTCCCGGATGGCATGGATCTTCAGACTATGGTGCGCGAGCGCAAGAAAACCGTCAATAAGCTGCAAAAACTAGAAGTTGGCGGGGTGCCGCAGGAAAAAGTGATTGAATATGCTGATGAAATGCAGCTAGAGCTGATGACGGATGATAGCGGAGCCATTATTATCATTGACGGCAACGACCTGGATACTTTTGTTAATCTGATAAACGAAGATTACATTACTAGCGAAATCACTGGCAAGCGTTATGAGATTAAGTCAAAGAGGTTGCTAGGCGAGCCAGAGGGCGAACCACCGCGAGGCTAGAGGAGCTTAGATTAAGTCTAGCTAGCGAATCTGACGTAGGATATGACGCATGCGCATGGCTGCTTCGCTGTCGGACACAAGCGGTGGATTGGTAGGGATATTTTCGGGGTTTATTATAAAGCTAAAATCTAACAGCGTGGACGCAGCAAGCTCAGGGTCTTGGATTGTTTCAAGTGGGTCGAATTGTGACGGCACCTCGTGGCCGTTTCTTCTATCAGGTGCCTTGGCTGCATAGGCCATTTCATCAGTAGAGCCGTTTGAGATTATGTTACCAAAACTATCGCTTAGGCTATATTTTTGCTTAATTTCAAATTTTCTATATAGCGTATCAATTGATATGGTTAGCTCGAGGCATTCAGTGGGGGTCTCGTCGTAGGCTTCATCATCAGAATCTTCGTCGTCATCTGGATCGTAGTCGTAAATATCTTCCTCAGGCACGCCTCTTGCCGTAATATCAGCTTCATCGAGGGTGCGACCAACGGTAGCGCTAGTTTGATATAAATAGAAGGCTCTTCCAGCTAGGCGGCATCGCTGAGCGTTATAGCGAAGGGTTGTTTCCGTTGTCGCCAGCTTTTCGGGGCCTTTAACGAGCAGGGTGCTTGTCTCATCTTCCGTGAAGCTACGACTCAGCGATATACTGGAATGAATTCCATCTCGAAAAGCTGGCGACGCAGTAAAGGCATAGTTTTTCAGATCTCGTAAAAGGACAGCTTTTTCAAATGATAATTTCTCAGACATATAATTATCATATAATATTAATTCAAAATCGTCCAGCTAGAGAGCATGCGTTATACTAGAGATAATGAAGCAGCACCTGGCACTAGAAATAATGATGAACGGGCACAGCGTTTTACTTACCGGTCCAGCTGGGGCGGGCAAGACATTTGTATTGAATCAGTTTATAAAATTAGCACGCAGTGACGGTAAGAAGGTGTCAGTTACGGCTACTACAGGGCTAGCTGCAACGCATCTGGGTGGAACAACAATACACAGCTGGAGCGGCATTGGCATAGCGGATGATTTACCGCAACGGTTCGCTGATAGTGTCAGTAAAGGTAGGCGGGAAATTATTGAGAAAACAGACGTTCTTATAATTGACGAAATATCAATGCTGCATGACTTTCGGCTCGATATGGTTGATCAGGCGTGTCGTTTAGTACGAAAAAAGGACAAGCCATTTGGCGGCATTCAGATTATTATGAGCGGTGATTTTTTTCAGCTCCCCCCGATAAACCGTGGGAACTCGCGCGCCGGAGGCTTTGTAGTGCAGTCGAGTGTTTGGCGAGACCTTGACCCTGTTATATGCTACCTCGAGGAGCAGTATCGCCAGAATGACGAAGTGCTAACCGATATACTAAACGCAATGCGAAGCGGTGATTTGCGTCGCCGCCATGCGCAACAGCTACTTGATAGGGTAGATGAAGAGCCAGGTGAGGGCGACACCCTAACAGAGCTTCATACTGTGAATGTTGACGTGGATGCTCTAAACGCATCTAGACTGGATGAGCTACCCGGAGACGAGTTGCGCTACACGCAAACTACAACTGGAGCCGCTAGCTACGTCGAAAACCTGCAGCGTTCTGTGCTATCTCCCAGTGTATTAAGGCTGAAAAAAGGTGCGCTGGTGATGACAGTAAAAAACAGCCTAGAGAAGCGATACGTTAATGGCAGCCTCGGCAAGGTAATTGACTTTGACCCAGCCACGGAGTATCCAGTAGTTAGATTTAATAACGGACGAACAATGACAGTTGCACCTGAGACTTGGGAGCTGCGTGACGGCGATAAAAAGCGTGCTAGTATCACTCAGATACCACTGCGACTAGCGTGGGCGATTACTGTGCATAAGTCTCAAGGTATGACGCTGGATGCTGCTAAGATTGATCTTCGCAAAGCGTTCGTTGAGGGTATGGGGTACGTGGCGCTTAGCCGTGTTAAAAACTTAGACAACCTGTATTTATCTGGCATCAACCGCATGGCACTAGAGGTTAGTCAAGATGCGCGGACAATCGATGAAATGCTGCAGCAAAAAGCGAGTGAGCATCGCAAGCAGTATTCGCACCTAGAGGATCAGGCCAAAAAGCGGGCCAAAGAGCCGCCAAAGAAAAGTAAATCTGGCACTGGATGGTCAGAGAAAATTGCAAAAATGCGTGAAACTTATCCGAATGCCTACAGACCGTGGCAGGCGAGCGATGATGAACTACTGAAAGAAAAGTTTCAGCAAGGAAAAGACATCGAAGAGTTAAGTAACATACTAGGACGTCATCACGGGTCAATTCGCATGCGACTACAAAAACATTTTGGTGAAGATGTTGCTAGTTAGTGCTTGATTGATGGTACCATAAAAGAGATATGAATATTCCAGAAGTTGACTATAGCCCCTTGGAGCGAGAAATATCTGACAGTGAAGCCGATGCCTATCGGCTAGCAAAAGCAAAGTATAGCGACAAAGAGATGAGGCGAAAGATTCTCATCGTTTCTATTATAGTAATTCCAATTGTGTATCTTGCTACCTCTACTGTGGTGGTTATGAACAATCCAGTGCGCGAATACGACTTTCTTTTTTCGTTTTCAATATGGCATCTGATTGGGTACACAGCCCTAGTTGCATTTATTTACTTTTTGGCTGGGCGGCATGATTTAGAGGCTGAGAAAAAGAAAATGAGAACCGAAGAGTTTATGTCTAAAAACAACTTTACGATACAAAATTACATGTTTTCCGTACCGCATGATGGATTAGTTTTTAAAGCTGGTATTTCGCAGTCTGTCTCTGATGTTATAACCATGCAGGACGGTTTAATAGAAATAGGCCGGTATGCTTATAATAAGTCTAAAGATAAAGTAGAGGCCGGAACATATATGTGTCTGCAGCTTGAGAATAAGCTACCGCACATGGTTCTGGACGCAAAAGATAATAATCACGATATGCTTAGCATAAAGCTATCTAACTTGCCGGTATCTTTCAATAGAAGCCAGATACTAGATTTAGGGATAGAATTTAGCAAATATTTTACTCTTTATGCTCCAAAAGAATATGAAAAAGATGCACTTTATATATTTACCCCCGATTTAATGGCGCTACTTATCGATAACGTGAATCAGTATGATATCGAGATTATTGACGATAAGCTATATGTGTATGCACCGGAAATGCCGATTATTCAAAAAGATACAATTGAGCGTATGCTAGGTATCGCTAGAGTGATTGGCAGTAAGGTGAGGCTACGAACGTCTCGCTACAAGGATCAGCGGGTTGAGTCGGTAAGTAGGGGATTATCAGCAGCTGGCAGCAATGGACAGGTCCATGAGAGCGGCAGGCGTCTTGGTAAGCGTAACGTAGGGGTAATTGTAGCCGTAATTTTTGCAGCATTTGTAATATATCAGATTGTTACTCTGACTGTGCGCATTTTCCTGAGGTACTAGAAAATAATCTTATTTTAGCGACGATTTTTACGTTTGTACTTCGCGACGTCTAATCTGACAGCCTGGCGGTCTATCATGGCCTGAGCTTTTTCTAGGCTTACCTGATCTTTGGCGTCCCTAATAGCATTTTTAGCCGACTCAAGCGCCTTTAGGGCAACGTCTTCGACGATGCTTTCAGCATCTACTGCATCATCAGTCAGTAAGCGAACGCGATTGTCGAGTATTTCAATTACACCACCGTCAGTGGCGTAGTACTCAATTTTGTCGTTAGTATCACGCTCATTGTGACGAATGGCTATAACCCCAGGCGAGGCGAGTGACACCAAGGGCATATGGTGCTCAAATACACCGATATGACCTTCGGGTGTCGGTAGCTGCACCTCGTAAACTTCGGTGTCAAACTTTATTCCAGATAATGTAACAATCTGAAAGTGTAACATAGGTTATTTTTCACCCTTTACGTCGCCGATACCACCCTTCATGTAAAAGGCGTTTTCTGATTTGTCGTCATGCTTGCCGTCAAGGATTTCACGGAAGCCTTTAATTGTATCTTCTAGTTTGACATAGGTTCCAGGGATGCCAGAAAAGACTTCGGCGACGTGGAATGGTTGTGTCAAGAAACGCTGGATGCGGCGCGCACGAGCCACTGTTTGCTTGTCCTCGTCGGACAATTCTTCCATACCCAGAATTGCGATAATATCCTGCAGATCTTTGTAGCGCTGCAGAATTTGCTGTACTTCTCGAGCTACGTTGTAGTGCTCCTGACCAACTACCTCTGGATCTAGAATGGTCGAGTTGCTATCGAGCGGGTCAACGGCGGGGTATAACCCCAGTTCGGTTAGCGCCCGGTTCAAGACGATAGTTGAGTCAAGGTGCGCGAAAGTGGTGGCTGGGGCAGGGTCTGTCAAGTCGTCAGCTGGAACGTAAACAGCCTGGACAGAGGTAATCGAGCCCTTCTTGGTGCTAGTGATACGTTCCTGCATTGCACCCATTTCTTGAGCGAGGTTCGGTTGGTAGCCGGCTGCGCTTGGCAGGCGCCCGAGTAGGGCAGATACTTCGGCTCCGGCCTGGGTAAAGCGAAAGATGTTATCGACAAAGAATAACACGTCTTTTCCCTGATCGCGGAAGCCCTCAGCCATGGCAAGCCCTGATAGGGCAACCCGAAGACGAGCTCCTGGCGGTTCATTCATTTGCCCAAAGACAAGCGAAGTTTTATCAAGCACGCCTGATTCTTCCATCTCATAATACAGGTCGTTACCTTCACGCGTACGCTCACCGACGCCTGCAAATACTGAGTTGCCAGAGTGGAATTTAGCAATATTAGCAATCAGCTCTTGGATCAGGACGGTTTTTCCAACACCTGCACCACCGAAAAGTCCAACTTTTCCACCTTTGGTCATTGGTGCAATTAAATCAATAACTTTGATGCCAGTTTCAAGGATTTCAATTTTACCCGATTGCTCCTCTAGGCTTGGCGGCTGACGGTGAATCGGAGCGCGCTCGCTAAATTTATTTGGCTTTCCGTCAATCGGCTCACCAATAACATTGAACATGCGGCCCTGGGTATCGTTACCTACGGGCACTGATATCGGAGCACCGGTGTCTGTTACTGTGGTACCACGCTTCAATCCATCTGTAGAGGCCAGTGATATCGCGCGCACGCTTGACTCGCTCAAGTGTTGGGCTACTTCGAGTAGTATAGTGTCGCCACTCACCTCAACTTTAAGGGCATTAAATATTGCTGGCAGGTTGTCTTTTGAAAATTCAACATCAACCACCACACCCACTACGCGGGTGATTTGTCCTGAGTTTAATTTAGTTTTTTCTGCTTGTGCCATTATTTAAGTTCTCCTTCGATATTTCTGATTAGTCGGTATGAAAAGTTCATCATGATATTGCCTCTGCGCCGGCTGTAATTTCAGCAAGCTCTTGGGTGATGGCTGCTTGCCTGGCGGTGTTAAGGGCTAGTGTCAGGCCGTCGACGATGTCGCTAGCGTTATCGGTTGCATTCTTCATGGCCATCATTCGCGAGGCGTGCTCACTGGCAGCCGCTTCCAGCAGGTGCTGGTTTAGGTTTACCTCAACGAAGCGTCGAGTGATGCCATTTAACACTTCGATGGGTGAGGGTTCAAAGGCGGCTTCATCTAGTCCAACTGGCAGGGCAACGTCCTCAAAGGCCACTGGCAGTAATCTGCTAGTAGAGGGCTTCTGGTTAATGCTTGAAATGAAATCAGTATAAATTATATCAACCGCATCAAATTCACGATTTAAGAACGCTTCATTTATGAAGTCCAGTATCGAGCGGGTGTTTTCGGTACTCGGACTGTCAGCAAATCCATGGTAGGCACGCACAACTGTGAGATCGTCTACTTTGGCGCAAAAGTTAGTAGCTTGCTTGCCGACAGTGACTATCTGATGCTTGATACCATTTTCACGGTCGCTAGCTAGTTCGCTGGCGAAATGCTTCAGCACAGCCGAGTTGTATGCTCCAGCCAGTCCGCGGTCTGAAGCGACTAGGATGATTAATCGGCTTTTAACTTGGCGTCTTGCATAGAGCGGATGTTTGCTAACATCGGTCAGCTGACGTATGCGAGTAAGCAATTGACTAGCGATACGAGCGAAGTCCTGGCCTGCAGCAGAAGCGTCTTGGGCACGACGCAGCTTCGAAGCTGATACCATTTCCATGGCTTTTGTGATTTGACGCGTATTTTTAACGCTGCCAATACGACGACGTAGTTGCTGCGTACTTGCCATTATTTTTCCTCTCTAGTTTCGTATTCGCTGGCCACTGCGCGCGCTTCTTTTAGGATAGTCTCTCTAAATTCACCTTCGACTTTTTGGTCGCCTTTATCAAGCTCCTGCATTAAGTCTTTATGTTGGGTGTCGAGGCTAGACAGTAGCTTATCTTGAGCTTCCTTGATTTTTTCAACTGGTACGGGGTCAAGCGCACCTTCGTTTGCAGCTAACAGGATTGCAGCTTGTTGCCAGGTGGCGAGCGGGGAGTACTGAGGTTGTTTTAGGATCTCTGTTAGTCGTTGTCCGCGCTCAATTCGCTGCTTGGTATCAGCATCTAGGTCAGTACTAAACTGCGCAAAGGCAGCCAGCTCGCGAAATTGCGCCAGAGATAACTTGATGCCGCCAGAAACACTTTTAATTGTTTTTGTTTGAGCTGCACCGCCGACACGCGAGACTGAGATGCCAACTGATATGGCTGGGCGGATACCTTGATAATACAAGTTGGTCTCTAGGAAAATCTGACCATCGGTTATAGA
>CAZEGC010000031.1:0-9061 GCA_964511635.1 uncultured Candidatus Saccharibacteria bacterium | reverse complement strand
GTGGGTTTAGGCTGTAGTGGTAGGGTACGCGGACGCAGAGCTGGGTGCCGTTACGCTGACTGCTATTACCGCTAGACTGCGGAGCAACACCGGTAAGCATACAGTAAGTATCACCAAGTGAAGAATTCGGTATAATTCCAGTATGACCGACTCGGCCGCTAAAAACATTTGCCCCATTTGCTACACCTGCAGCGCGATTTGAGAAAATTTCATTGCTTGCTGACGCACCACTCGCATAATCATAGGTACGACGGTAACTTATTGATGCATTGGTGCTGTCCGGTCCATGATTCCTCCACCTATAATAAAACCCATACCGCTCGCCAGGTATTGCATTGACCGACTCACCTAGGTTGGATGCTACAACTGTACCGCTGGCATTTTCCCGGCTGATTGTTGCTTCAGTCTCTCTAATCGACCATACGGGCGGTGGCGGTGGAGCTCCGGCCCTAATAACAGTTATAGGAACTATTTCCGTAGCACACTGAAGTGGCGCACCGGTATCACCGTCACGTCCAAAGCAACGATATAGGCCAATATTAGCGTGATGAGTCACTGAACTGGTCGTAGTATTGGCCGGGGCTATTCCTGCTAGATTAAGCGTTGCCGTTACATTCCCACCCTGCGTTGTCCACCTACCGACAGCAACACTATTAAGATCACCTCGGTTTAGGACAGTAGCACTAAGACTAGTTAGTGCACCTGCATTCGGATTTCTAGATTGAATGTCGGACGCCCAGACTGTCCCGTGCTGACCTGGGCAGCCCATGGCCGAACCTCGAATGCGTACACTTACGGACATCGCGCTGCTACTAACATTAACCTCTGCCCTGTAGTAATTGCTGTGATTAGATATCCATATTGCACCAAGTCGCCCATCATGTGTGCCGCCAAATGCGCTACACCTGTTCCTGGTGTTCTGCTCGGGTACATTTAAAGGGGCACGGTTCACACCTGCAAAAGCCTCTGCACTCTGACCTATCACGCAGGCAGCCGATAGCAATAAAACTGCCACTCCCAAACTTTTGTATCGTATGACTGCCGGGCTCATGACACCTACATACTGCCCTGTTCGCCCAGTTCATCATCCATTGGGCTAACGACAGCCTCTAGGTCGCGCAGACTAGTTAGAGTATTGATTTCACCGCTAGCATACGCCGGTCTACCCTTTAACACCTCAAGTGCTGCTAGCGCCTGCTCCTCATCTCCACTATAGCCTGCACCTTGGGAAATCATGAATAAACAATTCGAGTCTTCCTGGTGGCCTTCACGATCTACAAGTGACTGGCTGAATTCTGCCAGCTGGCTTGCATCAATATTTGTAGAGCCGAGAATTTCATTATACCTACCAATGTCATCGCTCGTGCACACCCCTTGGGTTGCTATGTGGCTTTTTGCAGATTCTCGAGTAGCTATCAGTGCAGCCACTACAACAAGCAAAATCAATATGATTGATATAAGCACATAATTTATATTCACTTTAGGGATTTTTTTTCGATCTGTTTGAGTTTTAGTGCTGGATTTAATCACTGTTATATCCTTTACGTTACGTTGTATAAACTATATAAAAGATGTACAAAAAACACAACCGTCATTAGGGCTAGTAAGCTTAGCGAATATTATAATATTCGCTAAGCTTACTAGCAGCTCACCAATGCCCTATTACTAGATAATTATAGTATAGTAATAAATATGAGTTCACTTCAAATCGGCATCGTCGGGTTGCCAAACGTTGGTAAATCGACCCTTTTTAATGCCTTAACAAATAATGATATATTAGCCGCTAACTACCCTTTTGCGACCATAGAGCCTAACACGGGCATTGTTCCAGTTCCAGATGATCGATTAACTACTTTGCAAAATATATATTCAAGCGAGAAAGTAATTCCCGCTACCGTCACCTTCGTCGATATTGCTGGTCTAGTGGCTGGTGCTAGCGAGGGCGAAGGTCTAGGTAACAAATTCCTGGCAAACATCCGCCAATGTAGCGCAATTGTTCATGTGGTTCGTGCTTTTACTAGCGGCGACGTCGTACATGTATCAGACCGTGTTGATCCGAAAAGTGATATAGAAATTATCAATACTGAACTGATTCTGGCAGATATTCAAACGATTGAAAATCGACTACCTAAATTACAAAAAGAATCTAAAGCTAGCCCCGCCGCTCGCGCCGGTGTAGTTTATCTGCAGTCGTTGCTTGATGCGCTTCAAGCCGGCACGCCGCTATCGGCGCTGGACTCGCTCGATGACGAACAAATCGGTGACCTGCATCTGCTGACTGCAAAGCCAGTAATTTATGCCTTTAACGTTGATGAGGACGTGCTAGCCGATGAATCAAAACAACAGGAACTAGCGTCCCTAGTTACACCAGCCCGAACAATTTTTGTATCCGCAAAACTAGAAGAAGAATTAAAGGGGCTCGACCAAAAAGAAGCGCTAGAACTACTAGAAAGTTACGGCGTCCACGAGACAGGCTTGCTGCAAATGATCCACGCGGCATACGACACACTAGGCTTGCAGAGCTACCTGACCGCCGGGCCAAAAGAAGTCCGCGCCTGGACAATCAAAAAAGGCTCCACTGCCCCGCAAGCATCTGGTGTCATTCACACTGATTTTGAACGCGGCTTTATCGCTGCCCAAGTTGTAAGTTATGACGATCTGGTCGCCGCCGGCTCCGAGGCCGCCGCTAAAAGCGCCGGCAAGATCCGCACCGAGGGCAAAGATTACATCATGCAACCAGGTGATGTGGTTGAGTTTCGGTTTAATGTTTAGACCTACGGTTCAAGCGTAGCGCGGAAGCCAAGGTTGCTGGCGGAAGTGCTGGGCACCTGACTCAAGGCTAGCGTAAACACACCAGCATTACTAATGCGGGAGCCGCCTCGACGGAAGCCGTGAATAGTCGTCGTCTGACTACTGTCAGAGTAGAGCATCCCTATGCTCTGTGAGTGGGTCCAATTACTGGCTACTGGGGTGCCAAAGGCCGGAAACGGACTCGGACTTAAGTCGCCCGTACCTTCTACGGCATTCCAGTCACGCCAGGCTATTCCGCTAGCACCTGGTCGACCGCCACTAGTTTGACCAGTCGTCCACTCCCAGACGTTGCCTGCTAAATCCCAGATAACTTCACCATTTGAAAGGAAGTGGGTGCGACGCTGCTCACTACTGCCACTGTTGCCGGTACCGTAGTAGCCGTTACTGTCATCGGAACTGGCGGCGAGAGTGCTCGTTGGGGCATCATCACTGTGGCCGCGGTATAGCTGACCACTCCCTACACTGCCACCAGTCCAGTTAGAGTTAACATTTAGAACGTTGTGGGCTATGGTTAGCCATTGGGCTTCAGTTATAAGACCGCAACCATCACAGGCAGTTTGAGCGGCTGCCATGGCATTGGTTTGAGATATAGACACCCAAGGGGTGTCGGCGGCTCGCGAGACAGCACTGTCACCGTCATTTTTAGCTTGGTATTTCATAACACAAAAATCATCTTGATTAAATAAACTATTGCCAGGAACAGGAATGAAGCCGGTTGGACAGCTGAGAGCTACGCCGCCACCACCTACCCCAGGTGCAGTGCCACTATGTCCACTACACGGCCCTTCTTGAATAGTGCCAGTAGTGCTAGATATGTGGTAAGCTCCTGCGTCTGTAGCAGTGTGAGTGGCAGTTAGGCAGTAGCCATTACCACTATTTAGAGAGTCGTATTCAAAATAGGTGTCAGGGCTTTTGTTTAGCTTGCTATCGTTACTAGGATAAGAGCTAGTGTCTACGCGCGCTAGTTCCAGTTGAGTCTGGGCTTGGCGGAGGTCGCTTTTTAAAGTAGTGGTGCGGGCTCTATTTTGGATGCCGTTATAGGCAACTATAGTAATAGCAGCTAGTATGCCTATTACTACTATGACTATTAGGAGTTCTACTATGGTGAAGGCTTGGTTGTTTTTGTTTAGTTTAGTGATCATGCTTAGGGTTTAGTATATATGTGGGGGTTGGGGGTTGCAAGAGTTAAGAATGAAACGCCCCCGGTACTTACCGTGCCAGTTGTATACTTTGCACGTACCGGGGGTAGTCCACTTGGATTAATGGGACCAAACTGCTTCAACTCCCAATTAAGGTAGCTGTGTCAGTCCGATTCAGATAGATCGAGCCTCACTCGCGCCGACGACAATATGGAATTGTCGTACTCAGCACGGCGCTGCCTGCTAGCACCAGCACTACTGCCACTATAAAGAGCGGCCTCACCCATGACGCATCGGGTCCGGTATGAGGTAGCTCTGCGGTGGCGGCATCCATAGATAGGCAGGCTTCATCAGGTTCGGGGATTGAAAACACGACAGAGGCATCATACATCATGAACTCTTCGGTCTCTTCACCCGTCAGGTTCGGACCGTTAAGTTGCACGAGGTAATCCCCCGGCTCGCTCACCTCGATGACGATCTCATCACTATAACCAGGCGAGACGGTCGCGTATACTCCACTAAGCACCTCGCCGTCGCCCGTCATCAAGACGAGCTCAAAGATTGCATCGAACGCATGCTCGGCTGGATTATCGACATGAGCGACGACTGTTCGAATGACCTCACCACAACTATATACCGATGAGGCCTCTGACGTGATGAATCCAGTCGGACAGTGACTGGGCCAGTCACTTGGTTCAGATGTGACCCGGCACACCTGACCCTCTTCGTTCACCTCGGCGGCATTCGCTGGTAGGATAATTACGAACACCACAAGCCCGTAGAGCAAAGCGACTACCGCGATAAACTTCACCGCCTCTTTAAAGAAATACTTCATCTGGACACCTCTCTGGGGAGTGGTCTGAATCGGATTGTCTGCTCACCTTGCGGCGAGGTTTCCCAAGCCGACCAGTGGACTATTGCGACGACCATAGTGTCGTGCAACTTATACAAATAATACAATGATTCTAGTGAAAAGTAAACTAATTAGTCAATTCGTTTTAGTAGATAAAACCGCTCGCGATTACCCTTGGCACCCGAGACATCGCTATCTTGCTTGGCTTTAATTACAAAAAGACCTTTGGACCATTGCTCAAAATCCCTTAGGACCTGACGCCTAATCGAATCGTTTTTTATAACACCCTTGCTCACCTGGTGGCGCCCAGCCTCGAACTGTGGCTTCACCATGGCCACTATATCAGTTGTAGGTGAAGCTAAAAACTTTGCAATATGTGGCAGTATAAAACGAAGTGATATAAATGATACATCAGTCACAATAATATCGGGCCTATCCGTGTCGAGAGTAAAATCACGAATATCAGTTTTTTCATATAGTTCAATTTTGGGATTACCGCGCAGGCTTGAATGTAGCTGATCAGTGCCAACATCAACAGCATAGACCTTTTTGGCGCCATGTTGCAGCGCGTAATCAGTAAATCCACCGGTGCTACTGCCGACATCTAGCACAATTTTACCGCGAAAGTCTAGCCTTAGCGTGCTTGCAACACTGGCCAGCTTTAACCCTGCTCGACTCACGTAGCGCTCACTACCAACTAAGTTAATGTCACTATCTGGCCGAACGTAAAACCCGGGCTTCGTGATAACTTTCTTATCAACCGATACTTTGCCGAGCTTTATCAAATTCTCAGCCTGAGAGCGACTGGTAGCTAGCTTTCTAGCAGTCATAGCAATGTCTAGGCGAGCTTTGGTCATGGATACATTATCCTCTCAACCTCGCGGGTAATTTCAGCAATCTGGGCGTATGAACCACCACGCGTCATGATGCTCATTATATAAGTTCCACGCGGGTGATAGACAATACCGGCATCATGAATATAGTCCCATAAAAAGCCGACTTTATCGCTCACCCTTCCCTTGCTACCGGTTGGTATACCGTATCTATAAAGCTGCCGACCCATAGCACTTAGCAGCCGATCTCGATTAGCGCCTTTTACTAGCTGTCCATTTTGCACACCCTCAAGTAAGAACAGTAGGTCACTGGCGGACGTATGTACCGCCACGGGACTCATAAACGTGGTCGAACGACTGAAGCCAAGCTGGTACAAGAAATTATTCACCGCCTGACCCCCGCCAAACATCTGGATAAAATTTTCGGCGCAAGGATTAGTCGAAGGCACGATCATACGCTCAAAGCAACCCGCCACATCAGTATCGAGCATTCTGTCTGACCAGCGTAGTTTACCGCTATCAATTCGATCAAACACCATTAATGCGATATAAAGCTTATACGTACTAGCCGACACAGTACTCTCACCTGCCCGGGCACTAGCACTCCACCGCTCTCCCGTTAGCTGCCGAATAGCTATTCGTACATTACGACTTTTCGCAATACTATCAACGTACGCCTGAAGACCCGCCTGGCTAGATGTAAAACGATTATTGTATACTACTGTCGGCGAAAGCGTCCGAGTATTTGCGGGCGTAAAGTACACCTGATAGTCAGACAGTATTGCTTGTTTTATCTCGTCAACTAACCCGGCACGTGCTAATTCACGGCCACTGGCACCTTCGGTGCGCTTTACTTCGCGACCATCGCGAACCTCTACGTTAGTTATGCCAGGGGCCTTGTAAACTACTTGATTAATTTCATCTAAATATTCGCCAATTTTACTCTCATCCACCACCAAGCGAATTCCGGCTGCGGCGTCAGTTTCCTCTACGACCAGCCACGAAGCCAGTACTTCGCTGCTAGGAGTAAATGTCCAGTCATCGTTTTCATTTACAGTAATAGTGAGCTGCTTGGCTATTGTCCACTCGGCCTGTCGCCGTACAGAGTCGATGTCTTTTACCGACCGGCTGGGTTCAATCGCTTGGCCAGTAATTTTTAACTCTGTTAGGCCATCGAGCTCTAATGGGGCGCCCTTAATGGCCTGCTTCACGCTACCAGCGTCTATCTCGTAACCTGGCGCTTGAGATACTATGCCTACTTTTCCATTCTTGATAGTTAAATATGCATCCTCTGGCTCATATGATAAATCACGCGCCAATGATTCACTAAAGTCTAGTAGTGATTTTTCCTCATACTGCACCCTTAATTTATTCACACTAGGGCGCTTAAATAATATCGAAAGCGGTATCAAGCGTTCATGAGTTGGATAACTAGCTAGCGGCTCAACTTCGCGACGCCCATCAAAACTAGCGCCGACTAAGTCCATGCTGGCGGTCACCTTTTCATCACCGCTCTTTACCACGAGCTTGCTTTTATTAAATATCTGATTTAAATCCCATTCGATATCCTCTGTTTTCCAGCCTCCGACCGAAATATCTCCGTACTTAGCTAGCGGCAAAGCCCGGGTTCGGGGGTATAAAAGCTGCCCAGCCACCACCAGCAGCATAATTAAAATTAGAATAATCCACAACAAGTGGATAGGCTTACTTGAAAAAAAGTGCCTACGACTTCTAGCGGCCGGAGTGTGCATCATACCAGTATATTACCATTAGCAGTGCTGGTAGGCTATTTTTTGCGTTCGCGATATTCACGAGTTGCAGTATCGACCGACACCACGTCGCCTTCTTTGATAAAGGCTGGAACTTTTATCACTAGCCCGGTTTCAAGTGTAGCGTCTTTTAAAACGCTACTGGTCGTGTCGCCCTTGACGACGCCTTCGGTATAGGTGACTTTTAAGAATAAGTTTTTAGGTAACTCAATGTTAATAACCTTGCCATCAAAAAACTGCAAATTCAGGGAATCACCCTCCTTTAAAAAGTCTGAAGCATCATCAACGATATCGCTAGGCAGCTGAAACTGCTCAAAGCTTTCCGGGTCCATAAAGAAAAAGTCCGTACCATCACTGTAAAGATACTGAACAGTTTTAGTATTCACTTCAGCTGGTTCAATTTTATCCTGCCCTTTAAAAGTTTTAGGAATAACGCTACCATCCAGCAAGTTCTTTAACTTGACGTTCACAATACTACCGCCACGACCCATCACCTTCTGGGCGTATTCTGTCACGCGGTACGGCTTGCCGTCCAGCTGGACAACTGTACCCTTTTTTAGATCTGTTGGCTGATACATTTATAAGCTCCGTTTATGGGGATTAGGGGCTGGGTATTAGGAAATAGACAGCCCCATTTCCACTGCCTATTTCCTAGAGTCATGATACCTAGCCTTGGCTAACAAATGGTAGCAACGCTAGATGACGAGCGCGCTTAATTGCTGTCGCCAACTGACGCTGCTGCTTGGCGCTTAGGCCAGTCCTCGAGATTGGCTCAATTTGTCCGTATATATTAATAAACCGTTGCAATGTTTTGACATCTTTGTAGTCAAAGTATGCTGGGATGTCTTTTTTAAATCGTTTTGCCATAAAGTTCTCCGTAAGTGTTTAAAATGGAATTTCTGATAAATCAATTGGTTTGTCGTCAATATCTTCGATCACGACATCGTCAGACTTCTTGCTACTGGTGCTGCCGCTGCCACTAGAGCGAGAGCCACCCTCGCCGTCGCTGGGGCCATCTAGGAACGTAACGTCAGTTGCAACAACTTCGACACGCGAACGGCGCTTGCCAGTTTCCTTGTCTTCCCATGAATCTTGGCGCAAACGCCCCTGCACCAAGCAGCGACGACCTTTGGTTAAGTACTGATTGACTAATTCACCTAGCTTTTCCCACGCAGTAATATCAAAAAAGTCAGCTGCGTCGTCCTGACCGCCGCGGTCAACTGCCAAACTAAAACTAGTGACGCTTTTGCCACTCGCGGTTGTGCGCATTTCAGGGTCACGGGTCAAACGTCCCATCAATATTACCTGGTTGATACTCTTTGCCATAGTCCCCTACTCCTCGTCGTTAGTTGAATCGCTAGCTTTTTGTTCAGCTTCGGCTAAGGCGCGCCGGCCCTTTTCATCGACTTTTACTAATAAGTAGCGCAAAATTTCATCAGTAATATTTAGTGTGCTGCTAATTTTTAGCGGTGCGTCAGCTGGCAAGTTAACTTCCATATATACATACACCGCAAAGTCTTCACGATTAATTTTGTACGCTAAGCGTTTCTTACCCCAGTTGTCTTCGCTAATGATTTCACCACCATTTTTAGTGACTAAATCAGCGCCATAACGTTCGTCAGTGTCCCCTTTATCGTTTTTCAACCCGGCGGAAAT
>CAZEGC010000030.1:0-9957 GCA_964511635.1 uncultured Candidatus Saccharibacteria bacterium | reverse complement strand
TGGTCGGGGTTACCGGATTTGAACCGATGACCTCACGCCCCCCAGGCGTGCGCGCTACCAAGCTGCGCCAAACCCCGATCTGCTACCACTATATCAAACCTTACATACACCGAGGGGGTTCGGTCCTCACGGTCACGTTCCGCGACCCCGAGACTTCACTATTGCAAGCATAGCTTGCATCGGAAGGTCTCCTTGCGAAGTGCCACTGGCACCTCTCACCCCAGGCGTGCGCGCTACCAAGCTGCGCCAAACCCCGATAATTCAAGCTATCTCTTCTAACTACTCTAGCACTAGCGTGCTAGGATAAACCCACGCGCGAGGGGCACGCCCATGCGGTTTTAAAAGCAATAAATCCCAGGGTTCGGCTGTCGACGCTAGACGTTCCCTCGCGCAGTTGCAAGGTGGGTGCTCGCAAAACATTTCCACGGAAATGAATCATGTAGAGCTCCCTATCTATATGATATTCAGGAAAATCATATGCGCCTAGGCTTACCCTGGGACTACTTTAATTATAGCATTTTCACTCATCCAACTGCAAAAATTACGGCAAATAGGCCTAAGAAAAATTCTAAAATAGAAACCATCAAAGTGCCCAGCAGTGGACCTGCTAGCAGTACGATAGCAAAGATGAATATAATACCAAACTGCTCTACTATTTCCATGCCCCGCCGTACAAAATCTGGTGCTAGTGCATACAGCACGCGCGATCCATCGAGCGGCGGAATGGGCAGCATATTAAAAGCAAAGAAACCGAGGTTCACTATAATCCACAATGATACGATTTGAGCCAGCAAATCACCTGTAGGTATCATAAAATTAGCTAGCTCAGCACCGGGATAGCCCAGCATTACATAAACCCCAAAACCTATAAAAGCCAGCAATAAATTAGTTAGCGGCCCTGCGGCTGCGACCATAGCGGCGCCGAACTCATCGTAGCGCAAGCGATTCGGATTAAAAGGTACCGGCTTTGCTCCACCAAAAATCGGCCCCCCAGCTATCGCTAGCAATACGGGCAGCAGAAGCGTCAAAAATGGGTCGATATGCTTTATCGGATTAAGCGTTAACCGCCCCTGTAGCTTAGCTGTGTCATCCCCCAGGAAATACCCCATAAATGCGTGCATCGCTTCATGCAGGGTCATTGAAAATAAAATAACACCAATAATAATTGCGAGGTTTAGAAAATCAATATCCACTTCTAACATTATACATCACTCGCCCCACCCTTGACGTATATAGGTAAAGCCCCTATAATGAGACGGACTTAAAGGAAGTAAAAGGAAACCAACTTATGGCATCAAAATGCGAACTAACTGGAAAAGGCAAACAGTCTGGCAACAACGTCAGCTTCTCTTTGCGTCGCACAAAGCGCGTCTTTAAGCCAAACTTACAAAAGAAAACTTTTAAAGTTGATGGCAAAAAAGTAACCATGCACCTTTCAACCCAAGCGATTCGTACGCTCAGGAAAAAAGGCGTACTACCAAAAGCTGGCTAAGCACGCCAAAAAGCCGCCAGGCTTACATAAAAAATAAATATAGCCTAGCTAGCAGCCAGGCTATATTTAATCAAACACTTTTACTTCCTAGCTGGTACGAGTCACCTCTATGAGCGTCAAGACTTGTGGCAGTGCTGAGGGGGTTTTTATTTTGTACTTAGATACCGTTTCCGCTGGCGCACCAAGCTCTTTTTTAAACGTTTCTAAATCGCTTTGTGGAACCTCGTATTTCAATGATGAGTCAGCATAGTGAATAGGAATGACTACCTTTGGATCAATGTGTCGAGTTATATCTGCGGCTGCAGTAGCATCAAGCGTATAGCCACTTCCGCCAACAGGCAAGATCAGCACATCTACGACGCCGAGTGCTTCTAGCTGCTCTTCATTTAAGTTGCCGGCAATATTTCCAAGCAGCGCTACCACCACGTCGCTAGCTTCGATCCTATAGATAGTTGATAGGGGCTCATCGTCTTCAGTATCAATATGACGCGCGGCCGGATGTCCTTTAATTGAAAAGTCCCCTACTTCATAGTCCCCGGGGCCTTCAATTGCTAGTCTAGCATTTTCACCATTAACCGCCAGGCGCTCTTCGGTCGCTAACTCTACGGCACCTTTTAGCATCAAATCCTTCAGGCCAACAACCGATAGCTTCGGATCTGCAACTAAGGTTGTCTTTCTTGTTGACAATATTACGGAATTTCCGCCTTTATATTCAATCTCTAACATAATTACTCCTTTTACTTCCGACGATCTAGCAGCTGTTCGGTATCTTTGAGCACTAAGTGCTTACCCCCCAGTATATCAGTCAAAAACTTGTCTCGCACGCTCAAGCGATAGTAAAACTCATCATAAGACAGGACGCTATAATTAATTTCTCGCCCCTCAGTCTTTTCAACCTCTTTAATCCACTTAGTTACCTTGGCTTCTGGCAGGTTGCCTGCCAGCATAATGTCAACCGGACTAAGGGACCCTGGTACAAAAACACCAGCAAGCAGCGCAAGCCGTACCCCGCCGCCAAGCTCCATTAATCGCTGAGACCATTCATCGGCTATGTTCTTGGCTGGCTGCGGCTGCACTGCACCCTTGGCGCTAGCATCATCTGCAAAGATTGCCCTAAGTGGCACGTAATGCTCGTAGCGCTGATTGACCTCGTAGTAAAGCTTGTTATCAGCACTATCACTTTTAATAATGCCAACTTTCAGCATATTAGCCAGTTCACGTCGGACTGAATTGATTTGTTCATCTATCTTTCGTGTAATTTCACGTACATAAAACGCTTTACCTGGATTATTTAAAAACAGGTGGAGTAATTTTATTCTTGTCTTTGAACCAAATAGTGCGTCAATCATTTTTCGTTAGGATAACTTTCGTGTTCTATGATATCACGTTCGCACATGTTTAGCGATAGCTGCTAGCAGATAGGACTCCGCCTCTTGTAAGGGAAGCCACTGTATATATTTATTGCGTCTTAGCCATGTTAACTGACGCTTTGCTAGGCGCCAATCTAACGTTGTAAATTTTTCTTTTATTTCTTCCAGCGTACTGCTGCCTAACAGGTAAGATTTAACTAGTGGGTATACGTTAGCGGTCATTGCTTCGCTTTCCCAGCCATATTTTTTGCCCAATCTTCTTGCTTCTTCTACAACACCATTTTCAAATAAGTGTTCAGTTCGCTCGGCAATACGAGTACGTAATTGACTCCGTTCTGTTGTTATACCAACAATTATACAATTATCGATCGGAATGCTTCTACCTTGTCCGTTTATGCTTTTTCGTTCGATTGCCCGAATGACATAGCGTTTATTTTTGGAGTCTTTAGGTAAAGATACGTTGTTTTTAGCGCAATAATCGTGTAGCTGCCTCAGGCTAAGCTTTTGCAGCTCTTCCCTCAATGTTGGATTGGCTTTGCCGGCAAATTTGTAATCAAATAATACAGCATCTACATACAAACCAGTGCCGCCAACAAGAAAAGGAACTTTACCACGGCTTCTAATTTCAGCAATTTTTTTATCTGCGTAGCTCTTAAAATCAGCAGCAGTAAAATATTCGCCCGGCTCTACTAGATCTAGGCCATGATGCGGAATACGGGCTTGCTCGACTTTAGTTGGTTTTGCTGTACCAACATCCATACCCTTATAAATTGTTCGTGAATCAGCCGCTATAATTTCACCGTCTACTTTTTCAGCTAGTTTTATAGCGAGGGCGGTCTTGCCGCTGGCAGTCGGACCAACAATGGCAATGAGTGGCGGTTCAAAATTCAAAGTTCGAGATTGGGGGCTGGGAGCTCTGAGCTCGGAGTTTGAGACTGGAAGGCGGCTAGGCTTCATAGGGACTCCAGCGGAGTTTATCGAAATCATCTACGACGTACTCCGTACAGGTAATCTTCTCAGCCTCTAATAGCTGCCTCTGGACGTCGCGACCACCGGGGAAGCCGCTAGCTAAGCCACCAAAACGATTGACTAGCCGGTGCCAGGGCAGGTCTGGGTTACCGTAATGGGCGATACCACCGACAATCCGTGCGGCGCTAGCCTGGCCAGCTATACCCGCTATATCGCCATATGTAATCACTCGACCATATGGCACCCGAGCAATAATCTGCTCTACCTGACTACGAAAGCTAGCGTCTAGCGGCAATTTGATCTATCTCCTGCTCTACCCCACGCCATGTCTTGCACTGCACCATATTATCAGCCATAGCGCTACGGTCCTGCCAGGGATAATCCCCAAACCAAATATTATAAGATACGCTGCAAGCTTGCGCTGCCTGAAGGTGCTTGTAGTTATCATCAATTAATACGTCAGCTTGTAATCTGCGGCAGACCTCCCCCTTGCTACCGTCAAGTCCAACGTGCTCAATTTCTTTAAATAGACCCCTAAAATATCGCTCGAGCATCGCTATGGTGACGGACATGACGCGTCCAGGCCGAGCAGTCACTAGGTGAAGCTCGTGCGACCTTGCCAGTCGCTGGCATACGTCAATCGCCTGGCTAAACGGTGCAGTTTTGGCATATTCTTCAGTCAGTTGAATGTCGTAAATTCGTTCTGCAATCTCCTCTCTTGAGGCCTGCCAAGCTAAACTAGCCGAGCTGTGGGCGTCCCTAGGCTGAACATCTGTACCATACCTTTGGTTATACATATTAATAATCCGCTCGGTTGATGGCACCAGCACATCATCGCAATCAATTGCTATGACAAGCTGCGCACTCATGCAAGATTCTCCAGATAGCCCTTCAAACTACCTAACGCTACCTTATCTTCACCGTCCCGAGTTCGCACACTTACTTCGCGAGCGTCTCTATCTTTTGGTCCAATGATCAACTGAACTGGAATTTTCATAGTGGTAGCTTCACGAATTTTTTTACCTAAAGATTCGTTTCGATCGTCTATTGTAAATCTGACTTCGTTGTATTTTACTGGCTGCATTAAAACCGCCTCTGCCAGGGTTGTTTTAATCTCGTCTACATAGTCTAGAACTGTGTCGTTAATCGTCAGAATTCGAACCTGTTCGGGTGCTACCCAGAACGGAAACCAACCGGCAGTGTGCTCTATGAATACGCTAAGGAAACGTTCAATGCTGCCAAGCAGTGCGCAGTGTATCATGACTGGAGTCTGCGAGTTGCCATCAGAATCGGTATATTCTAGCTCGAAGCGCTCTGGCTGAATAAAATCAAGTTGGACCGTAGCAACCTGATGCTCGCGTCCAATTGCATCCATTGCCATGAAGTCAATTTTTGGACCGTAAAAAGCAGCTTCACCCATTTCTTCAAAGTATTCGAGCTCGTTACTATCAACTGCTCTTTTTAGCTGATTTTCGGCTGAATCCCACAATCCTCTATCGCCCAAATAGACCGCCGAATCGTCACGGTAAGACAACCGTACACGCAGCGACATGCCGATAGTACTATATAGCTCACGGGCACTTGCTAGCAGACTATCTATTTCTTGTTCAATCTGATCTTGACGACAAAATACGTGACTATCATCCTGAGTGAGTGAGCGCACCCGGTTTAAACCCCCTAGTTCGCCTGTTTTCTCATCCCTATAATCAGTAGTTGTCTCCAGATATCGGATTGGCAAATCACGATAGCTCCGCGGCTGCGATGCATAAATCTGGGTATGATGCGGACAATTCATAGGCTTCAATGCGAAGTTGTCACTAGTTTCTTGGCTCGTAACCAAAAATAGTTCATCGCCAAATTTCGCCCAGTGACCAGAGGTTTCATACAATTCTTTTTTAGTAATATGCGGCGTCCAAACTTTCTCAAATCCGTATTTTTGCCTCAGCTGGTTTGAATATTGCGACATCAGATCACGTAGCATCGTGCCGCGTGGCGTAAATAGTGGCAAGCCCGCACCAACCAAATTAGAGGTAGTGTAGAGATCCAGCTCTTTGCCTAGCTTGCGGTGATCACGCAATTTGGCTTGCTCTAGACGCTCTAGATATCCATCAAGCTCTTCCTGCGTCTCAAACGCTACTCCGTAAAGCCGCTGCATCTGCGGATTATCCTCTTTACCCCGCCAATATGCGCCGGCGATGCGCTGCAATTTAAAAGCGCCGACATCTTTGGTGCTAGCAGTGTGCGGACCGCGACACAAATCGACAAAATCACCGTTTCGGTAAAATGAAACACGCTCAATGGCTGACTCGCCATCTGCCGCTAGGCCTAGCTCGTTCACGTCTAGATCACTCGCAACAGTCGTGCCGGACCGTTTTAGATCATTAAGCAGCTCTTCTTTATATGGCTGATTAGTATCTTTGGCCCACTGAATTGCCTCGTCAATTGACATGTCGAAATGCTCGAACTCTTGATTTTCGCTAATGATTCGGCGCATAGCCTTTTCGATCTTGTTAAAATTTTGCTCGCTGATTGTGGCCTCGCCCAGGTCGATGTCATAATAAAATCCATCCTGTACCACTGGCCCAACGCCAAATTTCGCCTCTGGCCATAAACGCCGCACCGCTGCTGCTGTAATATGCGCTAGGCTGTGGCGCATTGCATATAGATTTTCGTCATTCATATAGTTCATTTTAACACGCTTTATTGCAGACTTACCCCTATTCTGCTATCATTATCCAAGGCTGGGGGCGATTAGCTCAGCTGGCTAGAGCGCCACATTGACGTTGTGGAGGTCAGAGGTTCGACTCCTCTATCGCCCACCAAGCACTTTAAACGGAACTGCCTTGTAGCAGTTCATTTTTTTTAAAATTTTGGCATATCATATAAACCCAGAACAAGGAAAGGGCCCTTACGCAGGGGACTGCGCTGACGTCCATTCAATGCTCCAAATAATGAGTGCTTGCTAATACTTGAGATTTTAGCCGTTAGCAAAGTTAGTACTTATCCTCACCTAGGTATAGTTTTCCACTGGCACATTCGTTAAAGATAACAGTAGTTTATTCGCGCTGTGATATAAACTCTAGCACTGTGTTCTATTGACAAAAAACAACGCTTGTGCTAATATAAAAACATGGCTTCAAAAAACATACACAACCACAACCAAAAATCACAGAAGGCTTCCGAACTAGAGCGATTTCGCTTAAACTTCGAATACGATGTGACGTGGCGTGACGTAAAGAAGTCTGTCCGTGAAAGGGCTCAGACTAAGTAGTCTCACCCCTTTATCTTCGGGCAAAGAATTATAAAGATCCGCCAATTGGCGGATCTTTATTCATTTCCCACACCCTTCAAGCAGTTATCCACTAGCTTTTTTATTAGCGGCATGTCAATATGTAGATATGTTTTGTATAAATTGTTTCAATAAGAAAACGTTGGTTGCTAATTCTCGAGCTCACAAAAAGCAAGCTTCAATTTGGCGCCGCCGAACATGTACCAGCTGTAAGCTAGCTTTTACGACATACGAGCGGCCTTCACTACCTGACAATAAGCCCGTCCACCTAACAGACAATCAAACTGAGAAATTTAACCTTGGAAAGCTAGTCATTAGCATCGCTAACGCTTTCACGCACAACCAGCGACAAGCAAAATATGATGCACTATGGCTAGCTCAAACCGTGGAAGACACACTCTCTACTCAAGTTCAACAGATAACCCCCGAAGAAATAGCAGCCGTCACGCATCAAACGTTAAAATTATACGACGAGTTAGCGGCGGTGCAATACGCCGCGCAGCACCAAATGATTACTTCTGTTCGGAAGCGCGGGAGGCCTTCTTTTTCTGCTTCGCAGCCTCGACGGACTTGACGGTCGCTTTTTCGGTTACATCGAATCTATCGAGGTATCGACCCAGAAACAGCCGGCCCTGTGAATACAGCGCAGAAGCTGCCCCATAACCGACAGCAGTGACTGGCATCAACATCCATTGAAGCAGCATCCACAGACTACGACGGCGCTTGTAGCGCTCTGGCCTGGGCGGCAGCATCTTGAACGACAGAAAGATTGTCACAAACAAACCAATCATTGCTACCTGCTGAATGCCACTAATAACGACTGGTAGCTGATGGGCAGCTATGCTGCGGGCTGAGTCAGGACTCACCAGTAGCGGAACCCAGCCACCAAAAGCCACTAAGATCGCTACACTGGCTAGTGTTACGTGGCCATCGATCAGGCGAACCAATCGTGCCAACCCCGCACCGAGCGGCACATTGCGCTTTTTCGTAAATAGCCTAGTGGCAACAAACGGAATATCTGAAGCACCGTATGCCCAACGACGAAGTTGCACAAATTGCGCTTTTAGGGTTTTTAAATAAGTTTCAGCCAGCACTGCATCCTGATAAATTGGTACATAAATTGGGGTTACTGCATAGTTGCCACCAAAATAAAAATAACTCCGCCAGTATTGATGGCCATCTTCGACAATCGTACGGGTGCTCCAAAAATTCATCTCGCTCAAAGCATCCATCGACTGAGAATGAGAAGCAAAATTGCGTAGCAAGTGCGGCCGCATGGAAATAATCACGTTCCAAAATGAATTACCAGTTGCTAGTACGCGCATTGGCGCTGGTGCGTCCCAAATATTATTCAAAAAAAGTGATACCGGCTGATACGATAAATGCTTCCTGTCGCTATGAACAATGTATTCATACGCCACGTAATCAAAGTAAGTACGGTGTGGGCGGTTGTCGCTATCTAGTGTCGTGACGATGACGTCTTTAAAGGCAATGTCGCGCGCTTCAAGTACTTTTTTCATATGCTTGCCAGCATAGGTAATGTTGCCACCCTTACCGACCACCTCATCAGGCAGGTCTTTGGGGTGTTTGATAATGTGAAAAGAATCAAAAGTACCGTCATATTCTTTCTTTAAACGCCTTGCGGTAGCTTCAATATCGGCTCCACCCCTTTCTTCGTAAGCTAAGGCGACAATAATCTGACTGTTGCTGTAGGCTGTATCTGCGACTGCCTGAACAGTAGGCTGGATTACGTCATAGGACTCGTTATACGCGGCGATAATGACTAGGTGCCGTAGCTGTGACGGCTTTGGGTAGTCGCCAGGGGCAGCAGCCATAAGGCGCAGGTTCTCGATATGTGTTGCGTGACCGAAGCCGCTCGACTTGTGGCCTCTTTGTTTTTCATAGCTAGCCTTTGGGCCCTCTAGGTCCGCTAGCCGATGTGACCATGGAACTCGCATTGCCTTTTCAATCCTAGAACGCCCCATGATGGTATGCACGGCAATGCCAATTGCCTTTACGACCATAGTAATGATGATCAACATCAGATAGATAGAGGCTATCAAGGGGTTGATAAAGGACAGCACGATCATTAAAACTAAAGCACCGTAACTAAGTGTTGCTGGCAGCATCTCAAACAGCCGATACATCGGCGTGCGGTTCTTAAGAGGAATTTCTAGGTCCACCATACTAAGAAAGCGACGCCACCTGAAGCACTGACCTTGCAATAATAAAAGAGATTACCAAAAGTAACAGAGTTAGCCATCCGAGTAGTATTGACACCGGACGCCTGTCTTGACCATGAAGCTTCGCCATAATAGCTATATTACCTAAACCAATGACAATCCCAATTACCACGAACCCAATTAAATACGTCCAACTGTCGCGATAAAAATTAGTTGGCCCAAAAGCTGTATACTGATTCACTACAAGAATCTCACTAGCATCAATAGTCAGCGCCACGTAAATACAGTACGCTACGGTGGCTAGTAGGATTGCTAGCGTGAGCAGCACTACTGGGCGGTCTTTTGCATAATTTTTTATAATTTCTAGCATAATATTATCGAACCTACGGCTGCTAATCAGACTTAAGCTCGCAGCTTGAACCCCTAGGATCAGGCCACCGCCACTTAAGCTTTACCTAGGACAGCCTACTCATGGTACTAAATTCAAGTATACCACTATAAAACAGTAAAATAAACGTAGCCCTCACTGCTTGCACCAGGGATAAAAAACTGCTATCATACTGGAAGCCTCAAAGGCAACATACGCGCTCGTAGTGAAGGGGTTATCACGCCTCCCTGTCACGGAGGAGATCGCCGGTTCAAATCCGGTCGAGC
>CAZEGC010000029.1:0-10135 GCA_964511635.1 uncultured Candidatus Saccharibacteria bacterium | reverse complement strand
CCAAGACCTCCGCTGTTATGCGGCGGCAACTCCCACCCAAGCATTAGTATATTCATTTTTATATGCGAATTATCCGACCTAGATTAATTCGACGCTCCTTTTTCTCGCCTCATTTTGCTTATGATTATAGGTGCTAGTAGTGACATTTACAAGCTCATTTTAAGCTTCAGTTTTACACAGCTTGCAGGACTCTTCTTTGATGTCGTGCGCACGCCATGCACTTAGTGCTTGATTGTGGGGAAGTAGGGCCTTGTAGCCCGTAAGTTCAATCAACCTCCTTAGGTGATGTCCAGTTTTGCCATCTGCATATATACCGTTCCACTCTACGTACGCCCAGTTGCTGCCAACTGGAATGCCGCTAGGTGGGATTTTAGGTACATAGGACTTCAGCAAGCGAGCTGTTGCTTTTCTAGCTATGTGATCTGCTATAAACTTAGCAGAATCAAGCGCCGGTCGGGCCTGCCCAACGTTTGATACGTTGGCGTTATCGCCAATAACGTATATATTGCGATATGCTTCTAGATATTGATTAACCTCAACTCGACCATTCGGGGCAAGCTGAAAGTACTCTTCGTGCTCCTTAAAAAATGGATGATTAGTCACGCCCGAAGTCCAGATAGCTGTTTCAGTCGGTACTTTTTTGCCATCAATTGTTACGAATTCTTTACCAAGTGACTCTACCTTATGATTAGTAAGTACCCTTACCCCTAGATCTTCGAGTCGTTTTAAAACGCGCTTGGATGCAGTCTTAGATAGGCGCGGCAGAAGTCTTGGTGAAGCCTCGACTAGAGTAATTTTAACTTTTCCATGACGCAGGTGATGTGATTTTGCGATGTCCCTTAGGTATTCGCTCAAAGAGCCTGCTAGCTCAACTCCGGTTGGGCCGCCGCCGATTATCACATAGTTTTTATCCAGGTGTTTAGTCGCTGTTAGCTCCTGGTGCAGGTGGTTTTTAAATTCTTTGACTTCTTCGAGGGTTTTGATACCAAAGCTATTTCTGGCCATGCCTCTAATTCCGAAATAGCTAGTCACAACCCCGATAGCTATTATTAGGTTGTCATAGTTATAGCTTCTGCTTTTTCCTACCACCATTTTACGAACGGGATCAATTGATTTCATTGAATCTAGCACCACATCTACATCATGGTGCCTGGCAAATATGTCCTCTAACGGAACGACTGATTCACGTGTGCTGCGCCCAGTAGCTGTCGCATATAGCGTAGCGTGATGCAAAAAATATGGCTGATCTGAAATTAAAGTTATTTTACCTAGTTGTTTTTTGCTAAGTTCTAGTGCCGCTTTGACTCCGGCAAAGCCACCTCCCACAATAACTGTGTGCATTTTTGTCTCCTGGTTTGATTCTATTTATGCTAATGTTAACAAATTACGTAAATACACGCAAAAAACACCCTCGTTTTTTATGACAATAGTAGATACACTGTTTAATTGTTATGAATGAATATTTCAGTTGGACAAATGTTACTAACGAGGTGGGCGAGTTCCTAGCGCAGCCAAATGCTTATAGGTCAATTATGATCCTTATACTCGCGACCGCAATTTCGTATTGGCTGAGTCGGTTCTTAGCAAAAGCCATCATTGCAGTTGCCCAAAAAATTGCCGTTCGGTCTGAACTAGAATCTAACGATCAAAAGGTGATGATGTACCGCCAGGTGGAAACCTACCTTAGTATAGTTATAGCGTCCGTTCGGACGGTGGTTGTCGCCATAACGGCATATGTTGCCTGGCGAATTCTAAGTCCAGCAGCAAATAGTGGTGTTGCAGCTATAGGTGCTAGTGCGTTCTTTATTGTATTTGCCGGTCAGACTCTTGGCATGCTTCTTCGTGACGTTACAGCTGGAGCCACGATGATTATAGAAAAGTGGTTTACGGTTGGTGATTTTATCAAAGTCGAACCATTCATTGACGTGTCTGGTGTGGTCGAGCGCTTTACGCTGCGCTCCACTAAATTACGCAGCCTAAGTGGGGAAGTCATCTGGATTCATAATCAGCAAATGCAAGCAGTACAAGTCACCCCACGTGGTGTTCGATCAATCGCAGTTGATGTATTCGTACGTGACCGTGAAGCCGGAGAAGCAGCAATACGCAAAATCACCCAGGCAATGCCCACCGGCCCCACGCTACTAGCGCGCCCACTAAGAGTTAAAAACACCGAACGCTGGGGTGATGACTTGTGGCGCATTATAGTAGTCGGCCACACTACACCGGGAAGGGAGTGGCTGATAGAAAAGTATTTCGTAAGTGCAATTATGGAAATCGACAAAGACGCAACTGATCCCGCAAAACGAATCATAGTTCAACAACCAATCGCTAGATTCTCCGATCCAGAAGTAGACCGTCGATTCAAACGCGCAATCCGACTAGAATAGCGCCAGCTAGCAGGTTATAAATAATTTTGTTACAATAGTTAGCGCTAGTAAAGGAGTATAGCTCAGCTGGCTAGAGCACAGGTCTCCAAAACCTGGTGTCGGGGGTTCGAGTCCCTCTACTCCTGCCAAGATAAAAAGAGTCCACCTGGGCTCGTTTTTATTTTAACTATAAGCTGCGGCGCTAACCCTTAAGCCCTAGCGCAGGTAAAACATGATGGGGTTTGGCGAAGCTAGTTAGGTGAAAAAGTGTCTACATTATACTTACGTGGTGCACGTAGTCAAAATTTAGTACCTACTAGCCAATAAATTTGCTATACTATCGATATATGAAGTCGTTGAGTTTTGCCAAGCCGTACATGCTAGTAGTGGTTGGAATTCCGGGAGCAGGCAAGAGTTTTTTTGCAAAACACTTTTCTGATACATTTCGAGCGCCATTTATAAATTTTGATAAAATCCGCTCTGATCTATACAATAACCCAACCTATAGCACCGAAGAGTTTATAATACTAGCTCGTGTGGCCTCCACTATGCTGGGTGAAATTATAAAGACTAAAAACACTGTGCTAATTGAAGGTATCGGATCTACCAAAGCTGAGCGAACGGAAATTATCAAAAAAGCTAAAAAAGCTGGCTACGAACCGCTATTTATATGGGTCCAAACCGAACCCAATGCTGCTAAAACACGTGCGGTCCGGGGCGTAAAAGGTCAAGACCCTAGCAGCCTAATCGATGATGACACCTTTGAGCGCTTGTCTAATCGCTTTACACCACTATCAAAAAACGAACCGGGCATCGTCATTAGTGGTAAACACACCTACGCCTCCCAGGCTCGGATTGTACTAAAGCGACTCGCAGGTAATCGAACCTCACCTGTCAAAGAACGCGCCACCCCTAATACTCGTCCTGCACCCAGAGGGCACTCGATTAAAGTAAACAGAAAATAGTCACAGCAATGCCAACAATCACGGATAAAGAATTTGGCAAAATAACAATCCGTCGGAGCGCCAGGGCGCGCCAGGTCAAGATTCGCATTGCGCCCAACGGCACTCTTCGGGCTTCTATCCCACTTTATGCGCCGACACTATTAGTAAAGCGGCTAATTAAAACTTCTCGCCCAAAACTTCGTCAGATTCTAGAGGATTACCATCCAAAGCTTGAACTAGCACCAGGTATGTCTATAGGCAAAAGTCACACACTCGTCATCCAGACCGGTGACGCGCTAAAAGTCACCAGAAGCGGTCAACAAATCATAATCCGAAAACCAGATGACATGGAGCTATCTAGTAGTGAAATCATCAAAGAAGCCAGACCAGTTATAATTGACGCACTAAAAATTGAAGCAAGAAGCTACCTTCCTAAGCGACTAGCTTTTTTGGCTGCAAAACATGGTTTTAGTTATGACAAAGTTCGGTTTTCACACGCTAGCGGCAGGTGGGGGAGCTGCAGCAGCAACGGCACTATTAGTTTGAATATCGCCCTGATGAAACTGCCATTTGAATTAATTGATTACGTTCTAATACATGAGCTTTCCCATACTAAGCGCATGGATCATAGTCAAGCTTTCTGGGATATAGTGGCAGCGGCTGATCCAGACTACAAATTGCATCGTAAAAAAATCAAGCTCGAAACACCCTCTATTTAAAAAGCCATGGCTGCTATGTATAATAAGGCCAGATGAATACGGGTGGGACAAGACAAAGCAAAAGATCAGAACAGTTTATAAGGTTTTCTGGGCTTATTGTTCCTTTGATTCTTTTTTTCTACGGGCTAATGATCCACGCCGGCCTGATTGATAATTCGCGCTACGCAGGCATATTGTACCTATTTGTAGTTACAGGCCTCTGGCTATTTGTGTCATTAATTCAGTTTATTACCCCGACTAAAAATAATCGCCTAGAGTCAGCCTGCTTAATTGCCCAACACGCCTTAATTATCCTATATGTACTTATTATTTCTGGGTTTTCGCTGCTTATAGCTAGTTTGTGGTTGCTACTGCTACTAGGCGCATACCTAGTCGCAGATATCAGAGGCGCTCAATATAGCGCCGCCGCCTCGATTATGGTGGCTTTAGTTGATCTAGCTATGCATCAAAGTGCTGGCGAATACGGGGCAGTGCTCGTCGGCATGATATCCATGCTAACGCTCCTAACCGTAGGCGCTTCAGTCGCCGCAATGATGCGATTAAAAGAAGTTGACACGAGCAGTTTGCAAAAAGTCAAAATCCAAGAAGCCATGCAGCGCGAAAGAACACTAGCTATCATTAATAACATTTCTGATGGAATACTGAACCTTGATAAAAATGGTATCATTCGAACCTATAACGCAGCCAGCCTGAACCTACTGGATACAAATGACAGCCTAAATGGCCACCATCTAGACGAAGTTTTGCCACTCAAGTCCCTAAGCGGCAAAAAAATTAATATCTTTGATAAATTAAAAAACACCCCTAGGACAACCGTCCGAGATGACCTACTTTATTATTACGACAAACAAGAAAGTATCCGACTGGAATTAACCTTTTCACCCATACGCACAACCTTTAGCAGATCCAAAAAAACTGATGTCATCAACGGCTACATCGTTATAATGCGTGACGTCACTAAACAAAAAAGCCTAGAAGAAGAACGTGACGAGTTCATTAGTGTTGTCAGCCACGAACTACGCACTCCAATCACAATTGCAGAAGGTACGATTAGCAACGTACGACTAATGATGGAGCGGGGGCAAATGAAGCCTGGCACACTAGAGTCGTCAGTTGAAACCGCCCATGAGCAAATTATATTTTTATCCAAAATGGTGAACGATCTATCCACTCTTTCACGGGCTGAACGTGGCGTATCTGACGAAAAAGAAGTCATTGACGTGGCTGAAGTGATGAAAAGTATCTACACTAACTACGCTAGTGAAGCAAAAAACAAAAAACTACGCCTCAACCTAGATCTAGGTACGCGCCTAGGCTCAGTTTACACTAGTCGCTTGTACCTAGAAGAGCTTTTGCAGAACTTCGTCACCAATTCAATCAAATATACCAAAAAAGGCTCGGTGACCCTATCGGCAAAGCGCAGTAAAAACATGGTTACTTTTTCTGTCCAGGATACCGGTATTGGTATCAACAAGGCAGACCAGAAAAAAATATTTAATAAATTCTACCGTTCCGAAGATTACCGCACCAGGGAAACGGGTGGTACTGGGCTGGGACTATACGTGGCTGCAAAGTTAGCTAATAAAATCGATACTCACATCAAATTAGAGAGCCGGCTTAACCACGGGTCACTATTTTACTTTGACCTGCCAATTCACCAAAGCAAAGACTAGCTCTGGCTAGTCGTACCCGTCTGAATCGCTAGTCCAGCTGAAAGCTCCTGCATGTCGTTGCTGATTCGGCGGCCCTTCCAGGTTACGCGGCCTCGAGCGTAACGCTGCCAGCTAATTATAAATATCACTAATTCCTGAAATATGACCACTGGCCACAGTAGTGCACAAAACCACCAATTACGCGTCCGGAGTTGATAGGTAAATACAGCAAACAATCCTGAAAAAATAATGGTAAACACGACGCCAGCCGCTATAAGCACACTGCTGCTAGTCATTAGTCCCACCACCAGCGCTACTAGCGGCAGGTTTAAGAAAGTTAAAAACAAAGTGGCAGCTAACCCGCGGTGCCACGTGCCTCCCGATAGGGGAAACAGCAGGCGGATGCTAGTTTCTACCTGCGATGACCACTTTTTCTCATATGCCACATCTAGCTGATCGCTGCCAATCAATATGCGGTATTTATCATCTGCCGCGAGCGCCTTGGCTAGAACCGATTCAGGCTGAATTACCCTCTGCATGGATGCGAATCCTCCAGCATTTTTGAGCAAATAATCTCGTTTAATCACCCACAAGGCGCTTGCAGCCAGCGGTCTGCTTCTAGAATGAGTGATAATTGACCAAAAATAACGCAAGGTTGCAAAAAGCACGCTACCACGCAGTCCATCAGTTCGCCTAGGTAGGACTGATACCATTTGAGCATCTTCATTCTTTATATATGACACCAGCAGGCTGATCGTATTTGATTTTATCTGGGTGTCAACATCCATATAAACAATTAGCTCGCCGCTAGCTTCACGAGCGAGCCCCTCGAGCGCATGATTTTTACCCAGCCAACCATCCGGCAGCTGTGAACCTTCGACAAACCGCACTCCAGAATGGGCGAATGATTTAATAAGTATCGAAGTGTTATCAACCGAACTGTCGTCTAGCACAATAATTTCCAGCTTCGGATAGCTGCTTGATAGTACCGATTCTAGGCATCGAGTCATGGCGTGCGTTTCATTTCTTGCGGGTATGCATACACTCACAGTCGGAGCATCATCAATTGATACATAATTAGTTTTTTTGGTTTTAATGCGAAAGCGCGAAAAAGCCACTATTATCTGGCGCATAAAAAGCAGTGCTGTCATTAAGAGCATCGTGCCCAGCGCTAGAATCCATACCATACTACTTATGTTATCACGCCGCTCTTGTGGTGTTAACTTGTTATTTTATCGACAATGCGCTAGTATAGTATTTGACAGTCTGCAGATACAAGCAGACTTTTTTAAATGGTAGGAGTAAACCAAAGTGGCTAAGCCAAGCAAGAAAACCACTGCAAAAAAATCTTCGGCGACGAAAGTCACGAGGCTTAAAGCGGCTGACACTAAACCAGCGGCCATCAACCAGAAGCCGACTGAACGCATAGCCAGCAAACCTGAAACAAAACGCGAAAAAAATACCAAGGTAGAAAACCCAAACCCCAAAAATAAGTCTGCAATTAAGAAAACTCTAACACCCTTCACGGCCCTAGGCCGTTACTTCAAGGGTGCTTGGTTTGAACTAAAGCAAGTTCGTTGGCCAACCCGCCGAGCTACGTGGGGCTTAACCGCAGCAGTAGTCCTTTATTCACTATTTTTTGTGGCACTAATTGTACTGCTTGATGCTGGATTTAATAACTTATTTGAACTAATTATAGGATAAAAGGATAATGGCAAGTAATCGATACGACTCAACCAGGCAATGGTACGCAATTCACACCTACAGTGGGTACGAAGAAAAAGTAGCTGACAGTATTCGTCAACGAATTAACGCTGTCGACATGGCAGACAAAATTTTTGACGTCATGGTGCCCAAAGAAAAGCAAATTGAAATCAAAAATGGCAAGCGCAAGATTGTCGAAAAAAAGATCTTCCAAGGCTACGCCCTGGTTGAAATGAAGTTAACAGACGAAACATGGTACATTGTACGAAACACCCCCGGTGTAACTGGATTTGTCGGCACAGGAACCGAGCCAACGCCTGTTTCAAGTAATGAAATCGCTAAAATCAAAAAGCGTATGGGTGTCGAAGATCCAAAACACAACATCGACTATTCAGAGGGTGAAGTGGTATCAATCACTGACGGGCCGTTCAAGGGCTTTGACGGTGCAATTAGCGAAATCGACAATCAAAAAGGCAAAATCCGCGTCATGGTTAGCATGTTTGGCCGTGATACTCCGGTCGAGCTTGACGCACTACAGGTAAAGAAAGTCTAATACTCGCGTCGTCGATACCGACCTTCTTTCCCACCGCATACTGGGTAACAAAGACACGCTAGGACGCACTATGCAGCAACGGTTCGAAAATCGGCTAGACGACCTCCGCTCGATGCTCGAAGGTTGATATATCGACGCCTGTCTGCTATAGTATGTCTGTTACGCACTAAATATAGCTTCAAATAATATTTAGTATCTTTTAAGGAAAATTATGGCAAAAAAAGTTATTGGAAACCTAAAACTACGTATTCCGGCTGGTCGTGCGACTGCAGGTCCTCCTGTGGGTTCGACCCTTGGTCAATGGGGACTGAACATGATGGACTTCATCAACCCATTCAACGAAGCCACTAAGGGCGACATGGGTAAAGACGTTATCGTGCATCTGCAGGTGTTCGAAGACCGAACCTTCACCTGGAAAAGCCTTGGTCAGCCAGTTGACGATATGATTCGTGCTGCTGCCGGTATTCAGAAAGGGTCTGGTAAGCCGCACAGCGAAAAAGTCGGTAAAATCACCCGCGCTCAGGCCGAGGAAATCGCCGAAGCCAAAAAAGACCACCTCAACGCTAACGACATGGAAGGTCGCGTCAAAATTATCGCCGGCTCCGCCAGGTCAATGGGCGTCGAAGTAGTCGACTAATACCAGTCGAAATAGCTCGCTAAACTCCGCCATCATCTCGATGCGGAGTTTTTTGATGCTATAATCGGAAAGTAACATGGCAACCATCAATTGGAACGAAATTCAGGACAAGGCGACGGAGTTTGCCAGCAAATGGGACGGCGAAACGTACGAAAAAGGCGAATCGCAAAGTTTCTGGAGCGATTTTTTGGCAGTATACGGCGTAGATCGCCGACGCGTCGGAGCTTATTTTGAATACGCCATCAAAAAGGGTAGCGGCAGCCAAGGTTTTATCGACATGTTCTGGCCCAGCAAGCTACTGGCTGAACAAAAATCTGGCGGAAAAGATTTATCAAAGGCTAGCATTCAGGCATATGAATACTTAGAAACAATGCCCGACCACGACCTACCAGAAGCCGTTGTCGTAAGTGATTTTGCGAGCTTTCATTTTATAGACCTCGCAACTCGCAATAAAACCGACTTTTTACTAGCCGATTTCCCAAAACACGTTAAGCTATTCGCATTTTTAATCAACCAATCATCGCAGCAACTAGCCGAACAAGACCCCGTCAACCGCAAAGCCGCCGAGGCTATGGCCAAACTACATAACAAGCTACGTGATGACAACTACACCGGGCGTGACCTAGAAGTTTTACTGGTACGGCTGGTTTTTTGTATGTTCGCTGATGATTCTGGCATATTCGATCGCCACGTGCTACTTAGTTATATTAAAACCTACACGATTGAAGACGGCTCAGACCTAGGTCCTAGGTTGATGCAAATATTCCAAGCCTTAAATACCGAAAAAACTCATCGCCAGAATTCACTCGATGAATCCATCGCTAGCCTGCCGTATGTCAACGGCGGCCTATTCCAGGAATCTATACGCACTCCATACTTTAACGGACAGATGCGTCGCGAACTAATCGAAGCTATGGAACTCGACTGGTCACAGGTCAGTCCAGCTATTTTCGGGAGTATGTTCCAGGGCGTGATGGACGCCGAGCAGCGACGGAACTTAGGGGCGCACTATACTAGCGAAAAGAACATTCTGAGGGCGATCAAGCCACTGTTTCTGGACGACCTATATGACGAATACGCCGCTGCGCTCGCTAGCGGTCCGCGCAAAAAGTTCGACGAATTACGCCGACTCCAAGGAAAACTCGCTAGACTGAAGTTCCTTGACCCAGCCTGCGGTGCCGGTAACTTTTTAGTAATAACCTACCGCGAATTACGTCGACTAGAACACAAAATTGTTGCCCAACTTCAAAAAGACGACTCTATAAAAGGACTTCGTTCCGATAAGCAGGTGGATTGGCTTGCATCTGATGCCGAAGCTGGCTCACTAAAGGTAAATGTCGACCAGATGTACGGTATCGAGATCGAAGAGTTCCCAAGCCTAATCGCCCAAACCGCGCTATGGTTGACCGACCACCAGATGAACATGGAATTCAGCCGGGAATCCGGCCGGACGTTCAAGCGACTGCCGCTGACTGCCAGCGCCACGATAGTCAATGCCAATGCGCTTACGACTGACTGGGACGACGTGGTCGAACCAAGCGAACTAAATTATATTTTGGG
>CAZEGC010000028.1:0-10338 GCA_964511635.1 uncultured Candidatus Saccharibacteria bacterium | reverse complement strand
CAAAGACCGCCAAAGTGACCCCGAAGCATATTCGGGAATTTCGCGTCGCAGAACTACCAGATGATCTAAAGGTAGGCGATACAATCGACGTAACAAAGTTTGAACTGGGCGACGTGGTGGACGCGACCGGAACAAGCAAAGGTAAAGGTTTTGCTGGAACCGTAAAACGCCATAATTTCAACACCAGCAAAAGTACTCATGGCGGTAACGGTAACGTTCGAAAACCAGGTTCAATTGGGTCAATGTATCCACAAAAGGTATTTAAAGGTAAACGTATGGCTGGCCGTATGGGCGCTGAGCGCGTTACTGTAAAAAACCTTGTAGTGGCATATGTTGACGCTGAAAGTAACCTCATCGGACTAAGAGGCGCCGTACCTGGCCCTAAAAAAGGTCTCGTAATTATTGGAGGTAAAGCATAATGGCTGAAAATAAAGCAGCAACTTTGCCGGACGAAGTATTTGCCGTTAACGTACCGAACCACGAACTGCTTAAGCTAGCATATGATAGCTACCTGGCAAACGCGCGCATTAGTGGCGCTACCACTTTGCAGCGTGGTGAAGTTCGTGGTGGCGGTAAAAAGCCATGGCGTCAAAAAGGCACCGGACGTGCCCGGTTTGGATCTATCCGTAACCCTATCTGGCGTGGCGGTGGTGTCGTATTTGGGCCTAGTGGCAATGAAAATTACACTAAAAAGCTCCCTAAAACCAGCAAGCGTGTAGCTCTAAAGCAAGCTTTAACCTTAGCAAACGAAGCTGACAAGATTATTGTTAGCGACGTCAAAACTTCAGGTAAAACTAGTGAGGTCGCTAAGTTTCTAAAGGATAAAAAAGCTGACGCTAGGCGAGTCCTGCTAGTCGTCGATGAAAAGACGCCCGAATTAATACGTGCGACCGGCAACATCGAAAACGTGCTGCTCATCAGGGCACAGTACCTAAGTGTTTACCACGTACTAAACGCTGACAAGATTGTCGTATCGCCAGATGCTGTCGCCACACTTAAGACCTGGCTAGCCAAGGAGGAGAAGTAGTATGAATCGTATTACCGTTATCCCACGAGCGACCGAGAAAGCTTACGGTCTAGCCGCTCAAAATACCTATGTATTTAATGTACCGCTCACTGCTAATAAGCAACAGATCGTTGCTGCAGTTGAGTCGCAATTTGAAGTAACAGTAACCGGTGTTAAGACACTGGTGCAAAGTGGTAAAGCGATTCGTTATTCCCGAGGCAAGAATCGCTACCCTGGCACCACTCATCGCAAAGACACTAAAAAAGCATACGTCACCCTAAAGAGCGGCGATAGCATACAGGTTTTTGACGAGACTCCGGTATCAGAAGGAGAGACGAAGTAATGGGAGTCAAACAATACAACCCGACTACTCCGGCTCGCCGCGGTATGACCTCTCAGGACTTAAGCGACATTACCACTCGTAAACCGCTAAAGAGCCTGACTAAAAGCAAGAAGCAAACGGCAGGGCGAAACAATAGTGGTCGCATTACAGTTCGACATCGCGGTGGCGGTGTTAAGCGCCACTATCGCCTACTGAACCACAGGCTTGCACCTGGTCTAACCGTGACGGTCGAAGAAATTGAATATGACCCAAACCGTAGTGCTCGTATTGCACGTGTCAAAGATCAGCATGGCCTGTACCACTACGTCCTGGCTGACACTTCAATGGTAAAGGGTAAAACATTTACAAGTGGCGAGGATGTCGCAGTTGAAGTCAGTAACCGTCTGCCACTGTCAAAGATTCCAGTTGGTACGCAGATTTACGCAATTGAAATCCAACCCGGCAAGGGAGCCCAAATGGTACGCTCTGCTGGAACCAAAGCTCAGTTAATGGCCAAAGAAGGCGACTATGCACTAGTTCGCCTGCCATCAGGCGAGGTCCGACGCTTTCGTATTGAATCCCAGGCCTCAATTGGGGTCGTGGGTAACGTTCAGCATCAGAATATTAAAGTTGGATCTGCTGGACGCAAACGGCGCAAGGGTATTCGCCCATCCGTTCGCGGTGTGGTAATGAACGCAGCTGATCACCCGCATGGTGGTGGTGACGGTGGACGTCACGGCCCAGGTAAGCCGCCGCGCACTCCTTGGGGTCAGCTGACACTCGGATACCGTACTCGTCGTCGTAAAGATACGAATAAGATGATAGTAAGAAGTCGCCATGAAGCGAAGAGGAAGAGGTAGTATATGAGTCGTTCACTCAAAAAAGGCCCGTTTGTCGACTTCAAGCTCGCTCGTAAGGTGGCGGCGCTTGGACCAGATGACAGGACTGTAATTAAGACCTGGGCTCGTGCTAGCACGGTTAGTCCTGAAATGGTCGGACGTACAATAGCTGTCCATAATGGTCGTGTTCACGTACCGGTGTACATTACTGAAAATATGGTTGGCCACAAGCTTGGTGAGTTTGCGCCAACTCGCAAGTTCCGTCGTCACGGTGGAAAGGACAAGAAGTAATGGCTGTAAAGACTGTACGGGCGTACGCAAAAGGCGTAGACCAAGCACCTAGGAAAGTTAGTCTAGTAGCTAGCCTGGTTCGCGGCAGGACTGTTGCTGATGCAATTGTTATACTGGAGCACACGCCAAAACGTGCCGCACTGCCTGTTAAAAAGGCGATTGAAAGCGCGCGCGCAAATGCTGTTAATACACATGGCCTAGATGGTAAAAACCTGGTTATTTCAACTTTGTCAGTTACTACCGGTACACGCATGAAGCGTTTTGTGCCAGCTAGTCGGGGACGAGCATTGCCGTACCAGAAAAAAAGCAGCAACATTCTAGTTGAAGTAACTGGTGCTTTGAAGCCAAAAAAGAAGAAGCCAGCTGCGAAAACTGCTGAAGCAAAGGAGACCAAATAATGGGACAAAAAGTTAACCCAATTAGCTTCCGTCTGCAGGTCCACAAAAACTGGGACTCTCGTTGGTTCGCAGGTAAGCGTGAATTTGCGAAGTGGCTAGCGGAAGATATCAAGATTCGCGACATGATCGAAGATCGTTTTTCATCGCGTCCGACTATACATCGTATCGAAATCGAACGTTCTGCTAACCTAATCACTATTACGATTCACACCGCCAAAGCAGGTGTTGTAATTGGTCGTGGTGGTTCAGGTGTGCAAGAGCTAAAGACTATGATTGAAAAGATTGCTAGCTTGCCAGTACGTATCAACATCGAAGAAGTAAAGCGACCCGAATTATCTGCCAAATTAGTAGCTGAAAATATCGCACATCAATTAGAGCGTCGCATAAACTTCCGACGCGCAACCAAGATGTCAGCTCAAAATACTATCAATGCAGGTGCCAAAGGTATTCGTGTTGAGGTTGCTGGGCGACTGAACGGAGCTGAGATGAGCCGACGTGAAAAAGTTATTGAAGGATCGGTGCCACTACATACACTTCGGGCTGATATTGACTTCCATACTGCACGGGCTAAAACCCCTGCTGGTATTATTGGCGTCAAAGTTTGGATCTATAAGGGCGAAAGGAACTAGGTTATGCTACTACCAAAGAAAACCAAGTACCGAAAAGTCCGCAAAGGCAAGAATGATGGTGTCGCCACACGCGGTCACTACATAGCCTTTGGTGATTACGGACTTCAGAGTTTAGGCAACGAGCGCATTACAAGCCGCCAAATCGAATCTGCTCGTCAGGCGATGACTCGCTACATCAAGCGTGGTGGTAAAATTTGGATTCGAATTTTCCCGCACACACCAGTTACTCGCAAGCCTCAAGACGTCAAGATGGGAAGCGGTAAAGGTAACCCTGAATTTTTCGTTGCCAAGGTAAAGGCCGGTACTGTAATGTTTGAAATGAAAGGCGTAGACGAAGAAATTGCTCGTGAGGCGATGCGTCTAGCTAGTCATAAGCTTCCTATAAAGACTCGTTTCATAAAGCGAGAGGAGGTTTAAGGTTATGGCAAAAAATGATACACCAAAAGCAAAGACAATTGATCAACTTCGCGAAGAGTTAAGCAAAAAGCAAGATGATCTTATTGGAGCTCGACGAGGACATGCAGCCGGTGAACTGGCCAATCCTCGCTACATCACCAGCCTCAAGAAAGATATTGCTCGCCTGAAAACCGCTATTCGTGAACAAGAAATCTCTAGCGAGGAGGATAAATAATCATGGCAAGAACAATGACCGGGATTGTGACCTCTAGTGTTGCCAACAAGACTATCACAGTCACTGCAACAGTCAGGGAAACACATCCTATATATAAAAAGCAGTATACTGTGACACGTAAATACACTGCCCACGATGAAACTAACCAGGCATCAAATGGTGACAAGGTTATTATTAGTGAGATTCGCCCTGTTTCTAAGAAGAAAAGCTGGAAACTAGAGCAAATTTTAGAAAAATCCAAAGGCTCTATCGAGCTCAAGGAGGAAGACGCGTAATGATCCAACAAGAATCACGCCTTAAAGTGACTGATAACAGCGGAGCAAGAGAAATTCTATGCATACGCGTTCTTGGTGGTACCGGGCGTCGTTACGCGCGCGTTGGCGATATCATTGTCGCTACGGTCAAAGACGCTAACCCAACCGGGAACGTTAAAAAGAAGTCAGTTGTCAAAGCTGTAGTGGTACGTACGCGAGATCAGATTCGCCGAAAAGATGGCAGCACGATTGCATTTGATGATAATGCAGCTGTTATTATCAACGATGATAAAACCCCACGCGCAACCCGTGTATTTGGTCCAGTTCCCAGGGAACTTCGTGACATGGGGTACGCACGCATCATTAGCTTAGCGCCGGAGGTACTTTAATATGGCAGCAAACCAATCGACAAAACGTATCAAAAAGGGTGACACTGTAAAGTTAATCAGTGGCGACCACAAGGGTACTACCGGTAAGGTGCTGGCAGTGCTTCATAAGAAGAACGCCGTCTTGATAGAGGGTGTTGGTGTAGGGCACCGACACGTAAAGCCAAATCAACTAAATCCGCGCGGTGGCAAAAAGGATATCCATACACCCGTGCCAATTGGCAAGGTTGCATTGGTGATAGATGAAAAATCTGGAAAAGTCAGCCGAGTGGGGCTAGTAAAGAACGCCGATGGGGGCACGACCCGAGTCGCTCGCCAGGCAAATAATAAGGAGATTAAGTAATGGCTAAAAATACAGCTGTTGCCATAGCTCCGCGCCTGAAAATGCTCTATAACGACGAGTTCGTAGGCGAGCTAAAGGACGAGCTAGACCTTGGCAACGTAAACCAAGTGCCGAAACTAAATAAAATAGTAGTCAGTGTTGGTATCGGAAAAAACAAGGACGATAAGCGCTACTATGAAGTAGTTCGAAACACCCTAACAAAGATTACTGGTCAGCATCCAATAGACCGAATGGCAAAGAAGTCAATTGCTGGTTTTAAAATTCGTGCTGGCATGAACCGAGTAGGTATCAGTGTGACGCTACGCGGTGCTCGTATGTACGAATTCTTGGATCGACTCATCAACACGGCCCTGCCGCGTGTTCGTGACTTTCACGGTGTCGGCAGTAAGGGCTTTGATAAAAGCGGCAACTACAGCCTAGGCATAGTAGAGCAATCGGTATTTCCAGAATTAACATTCGAAGAAACGCAGTTGCTACACGGTTTGCAAATAACTTTTGTTATAGATAACGAAGATGCCGCCCATAGTCGTGCATTGCTTGAAAAATTCGGTATGCCGTTTGAAAAAGAAGGAGGCCGACGCTAATGGCAAAGAAATCAATGATTGCTCGAGATGCAAAACGCCAAAAAATGATCAAGAAGTACGCTGCAAAACGTGCTCAGCTAAAAGAGCTTGGTGACCAAGAGGGTCTTGCAAGACTGCCGCGTAATTCTAGCCCAACCCGCTGGAAAAACCGTGATGTTTTATCAGGTCGTCCAAGGGGCTATATGCGCCGCTTTGGCTTGAACAGAATAAACTTTCGTGAAAAAGCCTCAAAGGGTGAAATCCCAGGCGTACGAAAGAGTAGTTGGTAGGAAAGGAAGGAAAGAGATATGTCACTACAGTCAACTGACCCAATCGCTGACCTGCTGACTCGCATTAGAAACGCGGTAGCAGTTGGAAAAAACGAAGTCCGTGTTCCAAGCAGCAAGCTCAAGAAAACTGTTGCAGAGCAGCTAAAAAAGGCTAATTACCTAGCCGATGTAAAGGTCGAAAGCTCTAAACCTCGAGATACACTTGTTATAACAATCAACAAGCCAGGTGAAAATCCGAATATTAATGAGCTAACTCGCCTAAGTAAACCAGGGCGCCGCGTATATGTCGGTGCAAACGATATTCCGCGCGTTAAAAGTGGCCGAGGCATGGTACTTGTTAGTACTAGTAAGGGTGTCTTAAGCGGCACCGAAGCCGTCAAGCAGCGCCTTGGTGGCGAGCTGCTTTTGCAGGTATATTAAATTACCGCACGTAACCCATTGAACTATTTATAAGAAAGGAATAATTATGAGTCGAGTCGGAAAACTACCAATCGAAGTTCCATCCGGTGTGACAATCACGGTCGACACAGATGTTATTACTGTCGCGGGACCAAAAGGTCAGCTGACAGTGCCGCATCTATCGGACGTAGACGTTAAACTAGAGGATAATGTGGCAACTGTTAGTCGAAAAAATGACGAGAGGATTGCGAAAAGCCAACACGGGCTGCAGCGATCACTCCTTAGTAACGCTGTTCAGGGCGTTGTGAAGGGCTTTGAGAAAAAGCTTGAAGTAAGTGGTGTGGGCTTTCGAATTAATGGCGGTGGCCAAGAAATAGAAATGCAGCTAGGGTTTTCGCACCCAGTCAAATACCGTGCACCAGATGGTATTAGCTTGACAGTTGAAAAGATGAACATCACAGTTAGCGGCATAGACAAGCAGGCAGTGGGTCAGGTAGCTGCAGAAATCCGCTCACTAAAGAAGCCTGAGCCATACAAAGGTAAAGGTATTAAATACGCCGATGAGCAAATTTTGCGCAAGGCTGGAAAGGCTGGTAAGTAGTCATGGCTGACATGAAGAAAAAGTTACTTAATAAGAGTCTTAGAAAAAACCGTGTCAGGTCAAAAGTAGTTGGAACTGCCGAACGTCCTCGTTTAACAGTTGCAATTAGCGCTCGCCACGTCAATGCTCAGCTAGTTGACGACGTAAAAGGTCACACACTTGCTGCTAGTACTACAGTTGGCACAAAACAGACCGGCACTCTAACTGACAAGGCGGCGTTTGTGGGCACCGATATAGCAAAGAAGGCTAAGAAAGTTAAAATCAAAGCAGTTGTATTCGACCGCAATGGTCGCCAGTATGCTGGTCGACTAAGTGCTCTTGCTGACGCTGCACGTAAGGAAGGATTGGAGTTCTAGTATGGCTCAAGCAGAAAAAACCACTACTACCGCTCGCCCTGCGCGCGCTCAGCGTGGACGCGATAAGCGACGCACTGGCGAGCAAAGGGAAGAAAAGCAATTCGAAGAAGTTGTAATTAACATCGATCGCGTAGCGCGCGTAGTCAAGGGTGGACGACGCTTCCGCTTTAAGGCGCTAGTTGTCGTGGGAGATCGAAAAAACAAAGTCGGTGTAGGTGTATCAAAAGGTCAGGATGTACAGACTGCAATATCTAAGGCGTCTGACGTGGCCAAGAAGAATATGATTACTATCCCAGTTGTGAACGAAACTATTCCACATGATGCAGAGGTCAAACTCTCAGGCGCACGGGTGCTTATTAAGCCAGCCGCCCCTGGTACCGGTATTATTGCCGGCGGCGTTGTCCGATCAATTATTGGAGTAACGGGTATTCGCAACTTGCTATCAAAGTCACTGGGGTCGTCAAACAAGGTGAACGTAGCTTACGCTACAATCGATGCATTAAAAAGCATGGTTCCAAAAGAAGAGTGGCTAAACGCTAAAGACAAGAAAGGAGGGAGTAAATAGTAGCTAGCAGTCGGTGCTATAGGTAGTAGACATTAAAATTAATGCTCCAACTGCCACGCACTAACTGACGCGCATCAACTACTGTTTCTCAAATGAAATTCTCATGAAATACAATCAACTCCAAGTTTCTGCAAATAAAAGCAAAAGACGTGCTGGTCGCGGTATTGCCGCCGGACGAGGTAAAACTGCCGGTCGCGGAACCAAAGGTCAGAATTCTCGTTCTGGTGCTAAGCTGCGTGCTACTTTTCAGGGTGGCCAAAGGGCGCTTGTCCAGGCAGTACCCAAAGCCCGTGGTTTTAAAAGCTTGAGAAAGCCAGCACAAATCGTCTACCTTGATCATCTTAATGCGTTTAAAGGAGAAGTGGTCGACAATTTTACATTGTTCGAAAAAGGTTATATCGAAACGCCTTTTCACACTGTTAAGGTAATTGCACGTGGTACTCTGACAGAAGCTGTCAATTTACACGTTCAAGCAGCCAGCAAAAGCGCAAAAGATGCAATTACAAAAGCTGGTGGCACATTTGTCCGCACTGATGTACCATTAAAGAAGAGTCAGCAGCAGGTCGAATCAACTGATAAATAAATTTGACTTGGTGCATTTCTCGGGGTATAGAGTAGTATTTCTATGCTTCGAGGGGTAGCAGATAAGTCTAGAGAATAGAGAGGGACGAGAGACTGTGAACTGGAAAACAATTTTTCGATCATTAAAAAACCGCGACATGCAAAAGCGCTTGTTTGTCGTGCTAGGTATTGTGGTTGCTTACCGCTTGCTAGCGCATGTCCCAGTGCCTCTGACCGAACCAACTCAACTTCGTGAAGTAATCGACAGTATTTTATCTGGCACTGATTTCGGTGGATTTTTGAACTTGCTCTCTGGTGGGGCATTGGCTAGCCTTTCCATTGTACTAGTCGGTCTTAGCCCTTTTATTACCGCATCCATTATTACTCAACTTTTAACTAAAGCCATCCCTAAGCTAGAGGAGCTCCACAAAGACGGCGAGTCTGGCCGCAGAAAAATTAATCAGTGGACACGCGTTATCAGCTTGCCGCTAGCTATCATTCAATCAATTGCTTTCGTTTATATTCTAAGGCAAACCGAACTAGCTGGTGCTACCACAGTTTTGGCCGAAGCAGGCTTAGCTGAATGGGTGGTAGCAGTAATTGCCATGACGGCTGGTTCAATGCTGCTTATGTGGCTAGGAGAGCTGGCGACCGAACAGGGGCTAGGTAACGGTATCAGTCTGTTAATTTTTGCTGGTATTATTAGCCAGCTACCTCAGATGCTTTCAACAATCGGATTTAACCTATTCGACACCTCACAGGGCGGCCTGAATGTATTTGGTTGGTTTGAAATTCCTGTAAATCCAGTCGCTTTTTGGCTTGCTATAGCCATCGGGACGATATCTCTAGCTGTTTTGTACCTACTAGTTAAGGTCAACGAAGCCCAGCGAATTGTTACGATTAACTACGCCAAACGAGTGCAGGGTAACAGCAGCTACGGAGGCGTTAAAAGTGTGCTGCCAATCAAGTTAATCGCAGCTGGTGTTATTCCGGTTATTTTTGCGGTTGCTTTCCTGTCGCTGCCTGCCTTTGCTGGGCAAATCTTGCGAGCAACTGGCAACCCTGACTTTGCGTCGCTAGCTGATAACCTAATCCTGTGGTTCCAGGCACCAAATCCAGGCGAATTTACTGGGTTAGAGCCAGGGGCGTTTATTTATCCGGTGAGCTACTTCCTGTTAGTGGTGCTATTTACGTACTTTTATACAGGGATTATCTTTAACTCAAACGAAATCGCAGAAAACCTCCAAAAACAGGGTGGGTTCATCGAAGGCGTACGCCCAGGTCTGCAAACTGAAAAATATCTAGGGCGAACCATGAACCGCCTAGTCCTTTTCGGGTCATTAGTTCTTGGTCTGGTGGCAGTTATGCCATTTGGTATTGAATACGTGTTTGCGCAGATCGGTATTCAGGCACAGAACCTAGCTATTGGTGGAACTGGACTTTTGATTGTGGTTTCAGTCGCCCTTGAATCCTTACGTCAAATTAACTCGCGTGCGTTAATGGTAACGTACGACGACTACAAATAGATAATTGTTAGTTTTACTCTTTACTACTTCAGTTAACTAATGTATAATTAACTATTGTAATTTATGGCGAGTCAAAAGGAAGTAATCAAGCTGCAGGGGAAGGTAATCGAAGCATTGCCTAATACTCAGTTTAAGGTTGAACTAGAGAACGGCCATAGTATTATCGCTCACATTTCGGGTAAAATGCGCAAGCACTACATCCGACTTGTACCGGGCGATAAAGTGGAAGTTGAGTTAACCCCATACGATCTTACGAAGGGTAGAATCAGCTTCCGCTTACGCGATTAAATTTAAGGGAAATCAGGAGTACTTGACATGAAGGTTCGTGCTAGTGTCAAAAAAATCAGTCCTGACGACATTATTGTTCGTCGCAAAGGA
>CAZEGC010000027.1:0-10904 GCA_964511635.1 uncultured Candidatus Saccharibacteria bacterium | reverse complement strand
GGCAAGAAAATAGGCCCACCGCTTGGGTGAGCCGATTTTCTTGGTGACCTCACCGGGAATCGAACCCGGATTGCCAGGATGAGAACCTGGTGTCCTAACCGTTAGACGATGAGGCCGTATGCGCTTTAAGTGCGCTAACTTGAAACCGCGTGACCACTGGTACTTTAGCATATATTAGACTAGTGTGTCCAGAAATATCGCTAGGCTTCAGCAGAATCTAGTCGCTCGATAATTGATAAAAGCTTTTTTGGTGTAATTTCAGCTTTTATTAGGTAAGCGTCGGCCTTGTGCTGCATCGCCATGCGAGACTCGTCGTCCTGTTCAAAGTTAGTGAGTACTATTATTTTGGTATTTGGAATTAAATCCTGCTTACCCCTCAGGGCTTCAAGGATTTCGTTACCCCTTCTTTCGGGCAGCATTACATCCAGTAGTATTAAGTCGTATTGTTTATTGCGAGCTGCTACCAGCCCATCATTGCCATCAACCATCCAGTCGACCGTATAGCCTGCTCGGTTCAAGCTTCGAACATACATTTCGCCAATAAAGCGATCATCTTCAATGCATAGAATAGTTTTTATTGCCATTTTCTACCCCCTATACATCGCATGGTTTTTAATCCAACCTTTTCCATTTTCAATAAGCTTATCATTATTACCTTGCCCATCACTCTTTAGTTTATCAGCAATTGTGGAGTAAATCGGCAAAGTAAAAGTAAATGTCGATCCTTCGCCCTCCACACTGCGCACACCAACCGTTCCGCCGTGTGATTCTATGATGGCTTTGCAGATATATAGGCCTATCCCGGTGCCGGCTACAGTTTCACGTGATCTGTGTGAGCGGTAGAATTTATGAAATAAATTATTAATGACGCGGGCGGGTATTCCTATGCCCCGATCAACTATGCTAACCTCTACAAAGTCGCCGTCTACTCTTGCACTAACCTTTACAACCCCACCTTCGTTGCTGTATTTAATGGCATTGTCTATAAAGTTCCCTAGCACCTCGCTAACACTTGAATAGTCAGCGGCAATTGTAGGTAGGTCACTTGGAAGTTCAATTGATAGTAGCCGGTTCTGGGCCGCGGCTCGCATCTGCATGTCGTCGTTTATGGTGCCGTATATGTCAGACAGATGGTGTTCACTCAAGTGGACCTTTAAGTGCCTTCTGTCGTAGCGAGAGGCGTTTAAAATATTATTAATATAGCCCGACAGTCGATTTGACGATACGATTAAACGGCTCAGTAGTTCTTGCTGGTCAGGGGCAAGTGAGGTACCGATTTCGTCGCTCAATACGTCTAGATACCCGCGAATTACAGTAATTGGACCACGCAGCTCATGGGCTGCAAAGGCGATGAAGTCCAGGTCCTCTTCTTCTGGTACATAGTCTTCGGTCCTGTCGAAGAACACCAATACAACCTGAGCCTCGCTTCCCTTTTCATAGGTAGCTAGGATGTCAAATATACGTCGACCGTCTTCACCTATGACCTTATCGCTTATCCGGTGCCAGATCTTTTTAGCTCGCACCGAGTGAGCTTCGGTATCTTCAAGCCAGATTGATAACGTATCTTCGTTGTCAAATAGCAAGGACAGTTCTAGTTTGCCGTCTTTGTTCTGGTAAACCGGCGCCTTTTCGTTAGCAAAGAGAATTTCACCACTGCTGCCCATAACTACAAATCCACAACTAGTGTTTGCCAGTGCGCTGCTGAGTATTGACATCCTAGCATCCGCGGGCTTATCGGTGTCTTTTCGGTCGGCACTAGAAAGCTCATAAATTGTCTGAAGAATCTGCTTAAATCCATTTTTGCTGTATTGTCTCGCATTTGGGTTCGGCGGGGTGGTGTCAGTGAGTTCACCTGAAATATGGGTGATGGCTGCAGCTACGTCACGCGTAGGTTGACTACTGATACTGAACGAAAGCATATTCACACCAATCCCCGACATAGCAACGGTAAATAATATAACCCAAAACAGAGGCGAGTCTGCTTGAAGCACGTCTGTAATCACCAGAGCCATTCCGACTAGGGCGGTTGCAAGTAGCTGCCACCCCAAAATAGCCCACACCATCCGGCGCCTGAATAGGGGCCAGAAGTCCTTAATGCGGATTGGTTTTTGGACCTTATTCTTTACTGCCATTTTACGGCCGCTCCTCGATTACCAGCAACAACACTAATCCAGGTTTTACCACGGGATAAAGTGATTGGGTCGCTATCTTTGTCGATGAATTCAATTTGGCTGTCTCTGTCTTTTTTGCGCCAGGTGACTTTTTTAGCACTGCCACCTTGAAATATGATGGCCTCGCCAGAGCCTAGTGTACGGATTTTTTCGCGGTAGCCATCCTCGTGTACAGGCGTCATGTCCGTTTTCATGACGATAACCACATCCGCAGTAATAGCACCTTTTTCGCGGTCTTTATGGACGGCACCTGCTTGCGAGCGAACATAGTCATTAGTATTTTTTTGGTATCGATAAGCACTATCATAAGTTGGGCTTCCGCTGGATACGGTTATGTGCTGGACGCTGGGATTAGGGCTGGCTTTAACATTGCCACGCCTGAAGTCAGTTGGACTAGATTTAGCGTATCCTGCATCCTTATTAAACGCGCCAAACCGTTCATGACTGGTATAAACATTATGAGGTGCGTATCGATCGCCTGCTCGCCAGTAGATGTTAGGGCGAAGTAGCATATCGAGATCCCTGTAGTTGCCACTTCGCACTTCACGTAGCGAGTTAGCGCTGCCGCCAACGTGTAGTATGCTGGCATCAAACGGTGCGAGCCAGTCTATGTTGGCTGAGCGTAGGCTTCTGATGGGGCCGACTAGGGATGGCTTTTGTTGCTGATAAAGGGCCATGAATCTCGTTATGCCGCCTTCTGCTACGTATTCAAACACTAGTTCGGCGTCTCTTAGGCCTGACTGGGGTCTGGCGGCCGGAGTATTTTCGATAATAGCTGCTGTAACTGGACTCTCGGTCGCTGCCTCGTCCTTTACTTCAAGACCTGTCAGAGGTGCGTAATAGGTTACTTTTGGGGGCGGCTCTACTGGCTTTTTAATTGCAGCTTTCGGGGGCGCAGCTTCGGTTGCAGGCCACAAGTAGTAGGCGGCTACGAATCCGGCCATAATACTAAGGGTGAACACCGCCAGTAAGCTGGCTTTTTTATGAGCTCTCACCCACTGCACGAGTCGTTTTTGCGGAGGTATTTTTGCTGTTTTTTCTTTCATAGCACTAGCATTATTGTACACCATACCACTAAAACTTGCAGATATATCAAGCCTCAGGTATAGAATCGATAGCCACATTTAGCCTATTTAAGGATTTTTCTTTCCCTAGTGTTTCTAGCGTTTCATTTAGCGCCGGGCTAAATGGTGCCCATGAAATTGCTAGTCTAATCAAGCTAAATAAGGTAGCTGGTTTTTGCCCGGTCGTTTCTAGTAGGTGGTTTAGGCTGTCTTGCACGGTGCTAGCATTAAACTCGGCAGTAGACTCTAGTGCGTCTCGGGTAGCTACAAGTAGCTGCTTTTTGTCGTCCGAATCGAGCTTTCTAAGCGGCTTGCTTTGGTCTGCTAATTTCCAGTCAATTTCAGGTTCTTTGAAAAAATAATCAGTCAGCAGTGGTAGATCTTTTAATGTCTTTAGCCTATCCTGGACGATCTCTAGGACTCGTTTTTTATAATCCTCATCGGCTGTTTCTGCGCTAGTCGGCCAGAACTCTTTGACTCTTTCATATAGATCATCGAGGCTTAGCATGCGGATATGCTGACCATTTAGCCACATCAATCGTCGTTCGTCGAACCTGGCTGGTGACTTTTGCACCCTTGATAAACTAAACTTTTCTATTAATTCGCTACGACCATACACCTCTTGTTCGGTGCCGTCATTCCAGCCGAGCGTTGCTAAAAAATTCATCATAGCTTCTGGCAAAAAGCCATCACGTGCATAGTCCAAGATATCCTTGGCCCCGTCACGCTTACCTAGCTTTTTCTTGCCGTCAATTGCCATAACAAATGGCAGAGTGGCTAATTTTGGTGGGCTGATTTCAAGTGCTTCGTATAGATTTAAATACTTTGGCACACTCGATAAAAACTCCTGCGAGCGTAGAACATGGGTTACGTTCATTAGCGCATCGTCAATAATGTGACAAAAGTTGTAAGTTGGATAGCCGTCGGATTTGATGAGTATAAAATCATCAATTGACTCCGGGCCGGACGATAGCTCGCCCATGACTTCGTCTTGCCATTTATATGGTTTTGGGTCGGATTTAAATCTAAGTGGCTGTGATCCGTCCCATGTAGGTGGATTTTCAGGTCGATGGTCGCGGTAAAGAAAAGGTTTTTTATTGGCTTTTGCCTGCAGTCTAAATGACTCTAGCTCATCCTTGGTGTACGGATCAGCATATGCTCGACCCGAAGCTATTAGCTTTTCGGCCCATTGTTTGTAGGTTGCCAGTCGCTCTGATTGATAGTAGGGCTCGTGCGGGCCACCTACGCCCACTCCTTCTTGCCAATCTATACCCAGCCAGCGCAGGCTCTCTTGGATATGCTCAGTACTGCCCGCTACTTCGCGGGCCTTATCGGTATCTTCGATGCGCAGGATGAACTCACCCCCATTACTGGCAGCCATTAGCCACGAATAGAGCGCCGTTCTGACGCCACCTACGTGTATAAAGCCAGTCGGACTGGGAGCAAAACGAGTGCGCACCGCAGACTTGTCATCGGTGTGTGGTAATTGGTCACTTGGCATGTAGCTATTCTACCATCTACAGGCTGGTGGCAATACGACGAATTTGATCGCCAGATAGCGGAGCATCACCTTCGATAGTGTAGAGGATGCCACCATTTACCCAGGCAGCGCTGCCGTTGTATGTGTATATAGTCAGGCCACGTTCGTTGTGTATCATGTAGTTTTCGCCAGCTTTTTCTATCACATAGTTTTCCAGCAGCGATGATGAGTCCCAGCTACTTTTGCTTTGTGAAATAGTGAAATTATGCGGTCCGCTGTTTGAGGCAAACTTCATGCTGACCTCGTTTTGATTAAACGCAACCGGTCCACGTAAGCGGTAGCCATTTGGTTTGTAATCAGGATAGCTGGCGTCAATGCCCGCTTGTGACGCAGCCACGCGCACAGACAAGTTAGGCATGTTTAGGTAAGTCATGTATCCACCTAGCAGTAAAAGCGCAAAGCTAGCGCTAGCGATGCTGAGAAAACGTGGTTGGCGACGCTTGGTTTTGTGGCGTCGGTGTTTCTTTGGGGCATTTTCGATTGCCTGCGATAAAACCTCTTGTTTAAGTACTTGCGAGGGCTTTGGCGCTGCTTGGGGTGTACTGACGTGTGATTGAGTTCGCTGCGCGGTCTTTTCGTGGGCTTTTTGGACAGCTGGATGCACAACTGGTCCGATATCTTGGGGCATTTTTTTAACTGGCCTACTAATGTCATTCATGACTGGGCGCGGTGCGAATTTACTAATTTGAGGGCTTCGAGTAACAGTGCTTCGGGCTCGTTGAGGCGCTGGTGCTTGAGCGTAGCTGGTTTGTGTTGATCTTGCAGTGGCCGCCGGCTTCTTAATGCTGCGGCGATGAAGAGTTTGGGATTTTTGTGGCTTTTGGTGGATGCCATGCGAATGAGGGCGCTGATGTGTGGTGTGTGAGCTACCTGTGGCAGCGTGCGCAGTCGTTTGTTGACCCTGCGCCTTATCGGTTTCTGCTATAGGCATTCCGGTGACTGCATCATACAGTTTACCGTTAATAGATATTGTCTGTGTTTGGCTCATCGCTAACTCCCCTATTTTGTTTTAGAACTTTTTTATCTCGCTCATTTAGCAGCTCTAAACATTAACACCATCGTACTTAACGTTATTTAATTTTGCAAGTTCTTTTAATTAGTTTCTCAGTTAATAATTGGTATAATGCTAAATAAGTTTATGTACCATCAGCCAACAAAACGCACACAAGTTATAAGAAGAATTACAGTCTACAGCGTCATGACTGCTGCAGTTGTGGTGTTGGTGTCTATTTTTGTGCTTATGATTTTAGGCTATCGCTACAATAAGGCCGAAGGCACGATTGAGCAAGGTGCATTACTTCAGTTTGGGACAACCCCGAGCGGATCGGTCGTAGAAGTAAATGGTAGGCGTATTAGCGGTCGCACGCCGTCAAAACTAACTACACCTAGCGGCAGCCATACGGTCGCAATGTGGCGGGACGGTTATCATACATGGGAAAAGTCGGTTGAAGTACGCTCTGGTAGTGTTTACTGGCTAGATTACGCCAGGCTTATACCGCACGAAATTGAAACCACGCCCGTAGCAGAGTATGACCAGGTTACTAGTGTGCTGGCATCACCTGGGCGCCGGTGGCTGGCGGTAAAATCTGACCCCCATACGCCAGAATTAACAATCGTCGACTTGCGACCTGATACACCAGATTTTGATAGCTTAACAATTCCAAGTGGCGCTCTTCCAGACTACGACGAGGACACAGCTGACGATAATAAATTTACGATTCAGCAGTGGGACCACAGCAGTCGCCATCTACTATTGAAGCGCACCCATAAATCTGACACAGACTGGATACTAATTGACCGCCAGGATGAAGGCAGCGCTATTAGCCTAGCTTCGCTATTTGGTATTGAAATTGACGAGATATATTTCACTGGTGAGGGCCGTTCTGAAGTATACGTCCGAACAGATGATGACATACGTAAGTTAAATATAAGTGCCGAAACTATATCTAGGCCTTTGGTGCGCGAAGTCGATGAATTTTCGATTTATGCCGAAGGAACTATCGTATACACCAGTACAAAAAAAGACTCCGAAGGGGTCGAACGAAAAGTCGTCGGCTATTACCGAGATGAAATGGAAAAGCCAGTTGTCTTACTGGCGTACGAAGATATCGATGACAAGCCGCTCCATGTAGCTCTAGGCACTTACTACAGCTCTAGCTACGTGGCAGTAGCACACGGCGACACAGTGAACGTCTATCGTGGTCGCAGCCTACCTGAAGCCTCTAACCAGGCTAGGAACCTGCGCCGGGTGGCTTCATACAAAATTGATGCCGGTAATTTAGACTGGCTGTCGGTGACATCTGGCGGCCAGCATATTATTACTCAAACTGGCGATAGCTATACGGCTTACGATCTTGAGAGTCGACTACTTCATAGCACCACCCTAAAGGGCGAGCAGGACATTACTAGGCGTCTGCGCTGGCTAGATTCACATAGCATCTGGACAGATCGTGATGGTATGCTTAGGCTTTATGAATTTGACGGCGCAAATCAGCGCGACATTGTCGAAGTAGTCGCCGGGTATGACGTGACGCTAAATCCTAACGGACGCTTTTTATATAGTATAGGCCCGGGCGAGGATGAGGGTTATACCCTGCAGCGTTCACGCCTCATTCTGCCCTAAGAGTTACCGGTACCTAGCCTCTAAAAAGGCGCTCTAGCAGAGTTCGCGAGTTACCTGGCATCGGTGCTTCCTCTGTACTCTCAGCTGTAGCTTTAGGTGCAGCTAAGGCCTCCCTGGGTGATGGGCTAACCTGCTCTGCCGTAACAAGTAGGCGGCGAAGGTCTGTGCCCAGTGGTGTGCAGGTGATCAGAGTCATGACAGGCTTATCTGTGTCGTAAATTAACTTATCGATTTGTGAAGGCATAACTTCTTCTTTTTTAGTTACAACATAGGTGTAGCGCGTGCCTTCATAGTTGGCATAAATTGTGTCACCATCTGTCAGTCGATCAAGCTGGGCAAAAATAAATTTATGATCCCCCCTGTCAAACAAGTCATTACTAGAGTGGCCTGCAATGGCCGTGTTGCCTATTTGCCCGGGAACGCTGTTTGCTCCAGGTATCGCAAAGTGTGCAACGCCTTTTTCCATTGCCGCCATCTGCGAGTCGTGGTCTGCGCCCACGCCGTACATAACCGGTACGTCGACATTAATCTTAGGAATAATTAGCTTTGGCTCTGGGCCGACCGCTACGGTCTTTGTCGGGTCTACTACTAGGTTGTGCGGTTCAATATTACCAGGTGAAACGTAGGCTTTGACATTAGAAATAAGGACACGGTTATATTGCAAAAACGTAAACAGTAGCACTACGCATATGGCAGAAATCAGTGGTATAAAGTGGCGGCTTTTTCTAACTTCATGGGCCGAAGTGCGGACTTTCCTAACCAGCTGACTTTGTAATTCACGAACCGCCTGATTTCGGGTTATGCCAAGTTTTGATTTTGAGCCTATACTGGTGCCGTCGCCTCCTGCGATCTCAGCATCACGCTTGTCGCCGCCTGCTTGTGAGGTTAGCTCTTTCTTGGCCTGGTGCAGGTGTGATATGTAGTACCGTTCGTAGTATTGCTGGTAGTAATTTTGCCATGCACTGTGGTACTGCTGCCATTGTCCTGCCTGTGGTCGGACAGAAGATTTATGAGTTCGCTGGTATGGCCCTGGCTGTTTTTCTACGTTCGGGTTGTTAGGCGCTAGCGCCGCACCGCTAGCACTAGCCTGAGCGTCGCTAGCGTATATCTGATCTATTTGATTTCGTACGATATTAGCAGCATATTCCGAGGTGTCTCGCGCCTGGGGCGAGGTGGCATTATTTCGTGCTGGTACATATGGCGCATAGCGCCTGTCTTCGGGCTGCATATCTATAGATTCCTATCATATTTTAGTATACAATACCTAATGAGTTACTGCCATACGGGCCGCGGTGGTGGAATTGGTAGACACGCGAGACTCAAAATTTCGTGTCCTTACGGACGTGCCGGTTCGATTCCGGCTCGCGGTACCATAAAAGCCTCTCATTTATTTGATAGGTTTTTTTATTTTTCTTTTTTCAAAGAAACAATTCCTCTTGTTCTGTTGTGCCAACAAAAGCGTCGTGATAGTTTTGACCGCTAGAAGTATCCAAAACTCTCGGGACGCTCCAAAAACACGACATAACATAAACAGCCGGCTCATTGTATTCTCTTGCGGGCCTGGGGCATCAAAGGGTCGGACCCTTAACAGATGCCAAAATTACAAATTTGCTAGCTGGGACTTGGCTTTATCGAGTAGGCGCTAGGCTTTAGCTAACTCTCTTATTCGCGGCGAAGCGAAGCCGCTAGAGCAGTTTTAATATAATTTTGCTGACAAAAGTATTAAAAAGCATTATTTCTTTTGCAAAACAAAACCTCCCTAAATTCTATATTAAACTCTCGGGAAACTTGCAATCCATAGGGAGGGCGTGCTTAAATGCAAAGCATGAACACTATACGGGCAAATCAAAACTATAAAAATATCCGAACTCCCAACACCCAACCCTCAACCCCCACTCCCAAATCCCCAAACCCCAACTCCCACCCCGCCTTCACCATAGTAGAACTCCTCATAGTCATAGTAGTAATAGGCATACTAGCTGCCGTAACAATAGCTACACTTAGTAGTATGCAGAACCGTGCTCGCGATACGGCATTAAAGAGTGACTTACGCCAGGCAAGCACGCAGCTTGCACTAATTAAAACAAATACCGGCTCGTATCCTGATAATACTGACAGCCTGGATAGAAGCGATGGCACAATTTATCAATACACGCTAGATGGAGGCAGATACTGCATTACGGCAACTGGTGGTACTGGCACCGCCGCATTTCGTATTAACAATGGAGGGTCTATTCAAGAGGGGCCTTGCGAAGGTCACTTTAGCAGCGTCATTGCAAGCGGTGGTGTGATTTCGGAAATAGAGGAAGATGGGGTGGTATACCGAGTGCATACGTTTACAAATTCAGGTACATTTAGTGCATCACGTTCCATTGAGATTGAATACTTGGTTGTTGCTGGCGGTGGCGGCGGAGGTGGCGGTTCAATTTCTGGGTACGGTGGCAGTGGTGGCGGAGGTGGCGGTGTCCTGAGTGACTCTTTGGATATATCAGCTGGTAGCTACTCTGTTTCAGTTGGGCAAGGCGGCGGAGAGGAGGCGAACGGCGAGAACTCATCAATTAGCGGTATAGCGAACGCAGTTGGCGGCGGTGCGGGGGCTGGCCCTGGGTCCCTGTCTCCTGGCAGCGGAGGTTCGGGCGGTGGCGGTATTCCTGGAAATGGACCCGGCAATGGAATAAGCGGTCAGGGGCATATGGGCGGCACATCATCTACTGAAGCTGGTGGCGGTGGCGGCGGCGCAGGTGGACCTGGTGGCAGTGGTGGTCCAAACCCGCGAGATGCTGGAGACGGCGGTAACGGCATACAGGTGTCAATATCTGGAACTGCTACTTATTATGGCGGCGGAGGTGGCGGATCGACTGGCAGCGGTGGCGGCGGCGGCATTGTATCAAGTGGCGGACTTGGCGGTGGCGGTTATGGACACTCTGGGAGTGGTGCAGCTCAAAACGGGTTAACAAATACTGGTGGCGGTGGCGGTGCTTCACGTTCTGGAAGCGTGGGAAATGGCGGCTCAGGTATAGTAATAATTCGTTATAAAGTATCTAATTAAATAATAATTATGTAGTTAAGTGAGCCAAAAGTTATGAAAATGCATTTGCAACAATCAAAAAAATCCCACTCCGCCTTCACCATAGTAGAGCTCCTAATAGTCATAGTAGTAATAGGCATACTAGCTGCTATTACTATAGTTGCCTATAATGGTATACAAACAAGAGCTCGTCAGAGCTCTTTAAAAAGCGACCTAGCCACTGCAGCCTCACAACTAGGACAGTTAAACGCTACAGATGGTAGATACCCAAGTAGTATCTCCTCACTTAAAAAAAGTGATACTACTCACTATGACTATACATACGAAGAAGCTACTAACTCCTACTGCATTACTGCCACTCACACCCAGACTGATGTAGGAGCTTTCCATAGGATTAATGGTGGACCTATTCAGGAAGGGGCATGTAGTGGGCATGAGGGTAGTACGCCGGGTGGAGGTACCGAGACTTATGCAGTTG
>CAZEGC010000026.1:4842-11122 GCA_964511635.1 uncultured Candidatus Saccharibacteria bacterium | reverse complement strand
CCCCACTCCCAAATCCCCAAACCCCAACTCCCACTCCGCCTTCACCATAGTAGAGTTATTAATAGTCATAGTAGTAATAGGCATACTAGCTGCTATTACTATAGTTGCCTATAATGGTATACAAACAAGAGCTCGTCAGAGCTCTTTAAAAAGCGACCTAGCCACTGCAGCCTCACAGCTAGGACAGTTAAACGCTACAGACGGTAGATACCCAAGTAATGTAGACTCTCTAAAGAAAAGTGATACTACTCACTATGACTATACATACGAAGAAGCTACTAACTCCTACTGTATTACTGCCACTCATACCCAGACTGATGTAGGAGCTTTCCATAGGATTAATGGTGGACCTATTCAGGAAGGGGCATGTAGTGGGCATAGTGGAGGAGGAGGAGGTGGAGGTGGCGCCACCATCGCCAATGGCTCCTTCATCCAAGACATCACAAGTGCTAACTGCCCAAGTGAGCGCACCAGGGCCGTAGATGCTAGAGATAACCATACCTACTGGGTACAGGAGTTAGATGATGGTAAGTGTTGGATGTTGACTAACTTGGCTTATGGTGGGGGTGGTACGAATACTTATGGGGATGTGAAGGCTATTACCCACTCTACGAGTGGTGACAGCTACACCCAAGCCCGCTATTACACGCCACCTGGCGCTAACCCCACAACTGAACCAGATAATCCATCCACCTCAACTAACGGCACAGGACAATACGGCTACCTTTATAACTGGTGTGGGGCTATGGGAGGTCAAACTGGCACTAGTGCTTGTGCCAACGCTACCACGCCACTTCCAGATACTAACCGGTCAATCTGCCCAGATGGATGGCGACTGCCAACTGGTGGTGGTGGCGGTGAGCTTGCCGCTCTTAATAATGCAGTTAATGGCGGTCGCACTAATACTGACGAGGGCCTACGAACGAATTGGCTTGCGCAGCGGGGTGGCAACAGGGCCGGTGGGTTCAGTAACCAGAGCGCAAGGGGCTACTACTGGTCCGCTACCCAGCACTCGAGCAGCTTCGTTCCTAGTATGCTCTTCACTGGATCTAGCGTGAATTTGACCAATTACGTTCATAAGCTCTACGGTCATGCTGTGCGATGTGTAGCTGTTTAGCGTCTGGATTAAATCTATTACATAGTGTTGATTGCACCGAATCCTGGCACTCCCTAAGCCACTAATTTAGGTGCTGGTTGAGTCAGAGTGCTATAAAGTTTAGCACCCACTTCTGCTATAATTATTAGATATGACAACTCAAGAAATTCGAAATGCATATCTGCAGTTTTTTAAAGAGCGCGGGCATGAAATCATTCCCCGCGCCTCACTGGTGCCAAAAGACGATCCAACTACTCTTTTTACGGGTAGCGGTATGCAGTCACTGCTGCCGTATCTACTAGGTGAAAATCACCCGGCGGGTAATCGGCTGGTTGATAGTCAAACTTGTCTACGTGCCCAGGATATCGAAGATGTCGGTGACAATCGCCATACGACGTTTTTTGAAATGCTCGGCAACTGGAGCTTGGGCGATTACTTCAAAGAGCAGCAAATTAAATGGTTTTTTGAGTTTTTGACTGATACGGTTGGACTTGATCCGAGTAAAATTTATGTATCATGTTTTATCGGGGATGATAAGTACGGTATTCCTCGTGATGATATTTCGGCAAAAGTTTGGCAAGATTTATTTGCCGAAAAAGGGATTGATAATAAAGTTGTCGAACTAGGTAGTGCTGAGAGTGGCGATAAGCTAGGAATGCAGGGCGGTCGAATATTTTTTTACGATGATAAAGAAAACTGGTGGAGCCGCGGTGGCGGACTCGATAAGACTCCACTAGGTGATCCGTGCGGGCCGGATAGCGAAGTGTTCTATGATTTTGGTGAGCAAAATCACGACCCAAGCTATGGCCAGGCGCATCCAGCTAGTGACAGTGGTCGTTTCATGGAAATCGGTAACCAGGTATTCATGCAGTATCGCCGCACTGAAGGTGGATTCGAGCCGCTGGAGCGTCAGAACGTTGATTTCGGCGGCGGGCTGGAGCGAATTGCAGCTGCAAAGATTGACAGTCCAGATGTATTTCGAGTCAGTTTACTGTGGCCAATTATAGAAAAGCTGCAAGTTCTTAGCGGCAAAAAGTATGAATCGCATACGGAAAGTATGAGGGTGATTGCTGACCATCTGCGGGCGGCAACGTTCTTAGCAGTTGATGGAGTGCAGCCGGCCAATAAAGAGCAAGGTTACGTCATGCGACGCCTAATACGCCGGGCAGTTCGAAAAGCGTTTGATTTAGGGATTGAACAGAATTTCCTAGAGGAAATTGTACCGATTGTGGCTGATTTGTACCGCGATGATTACCCTGAGGTAAATAAGAAGCGCGAGGCCGTCATCGCCACGCTGATTAAGGAAGAGAAAGTATTCCGACAGACCCTAAGGAAAGGCATCAAAGAACTATCTAAGCGCGCACAGGATGGTCTAACTGGTGCAGAGATATTTACACTGTACGATACCTACGGATTCCCGGTAGAGCTAAGTGTCGAAGAGGCTTACAGGCAGGATATTGAGGTGTCTGGCAATTGGCGTCAGGAGTTCGACGATAAAATGGCCGAGCAGCGAGCTCGTTCACAAACTGCCGCCAAAGGTGCATTCAAGGGTGGACTGGGTGGTGATAGCGATATTCATAAAAAATACCACACCGCCACCCACTTAATGTACCAAGCTTTGCGTAACGTTTTGGGGGATCACGTTGTACAGCATGGCAGCAACATTACCCAGGAACGCCTACGTTTTGATTTTTCACACCCCGAAAAAGTCAGCCGTGAACAGCTAGATGAGGTCGAGCGCATTGTAAATGAGCAGATAGAAAAAGACCTAGAAATTAGTTATAGCGAGTACCCAACCGACGTGGCAATTAATAAAAAGGGCGCACTAGGGCAGTTCGGTGATCGTTACGGCGACACAGTCAAAATTTACGAAATGAAATCTGGTCACGACGATAAACCTTTTAGTTTCGAAATTTGTGGTGGTCCACATGTCAAGTCAACTGCAAAGCTAAAAGAAAACGGTAAAAAATTTAAAATCATCAAAGAACAATCTAGCTCTGCTGGTATTCGCCGAATCAAAGCGGTTCTAGTTTAATCTTCAATATCAGGTTCATGCACTGTCCCGTGGCGACTTTCGTCCAAGGGTACAATTGCAGGTTCTGTATGATCTTGAAGCTTAGATAGCTCGTCTCTGATGAAGTCAGTAATGACGAGTATCTGGTGGTCGCTATCCTCAGAGCGTGGTAGTACATGTTCGCTGGGCGCAGTGCTGCCCATCGTGCTTTTGTATTCATATGTGTCCACTTCTAGGGCTGTATCGCCCCCGATTATAACCTGCGCAGCTATTCCATGCTGCACTTCTATTGGAACATTTAGGTCCTTGTCGTATGCAAGTCCAGTGTTGAGAATTTTGCCAATTTGTCTTATGACTGTTTCTCCGTTCTGCTTTTCTATTTGGATGTAGCCGCCTCGTCCATCTTCTCCATCGATAAAGTAGCGTGAAGTTACTATTGCAGAGTCAGCGTCATCCATAATTTTAGAAACGATATAGCCTACTTGCTCGGAGTCATGTATATCCAGTAAGTTAACCTGATTTTGTTTGTCTGCAAATTCAGGTTCAACGCTAAGGCTTGTGATTAATCTAGCAACCTCTTCTTTTTCGATTGGCAGTATCTGGGATTTGTGATTGTCACCCCTATCTATATCTTCCTCTAAGGGGGTGCCGTCATCATCTATGAGTGCATCTGGTTCAAAGGCCGCCACAAAGATGCCACCACCTGACCTTGTGGCTGAATGGTATATTGTGGCCGTACTTCTATCATCAAATATAAACTGCATTGATATTGTAGGGCGCAGGCACTTGGTGCCGGTTCTACAGTCTAGTAGTAGCCTGTCAATGCTACGTGTCAGGCACAAGTCTTTAATTGCGTCAGGCAAAAACCTCTCAAATGAGTCATCAGGGTTAATTGGATTAAAGATTTCGGCCGCATCAAGTGTAAGCTCAGCTCGACTATATTCAGGTGGTCGCGTGTTTTCAAGAGACCTTTCTATCTTTTCTGCTTCGTCCAAAAGCTCGACAAGTTGAAGCAACGGACTTTTTTCATATGAAGGGTGATTAGGCTTGGGTTCAAAGTCTGACATCATTTTATTTACTATGCCACAAAGTGTGCAAAAAAACAATCTTTGCTAGCATTAGCGCCTTTGGTATATAATCGAAATACATATGGTTTTAAATAGACTTCGAGGTCGCTCCAAGGACAACGTCAACGATGAATTTCTGGTCGGACTTGATATTGGTACGGAATTTGTAAAAGCAATAATTGCAAAAATTAACGGTGACGAATTGTCGATAGTAGGTGTCGGACGTGTTCGCCAGGATGTCAGCGACATGCACTCGGGGGCAATTGCTGATATTTCAGCTGTGGTTCAGAACTGCGAGCAAGCATTGTCGGCAGCCGAAGATCAGGCTGGACTACAGGTCAAAAAGGCCGTTATTGGAATTGCTGGCGAGCTAGTAAAGGGTACCACAAGTACGATTCGTTATCGGCGTCCACGGCCAGACAAGCCGCTAGATGTGGCTGAAATGGAATTTATTATTGAAAAAGTCCAAGAGCGTACCCAGATAAAGTCTCAAAAACAAATAGCGCTAGAAACAGGCAATGAAGATGTTGAAGTCAAGCTTGTTAATTCAGCACTTGTCGGGATTCACATCGATGGATATAAAGTCAGCAACCCGATAGGATTCCAGGGGCGTGATGTGGCAGTGCAGCTTTACACAGCCTTTGCTCCGATGGTGCATATTGGAGCCTTGGAGCGCGTAGCGGATGAATTGGCGCTAGATTTAATAGCCGTTGCAGCTGAGCCCTTTGCCGTTAGTCGATCTGTAATTGGGACAGATGCCAGTAGTAGCTTTACAGCTGTTCTAATAGATGTTGGTGGCGGCACTACCGATATAGCGGTCGTAAATGATGGCGGGGTAGAGGGTACCAAGATGTTTGGTATCGGAGGTCGTAGTTTTACGCGTACCATAGCTAGCGAAATGAACCTATCCTATCAGGATGCAGAAAAGCTAAAGGTAAACTTAGAACATGAAAATATCAAGCCTAGTGTTAAAAAGGACGTATCAAAAGCAGCTGAAAAGACACTTGATGTATGGCTTCAGGGTGTGGAGCTAGCCTTAAGTGAGTTTGATGCTAGTGATCATCTGCCGAATAGGATATTGCTCTGCGGTGGGGGGGCTAGTTTAACTCAGTTGTCAGAAAAGCTAGCTGAGGACGATTGGCATAGTGATTTGCCGTTTACAAAAAAGCTAACTGTAAAACACATCAAGCCAGGTGAAGTCGCTGGTATTGTTGATACAACTGGGGACGTATCAGACCACAGCTTTATAACTGCCATGGGGCTACTAAGGGTGGGCTATGATACAATTATGGGCAGTAGTGATAGTGACACGGTAAAAGACAAATTAAACAGAATCCTAAGAATATAGCCATGAAAAAAGAAGTAATATATATCGATGGTGACGATGACATCACCGCGATTATTGGCAAGGTAAAGGGCGCAAAAGAAAAAATCATCGCTCTTGTACCGCCTAAAAAAATAGAAATTCTGCAAAGTGCTGTTAATTTACAATTATTAGCGCGTGCGGCTCGTGGCACTAATAAGAATTTAGTTATAATCACAAATAATCAAGCGCTGTCGGAATTAGCCGCCAGTGCTAAAATTCCAGTCGCTAAAAACTTGCAAAGCAAGCCCGGGATTGCCAAAATATCTGCTTTGTCCATCGATAATGACGATGATATTATCGATGGTTCAAATCTACCTGTTGGTGATCATGCAGCCCTAGCTACAGGCAGAGATGGGGTAAGTTCGACTAAAAAACTCGACGAAACTACACCCCTACCCAGTATCGATTTGTCTGACGAGCCAGCCAAGGTGCTTGCTGCATCTACGGACACTGAGACTAAGTCGCAACCTAAAAAGGGCGCTAAGGTCCCGGATTTTAATAAATTTCGTAAAAAAATAGTGTTAATTGGTGCGGCGGTTTTATTATTTGGCGGCTTCTTAGTATGGGCGATATTCTTTGCACCGCGGGCTACAGTCGTAATTTCAGCTAGAACTTCACCAGAGCGCTTTAATCAGGAAGTTGCACTCGGCTCTGAAACTAGTGTAGAAAATAATGTAATTCGCACTTCTACCCAGGAAATCAAGCGTGACGTGACTGTTGAGTTTGAGGCGACCGGT
>CAZEGC010000026.1:0-4742 GCA_964511635.1 uncultured Candidatus Saccharibacteria bacterium | reverse complement strand
GAAGCAGTATCAAGTCCAGCGATTGGGGATGAAGCTAGGGACGGCGAAGCGACCCTAACCAGTTCGGTCACATATAGCCTGCGTGGTGTTAGTAAATCAGATATTGAATCGTTTTTAAGTGCTAAGTTTGAAGAATCAATCAACGATGACAGTCAGCGCCTTTACAGTACAGGTGGCGAAGACGTCGATTTCAGGGATTATCAACCAGGTAGCGCGCCGCGAGTAGTAATGGCGGCAACAGGACAGGTTGGACCCAATATTGACGACGAAGATGTCAAACAACGGTCTGCTAGTAAGCGTTATGGTGACGTTCAGTCTGAGCTAGAGTCAATTAATGGCGTGGACGAAGTTGATGTCAGATTCTGGCCGTTTTGGGTGCGTAAGGTGCCAGGTAATCACGATAAAATTTCAGTCGAGTTCGATCTAAGAGATGGCCAAAACTAGGTCACTCATATCGCTGGATGTGGGTGAAAAGCGTATTGGCGTTGCCGCTGCCGATAGCAGTATTAAGATTGCATTTCCACTGGCAACGATTGTGGTTGATGGCAGCGAAATTAAACAGATTGCTGAGATTGTTTTAAGCAATCATGTTGATACAATAGTAATTGGCTATCCCAGAAACCAAGCTGGCGAATCAACTCAGCAGACACACTACGTTAAAGAGTTTGCCAGCCAGCTGTCAGATTTCGACGCTAAGATTGTCTATCAGGACGAGTCACTTACTAGCGTTTTGGCCGAAGAACGCCTACAGGGATACGGCAAGTCATACACCAAAGAAGACATTGACGCTGTCGCGGCAAGCATAATTTTACAAGATTATTTAGAGCGAAATTATTAAATCTATATGCAAAACGATATTACTCCACCCAAAACACCTCCCAAAAAACCTAGAAGTAAAAAGGTATGGTTAGATGAGCCTGCTCCTGGACCCGAGAGTCGTGATGACGAGCTGGCTGATTTGCCGAGCGCAGAAGTTGCAAACGAAAGCACCGCTTCGCCCTTAAGCATAAAGCCCCTGAAAAAGAAAAGAAGCAAAATTTTAATAACCATAGTAGTTATTCTTATTCTGGCGACTTGCAGCGTGGGAGCTGCTGGGGCGTGGTACGTGCACCAGCTTCGACCGGTGTCTGAAGGTACTGCTACTAGTGTCCGCGTAGAAATTCAGCCTGGTACCGTTAAGTCAGTGGCGGATTACTTGCACGAAGAGGGTTTAATCAATAGCCCTACAGCTTTTACGCTCTATGTGCGCATACAAGGGCTAGAAAATCAGATTAAGACTGGTTCATATCAACTCATGTCATCTGAATCAACGCCAGAAATTGTGACACATTTAATCAACGGTCAGGCCGAAGACTTTGATGTGACTTTTTTTCCAGGCTCAGCCCTAACTGTGAATGCAAATGACACAGACCAAACACCATCTCATAGGCAGGTGCTACTGCGGCTTGGCTATAGTGAACAAGAAATCGACAAAGCATTTAAGGCAAGCTATGATCACCCTCTGCTAGTCGATAGGCCTGAGGGCTCTACAGTTGAAGGTTACATTTATGGCCAAACCTATAATATGGTGAGCGGAGCCTCTGTTGAGGATATTTTGATTCGAACCTTTGATGAATTTTATTCCCAGCTAGAGCAGAACGATTTACTGTCAGCATTCGAAAAAGCAGGCCTAGATCTGCACGAGGCAACTACACTTGCATCTATTATAGAGAGAGAAGTTTCAGGGGATGAAGATCAGCGCCAGGTGGCGCAAGTTTTTTTTCGGCGTCTAGAAACTGATATGCCACTGGGGGCAGATGCTACGTTTGTCTATGCTGCTCGCATAAATAACGATACACCACGTGTGGACTATGATTCTCCCTACAATACGCGCCGCTATGGGGGCCTACCACCGGGCCCGATAGCCTCACCCGGGATTAGTTCACTAAAGGCGGTAGCAAATCCTGCTAGCGGTGATTATCTGTATTTTGTTAGTGGAGACGACGGTGTTAATCATTTTTCTCGTACACTCCAGGAGCATGAACAGAATACGCGCCGCTACTGCAAAGAGAATTGCCAGTTGTTTTAGTAAATTTAGCATTTTATAAAATATATTGACAATATCTGCAAGCGTTGCTAAAATTAGCTATAGCACATTTGTGAATCGTCTACTTATCGATAGCAGAAGGCAAATCGAAATGCGAGTGGGCAGTGCGATACATAAATGGGCCTACCGACAAATGTCGAAACGGATATTGAACAAGAACTTCTCAACTAATATAAATTAATGATAGGTCGACTATAGTATCCTGTTCTTGCCTGCAAGAAGAAAGACAAAGTAAGGTAGACGTTTTTGTAGCAATACGAAAACAGGAGAATTGAAATTCGTAATCCCATGGCTTCGAGCTCGGCTCGGAACTCATATGCTGAAAACACTCAGCAGGTAATGAATTCAAACAAAAAGTCAAAAAACGGCTTTATTAGCCCGACTGCAATCGCCACCTATGGGGGTGTATTTGCGATAGTCATTTCACTAGTTTCTATAGGATATAGAGCACCGCAGGAATCGTCAAATGCGGCAAATGTTGCTGAGGTATCAGCTGTTTCTAGTGCTGTAAATATTGAAAGTCCCTCTGTTGACCAGACGATGGCGACAGATATCGCTGCCAGTATGGCCGAAAAGGCTAGTCTGCCAGTGGCACCCAATGTTGCCAATATGTCAATTTCACTAGCCGCCAGAAGCGAGCTAACGCAGGATGATGACATGCATATTGCCAAGCCACAGATTGTGCAGGCAAGTGCTGATAGTCGTGAAATTATCGAACACAGCGCTAAGGCAGGTGAAACGGTTCAGGACATAGCTCGTAAATATGGTGTTAGCGCCCGTACTATTAAGTGGGCAAACAACATGAGCTCTGACGCCGTCGAAGAGGGCCGCAAGGTCGTCGTACCACCTGTTGACGGAATACTTTACGAAGTAAAAGATGGCGACACAATACAAGACCTAGCCGAAACCTATAAGTCAGACGAAGATCGAATTGTCGCCTTTAACGACCTGGAGCTTTCAGGGCTTAACGTGGGTAGTCAAATCATGCTACCTGGCGGTGTGATGCCAGGCAACACTCAGACTAGCGGTGGTATCGTTGGTCAGATTGCGTCAGTACACTCTACTGCTGGGTTCGCGCCACGGGTTAACACTTCAGCTGGTAATGCCTATGCATTTGGTAACTGTACGCACTATGCCTATGCCAGGCGGGCTCAGCTTGGGCGTCCGATTGGCAGCTTCTGGGGCAATGCTAATACCTGGGCGATGAACGCAGCAGCCAGCGGCTTTGCCGTCAATCGAACCCCTGCTCCTGGTGCAGTATTCCAGGAGAGCGGTGGATTCTATGGTCACGTTGGAGTAGTTGAAAGTGTTAATCCGGACGGCAGTATTGTCGTTAGTGAAATGAACTACTTTGGTGCCGGCGGCGGCGGGTTCAACGTCGTGTCTACGCGAACTATTAGTGCCGGGCAGGTACCTGCGTATAACTACATTCACTAGTGCTTGGTTTAGCTCATATACAAAACCACCCCGTAATATCGGGGTGGTTTTGTTATACTAGTAGATAAGATATGTTTGTTGATACAGCAAAGGTTATGATTATGGCAGGCAAAGGCGGCGACGGAGTCGTCAGTTTTCGTCATGAAATCTATGTTGATAAAGGTGGTCCTGACGGTGGTGATGGCGGCAAGGGTGGTGACGTAATTTTTGTTGCCACCAAAGACCTTAATACACTAGTAGACTACCGCTACAAGCCTGAGCTAAAGGCTGAAAATGGTACAAATGGGGCCAAGGCAAAGCGTCGTGGTAAATCAGGTGCTAATTTTTATGCCAAAGTCCCAATGGGGACATTGATAAAAAGGGACGGTAAGGTTGTGGCGGATTTGACCGAGGACGGGCAAGAAGCAGTGGTTGCAAAAGGCGGCGACGGTGGTTTTGGTAACGCCCACTTTAAAAGCTCTGTTCGCCAGACTCCGCGCGTAGCAGAGCTGGGTGAAAAAGGTGAATCGTTTGAGGCCGAATTAGAATTAAAGTTAATCGCCGATGTGGGTTTGGTCGGCTTTCCAAATGCAGGTAAATCAACGTTTCTTAGCGTAGTCAGTAACGCTAGGCCAGAGATTGCAGATTATGCGTTTACAACGCTTAAACCTAATTTAGGAGTGGCAGATATAGATGATGGTAGCTTACTGATTGCAGACATACCGGGGCTTATCGAGGGGGCCAGCAAGGGAAAGGGTCTAGGAGATGATTTCCTGCGTCACGTCGAAAGGACAGCCGTGCTGCTTCATCTGATTGACGCCTACAGCAATGACATTGCTGCTAGCTATAAAACAATTAGACATGAGCTTGCAAGTTACAATGCGGATCTAAAGTCACGCCCCGAAATAGTTGCTCTAACTAAATCCGAAGGCATCGATGAAGACATTATCAGTATGCAAAAGGACGAGCTAAAAAAGGTGGTGAATCACGATGATATTTTCATAATTTCTTCAAGCGCTCACCAAGGCTTGACAGAACTACTCAGGCGTCTTCGTGAGTGTGTCGAGTCTGTTCGTGAGGACGAAGAACTATTTACGGGCGATGAAACATCAGATTTACCAGTCATAACACTTGACGACAAAGAGGTGGATGAAGCCTGGCAAGTAGAGCGCAGCGAACAAGACGATACATTCATCGTAAGCGGTAAGAAAATTGAAAAATTTGCCGCTAGGACTGATTT
>CAZEGC010000025.1:9093-11735 GCA_964511635.1 uncultured Candidatus Saccharibacteria bacterium | reverse complement strand
CTTTTCGCTCGTTTCCTCGTGTTATAATAAGGGAAACGAGAGGAAAATCAAAAAAGTGGCAACTGTTATATCAGTGACAAATCAAAAAGGCGGCGTCGGCAAAACGACTAGTGCTGTTAATGTGGCTTATTTTTTGGCAAAAGCTGGCAAAAAGACCCTACTGGTTGACTTTGACCCCCAGGGAAACGCCACCAGTGGCTTAGGTATTGATAAGCAGTCACTTCAGGACACTATGGCCGAAGTGATGCTCGAAACCACTAACCTCAAAGATATTATTATTAAGACCAAGCATAAGAATTTGTTTTTGGCCCCAGCTACGCCGCATTTAGCCAATACTGAAGTAGAACTGGCGACCGCGACTCGCCGATTTACGCGCCTTAAAAATGCAATTGAAAATGTACCAGGGGGGTATGAATACGTAGTAATTGATAGTCCGCCTAGTTTGAGTCTACTGACGGTAAATGGATTGATTGCCGCCCGCTACGTACTGCTTCCAGTTCAGGCGGAATTTTACGCGTTAGAGGGTCTGGGGCAGTTACTAGAAACGATGAAATTAATTCGTAAAAGCATGAATCCGACCTTGGACTTAATTGGGGTTTTGCCGACGATGGTAGATTCACGCACGACTCTTAGTGGCCAGGTTTACGAAGAAATTAAAAAGCATTTCCCAGGTAAGGTGTTTAAAACCTGTATTCCTCGTAATATTCGTCTAGCAGAGGCGCCTAGTCATGGCCTGCCGGTCGGAGCTTACGACAAATTTTCAAAAGGATCACGTGCTTATAAATCTGTTACAAGGGAGGTGCTAGAGCGTGTCGGCTAAAAAAGGACTTGGACGAAGCTTTGATTCACTTATTCCAACCGAACTTTTGGATGAATCGTTTGATCCAACATCAGACCAGGATGATAAAGTTAGTGACCTGAGGATAGTAAAACTGTCTCAGATTACACCTGATACTGATCAGCCTCGTCGGCACTTTGATGATGCCGGGCTAAATGAGCTAGCCATGTCTATTAAAGAGCATGGTATCTTGCAGCCAATCGTCGTTACACCCAGAAAGGGTGGCTATACAATTGTCGCTGGTGAGCGGCGGTATCGGGCATCTAAAATAGCTGGCCTAGAAAAAGTCCCGACACTTGTTAGGACTCTGAGTGCTCAACACAAATTAGAACTATCGTTAATTGAGAACTTGCAGCGACGCGATTTAAACGTGCTTGAAACTGCCACAGCATACCTAAAGCTTCGTGATCAGTTTAATCTAACATTAGAGCAGATTGGCCAGCGAGTGGGTGGAAAATCAGTCAGTACAGTCAGTAACACTTTGCGCTTACTGCGACTACCAGAGGCTGTGAAGCAAGCGATTGTTAGCGGTGATCTGAGTGAGGGCCAGGCGCGTCCATTGGTAAATGTTGAACCAAATTTAATTGAGCAAATTTTACCACAGATTATCAAGCAGGACTGGAGTGCTCGGAAGATTGAGCAGTACGTTGCAGAATTGAAGGGTCGGCCCGCCTCAACCTCGACACGTGCAAAAACCGCAACGACCGAAAGTAGCTATTATCACAAAACTAGCGAAAAATTAGCTGACAATTTAGCCATGGAAGTACGTGTTAAGGCCACTAAAAAGGGCTCTGGGCAGCTGACCATCAGGTTCAAGGACGAGAAAGAATTTGAAAAGCTTAAAAAGCTGCTTTCATCCTAGTAGTTAGAAAAACCTAACGCCGTCAAATGGGTAGATGCGCATACCGACTGGTCCAATAATGTCATGGTAGGGAATCGTGCCTAGGCCGCTGCGGGAGTCAAATGAAAAATCCCCAGTACGGTTGTCACCTACAACATACAATGTGCGCGGCGGCACGATAAAGTTATCGACTTCACCAGAGGTATACTCCATGGGTTCGCCATTAAAGTCGTCGTCTGGATTAAAGCCATCAGGGTGCTCTTGGTTGTAAACCGTCAAAGTCCCATCTTCAACAGTCACGCGTTCGCCAGGGAAGGCAATAGTGCGCTTTACGATGTATTCATCGCCGCGGTAAGGGTCAAATTTAGGGTTTTTAAATACAATGACTTCACCGCGTTCTGGTATGTAGTCTTTGTTGAGCAGGTTAGACCAGGTAATAGGCAGGCGGTTAACAAGTAGACGATCGCCAGTTGATAGGGTTGGCTCCATGCTTGGCCCCATGACATTAAAACTTCTAAATACAAAAGCATTCAGCAGAATCGTGCCAATTATTACGCAAATAATAAAAAATACTACTTGGATAAAATCCCGCAAGAACGGGTGACGTCTAAAGAAAGGTGTTTCCATTCTTATATACTATACAGGTATATCTTGTAGTAATAAAGTAAACTGCTTGTGATTTTGTATTTAACTTTTAGCTAATCAGATGTATAGTAGAAAAAAGATTATGCGACCTAAACAGCAACATTCTATTGATGGCTTTGCGCCTAGGCGGGCTAGTGCTCAGGTTGGGAAAAAACCGACTGCAAGCCCGAGTCAGCGTCAACGCCTAGCCTACGACTCCAGCGCGCGGCTAAATAATGCCCGAGCGCTAAAGACTTCTGTAGCTGGGGCTAGGTCTCTAAGTTCTAGTGGCGGCAGTATTGCGTTAGGCCGAGCCGATATTGACGAATCCCTAAAAGC
>CAZEGC010000025.1:0-8993 GCA_964511635.1 uncultured Candidatus Saccharibacteria bacterium | reverse complement strand
CGTAGTAACATAATTGTTTTCGGAACAGCCGAAGATAGTGAGGGTGGTGAGCATGATGGTGCAGAGCTGACCGACTCTATGATGCTTGTGAGTATCGACCAAAATCGACATAACGCCTATATGGTTAGCCTGCCACGCGACCTATGGATAGAGCATCAGACACCTTGCATGTACCAGGGTGGCACGACACATGGAAAAATTAATGAGGTCTTTGCTTGTAACGCTAACTCTAGTGGGGAGGTTGACGAAGCGGCCGGAGCTAAGGGCGTAATGAGCCATGTCGGCGAAGTGTTGGGCCTAGATGTACAATATTACGCGCACGTTAACTTTACAGTCGTAAAGGAAGCGGTGGATGCGGTTGGGGGTGTAGAGATTGAAATTGATAGCGACGACCCTCGTGGGATATTAGATCGCAACTTTGACTGGAAGTGTAACTACCAGTGCTATTACGTTAAATATGAAAACGGCCCAACCGGCATCATGGACGGCGAGCATGCGCTGGCCCTGGCAAGAGCTAGGAATGCCCAAGGAGGGTATGGGCTTTCAAGCGGCAACTTTGACCGTGAAAAGCACCAGCAGCAAATTATAAAAGCTCTGCGTGAAAAAGCTGTCAGTGCCGGTACGTTATCAAACGTAGGCAAGGTGACTAGCTTGATTGACGCACTAGGAAATAATTTACGAACTAACTTTGAGCTACGCGAGGTACGAACGTTGGTTAGGTTGGGCACAGAAATTAAATCCAGTAGCATTAACTCTGTTAGTCTTGTTGACGAAGATGAGCCCATGGTCGAGGTGGGTAATCTAAATGGCATTAGTATTGTACGGCCAGTTGACGGACTCTATCAGTACAGCAGCATCCAGCGCTATCTGGAGCGGCACTTTACTCCCAGGGACACGAAGACTAGTAGCGAACAGGCAAGTATTGCTGTGTTAAATGGATCAGGCGTGCCAGGTGCCGCTCAAGCTGAGGCCGAGCGGCTAGAGGCGCTTGGATTCGAGGTCAGCACAGTTGGTAATGCGCCAGAGGGTTCTTATGGGCACCTGGAAATTTATCAGCTCCGAGACGGCCTTTTGTCTACGCGGGATAAGCTCGCATCTACCTATAACGCCACCATAAAGAAAAACACACCGTTTCAGCTAAGTGATGCAGTCGATTTCGTGGTGGTTATTGGTTCTAGTACCTAATTACCGCCAGTCTACCTCGTGTTATACTAAGTGTAGTTTATGGATTTTCTAAAACTAAAAAACAAGCGTACACTTTTAAGTGAAGTTATCTATATCGCGCTTAATGTAGCACTGGCGTTCGCAGTACTGAGCGCCATTGTAGTATCAGGCTCGGTCTGGCCAGCGGTGCTGCTAATTTTACTTAGTAAATGGCGACTTCTGGCGGTTCGACCGCGCTACTGGTTCGCTAACATTCAATCAAACGCGGTTGATTTGATTGCTAGTATTGGCCTGGCATTATTTATGTCTATTTCACAGGATTATCTGGCGACACAAATAGTTATCATGTTGTTTTACCTAGCGTGGCTACTGGCATTAAAGCCTCGTACGTCGCCAACCGCCATGACCTTACAGGCCGGGTTCGCACTTTTGGTGGGCACAAGCGCCCTTTATACTGTTGGCTATGCTTGGCCGGTTTCGGCAATTGTTATTTTAATGTGGGTGATTGGATATAGCGTTACTCGACACGTACTTAGTGCGTATGAGGAGGCTGCTATAACCCTCTACAGTCTAATAGCTGGCTTTATTGCGACTCAGCTGGGGTGGTTATTTTATCACTGGACTATTGCGTACAGCGTTGGCACCAGCGGGGCCATTCAGCTTCCGCAAGCTGCCATAGTTATGGTGATGATAGGCCTTATAGCTAATAGCGCCTATCAGTCGTATAAGCGGAATGAACGCTTTGTGTTTCAAGAGAATATTTTACCTATTTTACTAGGAGTAAGTGTGATTTTTGTGCTGCTACTGTCGTTTAATAGTGCTGCTATCTAGGCTCAGGTAAAAATCAGGAAAGTGGGATAAGTTAAGGTATAGATATGACAAAAGATAATCAAAGTGACAATAATAAGCCTAAAGACAACTTGGTGGAGTCAGCGGCTCCTGAGGTAACCAGCGCACCCGGCAAAAAGCCGCAGCCGCCCGTTAAAAAGCCTAGTAAGACTAGCGATGCCCCGCCAGTCGGCCAGGGCGAGAGACGAAAAAAGCTGAACTCACTAGCGATAACAGTCGTATTAATGAGCCTACTGGCTGGCTTTGGTGGCGGGACACTAGCCACCCAAATTGCAAATAAGTCACCACTAACGGTGCTTGATAGGAGTAGCGGCACTGATGGAAACACTATCATTTCTACCGAAGAAAGAAACATCGAAGAAGTCGTAAATAAAGTCCGTCCTAGTGTGGTTTCAATTGTCACCGAAGTTGATGCCTTCCCGTTCGGGGGAACTCAGGAAGGGGCGGGGACAGGAATTATCATTAGTGAAGATGGCTATGTCCTTACCAATAAGCATGTGATTGACGGTGCATCGACGATGATTATCGTAGACTCCGAAGGTGAAAGGCATGACAATGTAGAGGTTGTAGGGCGTGATCCATTAAATGATATTGCGTTTTTGCAGATACAAGGAGTTAGCGATCTAAAGCCGGCTGAGCTGGGCAATTCAAGCACCATCCGTATTGGGCAGCAGGTTGTAGCAATTGGTAATTCGTTAGGTCAGTACCGCAACACAGTGACCAGTGGCATTATATCTGGCACCAATCGCCCCGTAACGGCACAATCTGGTCGGACGATAGAAACTTTAACAGACCTTATACAGACCGATGCCGCTATTAATCCAGGTAATTCTGGCGGTCCAATGGTTAATATGCAGGGCCAGGTGATTGGGGTTAATACAGCAGTTGCGGCTCAGGCTCAGGGGATAGGCTTTGCCATACCAATTAATGCCACTAAGGGTATGGTGCGAACAGTCCTGCGTGATGGTGAGGTTAGGCGGGCGCTACTGGGGGTTCGTTACATTTCCCTTACTCCAGGTGTGGCAGCTGAGTACAATCTGCCGGTAGATCAGGGTGCTTATATTTATAACGACGGCAGGGGCAGGGCAGTTGTTTCTGGCGGGCCAGCTGATAACGCAGGTATTCGCGAAGGCGATATTATCACTAGGATTGGTGATGTAGAAGTGGGCAATATGGGCAGCGTCTCCAGTTTAATAGCCGAGTACATCCCGGGGGATACAGTAGAGATTGAATATATCAGGGGCGGCAATCGGCAAACAACCCGTGTCACGCTGGAAGCATATAGAGATTAAAGTCTTATTTTAAATCAAGAGGCGCGCTTTAGGGTTAGGATAAACCCAGTCCGGTCAGCTAGGCCATAGTCATATGAAATAGCAAAATCAATAATTTCATCATGTTGTCGCGGGTCGGCTTCAAGTATAACCAACCCACCAGCAGAAAGCTTACTGCTCGCAGTAGAAATTAGTTTTTTAATAAGCGATAGGCCGCCACCGCTAGCGATTAATGCCTCGGTTGGTTCGTGGTTTGTCTCAGGTGATCGATGCCAGCTTTCATCGACATACGGCAGATTAGCCAAAATAAAATCCACACGAAATGGGTAGTCAGACAGTAGATCGCTGCGAAGGATTGCTACATCGGCTTTTAGGATTTTAGCGTTTTTCTCAGCGACTCTGAGGGCGCGAGGACTGATATCGGTCAGTGTCACGTCTAGGTTCGGGAGCTCTAATTTGGCACTAATCCCTAGGCAGCCACTGCCAGTGCCGACGTCGACTAGCTTGTATTGATTAGAGTCTACCTGCTTTTTAAGCTGAGTTATTATAGTTTCAGATTCTGGGCGCGGTATAAGCACCGACTGATTGACATAAAATGTGCGTCCGTAAAATTCTTTGTGACCGATGATATAGGCTATAGGCACGCGTTCTAGGCGCAGTGCTAGCCGTGCGTCGGCAACTTCAGCTAGGCGGCTAGGTATTTTTTCATCGCGGTACGCTCGCAAATATGTACGCGATTTTTTCAGGGTGTGGCTTAATATTATCTCCGCATCTAAGCGAGCTGACTCTATATCGGCTTGCTGCAACTTTTTGGTGGCTGATTCTAGCCAGTCTTTAATTATGTTCGACATTTCTGGCTGCCAATTCACGCTCGTAGGTTTGTAGGTTCTGAATAAGATCCTCAATGTCGCCGTTTAAGGCTGCTGGTATGTTGCTGCGCGAGAAGTTGATGCGATGGTCGGTAATACGGTCCTGTGGGAAGTTATAAGTCCGGATTTTTTCCGATCTATCGCCACTACCAATCAAGCTACGGCGTTCGGCGGCTAGTTTTGATTCTTCTTCTTCGATCTTTGCTTGCAGCAAGCGAGATCGAAGTACTTTCATAGCCTTATCTTTGTTTTTAATCTGAGACTTTTCATCCTGGTTAGTGACAACAATTCCGGTAGGTAGGTGCGTGATGCGGACAGCACTGTCAGTCGTATTGACACTTTGGCCCCCGTGACCACCAGCCCGATAAACATCAACCTTTAGGTCGTTTTGGTGGATTTCAATATCGGCTTCTTCGGCTTCAGGTAGTACGGCGACTGTAACGGTACTAGTGTGAATCCGCCCTTGGCTTTCGGTGGCCGGTATGCGCTGCACTCGGTGAACGCCCGATTCAAACTTTAGCTGGGCATATGGCTTATCTCCGCGCACACTAAAAACAACTTCTTTGTAGCCGCCGCTATCATTGGCACTTTCGCTGATTAGCTCTGTCTTAAGACCGCGTGTGTCGCAATATCGTAAATACATACGAAACAGCTCGGAAGCAAATAGGCTGGCTTCGTCACCCCCAGCGCCCGCCCGGATCTCAACGAAGACGTCTTTTTCATCATTCGGATCACTGGGGGTTAGCATGATGAATAGCTCTTCTTCTAGTTGTTCCAGCTGCTCTTCGGATTCAGTCAGTTCAATTTTAGCAAGTTCCGCTAGTTCGTCGTCACCAGATGCTAGTTCGCGTGCTTCATTGATGCGTTTTTCTAACGTGCTACGTCGAGTTACCTTCTCGATAATGCCATCAATTTCGCTTAGGCGCCGTGTTTTACTGGCGTAGTCTGGACTGCTATAGGCTGCTGGGTCACTTAAAAATTGTTCGAGTGACTTTTTTTCGGCCTCAAGTTCGCCTGGATTGATCGCAATTCTTGTCATGGTACCTCTAGTATATCAATTAATGAAAAAAGACCGCCTATTGGTGAAGTGAGGCGATCTTTTCAGTGTAGCTTCGTTATTTGTCGGCTGTTTTCTTATCAGCGCGAGCGCGGGCCTTTTTGGCCTTGCTGGCAAGCGCATCTTTGCGCGCTTCGGCAGCGGCAAAGCGAGCCTTAAACCGATCAACACGTCCTTCGGTGTCGATAATTTTCTCTTCACCGGTAAAGAATGGGTGAGAAGCACTTGAAATGTGCATTTTGATGAGTGGGTATTCATTTCCATCTTCCCACTTGATAGTTTCTTTGCTCTGCGCGGTTGACTGGGTCAAGAACGCAAAGTCAGCCGTTTCGTCCTTAAAGACGACAGGCCTATAGCTGGTTGGGTGTAGGTTGCTCTTCATAATCTGTATAATTGTAGCTGTTTTTTATTTGGTTGTCAAAGGGTGCGTGGTATATAATAAAAGCATCATGGTAGGGTCAACGACTAGAATCATACAAGTGGGACGACCATCCCAGGCGGAGTGTGCGCCTTTGGCTGATGAGCTGGCGAGAGCTCGGGGTACGGATATGGGGGGTATGGCGGAGTATGTTTTAGGTAGACTGACTCGTGATCCGATTGCAAGGGGTGATATAACCTCCGAAGAAATATATTCCGTCAATGTGCCAGTTGCTATGCATGTAGCGATAGTAGAAACGACTGGTTGTATTTCTCGAAGCACACAGGAACGATTCATGCGATCAATCGCTTCATGTGGCGACAGTATCGGTGATGAGTCGCGCTGTGAAGGATGCATACTGAAACTGGACGAAAAGGTGGAGGATTTGGGATCAAGATTAGCTCGCGCTCTTAATCGTAATTTGAAATATTTTCCTCCCGAGGAGACATTAAATCAGCTAGTGGCCACTAGCGAACAGCTCGACCCACTGCGTCAGCGTCATCTGTGATGGTTTAGTGTGGGCTGGTAGACCGATTCCTTCGAGCGGTGTTTTAGCGAATTGGCGTGGATCTGAAAAGCAAGTTCTTGTAAACGACCGGTAGCGAGGCATGTCATTAGTCGCTATCAGCGGTTCATCCCGGAGTTTTAGTTCGATTAATACAGTATCAACATTCGGGTGCGGCCAGAAATCCGTTCGACGTAGGGGTTTTCGGATGCGAACAGCAAATAGTGGCCCAACCATCATGCCGAGTTGGCTGGTAAAGCGCGTTGAATCAGGCAGTAATTTATTAGCGAATTGCTTTTGTACGATCAGGTAAATCGCACGGGGTGGATTATCAGCTTCGGTCAGGTAACGTATGATTTGGGATGACAGGTGAAAGGGGATATTTGCGAATACCTTGTATGGATTTTGAGGTAAATCTATTTGCAAAATATCTTTTTCTATCGTAGTTATATTTTTGTACCGAGCCATATTAGTGCGTAGTTTGGCGGCCGTCTTTGGCTCGCTTTCAACAGCGAATACTTGACCAGCTCGCTTGGCGAGTGCTGATGAGATAATACCGCTGCCAGCGCCTAGGTCGTAGACAGTGTCGCTTTTTTTGATATTCGAATGACCTATTAGTTCATGAACCAATTTGGGGTTACGTAGGAAATGCTGGGAATAGTCGTGGCGGCGCTTCATATAATTTATTATAACAATAGATTTTGACAGGGGTAGTAATCTGTAGTATATTGAAATAGTAACAATATAAATGACACAGCTTGCTCAATTACACTCCTGAATATCTCAGGGAGCAAGCGAGGAAAAAGGAGTTTTAAATTATGGCAGTATCTGTCGATATTAAGGCGCTACTCGAAGCCGGAGTTCACTTTGGACACAAAACGAGTCGTTGGCACCCTAAGATGGCGCCCTACATTCACTCAAAGCGCCAGGACAGTCACATCATTGACCTAGTCAAGACGGTGGAAGCATTAGATAGGGCTTTACCGTTTCTGACAAGCGTAGCTGCAAGTGGCAAGAATGTGCTATTTGTTGGTACTAAAAAGCAAGCAAAGGACATTGTCCGAACTAGTGCCGAGTCAGTTAATCAGCCGTATGTCACCGAAAGATGGCTAGGCGGCACACTAACTAATACAGCAACAATATCGCGCCAAATCAAAAAACTAAAAGATTTAGAGCGTCGGATGGACAGCGGTGATTTAGAAAAGCGCTACAACAAACTGGAAGTGCAGCGTCTGCAGGAAGAAATTGACGATCTAAACAGTAAATATGGCGGTGTTAAGGACATGAAGGGTAAGCCCGGGGCCTTGTTTATTACCGACATTATTACTGACGCTAACGCGGTCAAAGAGGCTAAAACTTTAGGTATTCCAGTTGTGGCCATGGTTGATACTAACGCGAATCCAGATGAAATAGACTATGTCATTCCAGCCAATGACGATGCAATTAAAAGCCTAGAAGCCATTTTAGGTTATGTAGTAGAGGCTGTACGCGAAGGTTTGGGGTCGCAAAAATCAGCCGATGATACTAAAAAACAAGAGACTAAATAGGGAGACTAGGTAAATGGCAATATCAGTTGATGACATTAAAAAGCTAAAAGAATTGACTGGCGTTGGCTTGACCGATGCCAAAAGTGCTCTTGTCGATGCGGACGGTGATTTTGACAAGGCGCTGGAGGCTATGCGTAAAAAAGGTCTAACGCGGGCTGAAAAAAAGGGTGAGCGTGAAGCCCGCCAGGGGATTATCGACAGCTACGTTCACAGCGGCCGAATCGGTGTAGTGGTTGAGGTCAACTGTGAAACTGATTTTGTGGCTAGGACAGAAGACTTTAAGACTTTGGCACACGAAATTGCACTGCAAGTTGCCGCTATGTCACCAGTTTACGTTACCGAAGACGACATTCCGAGCGAGGAAGTCAAACGAGTTCGGGCAGAATCTGCCGAGCGCGTAGCTAGTGAGGGCAAGCCTGCGGATATTGCTGAAAAAATTGTCGATGGCCAAGTGAAAAAGTACTTTGCTGATAAGGTGCTTTTGAACCAGACATATATCAAGGATGAAAAGATGACGGTTGGCGATTTAATCAAAGACCACATAGCTCGTTTAGGTGAGAACATTGTGGTGCGCCAGTTCAAGCGAATCGAGCTAGGCGTTAGCGAATAGGGCCTACAGGAAACTACCATAAAAAGCCGCGGCTATAAGCGGCTTTTTTGATATACTAGTTGTATGACAAAGGATGTAACTAACGACCAAATCATGACTGCCTTGACTGAATTTGCAGGCAGTGTGGATAAGCGGTTTGACGCGGTGGATGAGCGGTTCGATAGGCTAGAGGCGGATGTCTCTGAACTGAAGACTGATGTTGCTGAGCTGAAGACTGATGTCAATCGTATTTACGGCATCCTCGATGCTCACATGACACGCATGGAGCGCATGATGGAAGAAAATAGCGTTCAAACTCACCAGCAGGAGCGCCTCCAGCGCTGGATTTTCCAGTTGGCCGATGAGGCGGGGGTGCGGTTGAAGTACGAATAAGTACTTTAATTACTTTTGCTGACAAAAGTAATGAGGGTTATACAAAAGATACCGCATCACCATCACTCCGCCGCTAATAGCTAACCTGCATACCTACACAGATAGCCCTCTGCAATAGGAACAAACTCAATAGATACTTGGTTAGGCAGCACAATACACAACCAGCACAGTAAGTACCACCACAGTAGAGGCCGCCAGGTCTCTACTGTTCTTTTAGCTTATTTCTAGCATATGCTAAACTATCCTTAAGCATGATAACGTCAAGAAACAAAACCCACCAAGCCTTCACCATAGTAGAGTTACTCATTGTCATAGTAGTAATAGGCATACT
>CAZEGC010000024.1:0-12478 GCA_964511635.1 uncultured Candidatus Saccharibacteria bacterium | reverse complement strand
GTGATAAAGCCCCCCGCATATTAAGTGTCAGGCGTTAGAAGCGAAAAGAGTCCGCGTAAATAAAATGACTATCATAAACCCCGCGTGAAGGCGTAGTAAGACTGCTACCCCCTTCTTTTAGGGTAAATAGGGGTTTATACGGACGAGCCTACATACATAATAGAATCTAATACTTAATGTCGTAAAAGGTATATTGTGCGACGCTAAATATATATAGCTTTTTGTAGTACGTATCCCGCTACCCATGCTTGCTGGATTATTTATTCTTACTTTTCCTAGCTTCGCTCTTCACGTCTTCTGCCCCACAGATTTGGTAGCTAATTTGCCTTACGTTACGTTTGCGGTGTTTGCCAGCTAGGTTTTGTAACGTTTCAATATAAACGTGCTAATTATGCGAAAATTAAATAATTGATGACCGTAAAAATACCCGCCATATTAAGTGTTCTATAAATGTTCTTTTTTTACCTTTAGTGCTATTATAATTAGCTTCGCCTAAGGTTAAGGTAGCGTGCTAAGTTATTTTACCTTTAGCACTACTTCTTTGTTGCTATCATTTTTTGGAGATAGGGACTTAGCCGGGGCTTCGTCCGCTGGCTTTACCTGCTGCGCTGCTGAGTCTCTAACGCCGCCTGTAGCGCTAGTGTCATCGGTGTTAGTTGGTTTTTTGCGCTTCCTACTGCGGGTGCGTTTTTTCTTAGGCTTGGTTTCGGTTGCACTGGACTGAGTTTTATCTATATCCTGCGAAGTGGAGCTAATGTTTTGGGAGCTCGCCGCAGGAGCCTGCCTGTTGCTGCTACTTGCCCCGCTGCCTCGCTGCGTCCTTTTACTACCGGCGGCTTTAAGGTGGCTGGGTGGCTGTATGATTGAATCGATCGCTTGCTCGACCTCTTCACGGGTTTTACTGTAATTCAAGCGGGTGTATTCGATAATGCGTCCAGTGTTGTCGATTTGAGGTGGCGGCAATTCGAGCGTACGTGCACTAAAAGCTGGAGCTTTTTCACCCTGTATTACCATGTTGATTATAAAATTCCTATTATGCATTTGCAGCAAATCACCAGCCTCGAACTGGGGCTCAAACTGTTTTGCTAAAATCGGCGCGTCATCTGCGGATACACGGAATGAAATCATGGTGCCGACATTTCCAAATACGGCATTACGAACGGTGTCGCTCATCTGTGATATGTATTGATTGGCAACCGTTAGATTCAATCCATACTTCCTGGCTTCTGATAAGATGGTAGCAAATGAATCGGTCGCAAAGTTTTGAAATTCATCAACGTATAGGTAGAATGGACGCCTGTCCTCTACTCTATCAATATCACTCCGGCTCATGGCGGCTAACTGAACTTTAGTGACCATGAATGACCCTAAAATTGCGGCGTTATCTTCACCGATTAGGCCCTTTGACAGGTTTACAATTAGTATTTTGCCTTCATCCATTATTTTACGAATATTAAACGTACTTTTTGGTTGCCCAATAATATTTCGAATTATGGGGTTAGCTGTAAAGGCCCCGACTTTATTAAGCACTGGCGCAATTGCTTCGGCTGTGAACTTATCATTCCAGCTGGCGAACTCGACCCGCCAGAACTGCAGAACCACTGTGTCTTTACAGCTAGCCAAAACTTCTTCGCGGAATCGTTTATCTGTCAGCATTCGGGTGATATCAAGCATTGTGGTGTCGGGGTGATCTAGCAGGGCTAGGATGGTGTAACGTAGTATATATTCCAGTCTTGGCCCCCAGGAGTCGCCAAACATACGCTTTAGTACACCGATAACCTCAGAGCTAATGTTTGTTTTCTGCTCTGGGTTAGTGACTTCAAGCGGGTTAAATCCTAGTGGAAAGGCAGTGTCAGCTGGGTTAAAGTAAACCACGTCTTTTAAACGACTGCCAGGTATAAAGCGCATGTTATTGACTGCGAAATCGCCGTGCGGGTCAATAATCGCATAGCCATGTCCATGGAAGATGTCACTTAATGTAAACAGCTCCAGCGTACCTGACTTCCCTGCACCGGTTTGGCCAATTATATAAACGTGACGTGAGCGATCAGATCGCAGCATTCCGAACTGATGATTAATTCCTCGAAAGTTAGTTAACCCAAAGGCGCTAATGTTTTCATCAATCGCATCGTTACCAGTGATTATAGGCAGCTTGGCTGGGGGCTCGGCTGTTTTTGATGATGCCCAGACAATATTAGGAGTCTCAACATTGGTGTGCGGCAAGTGAAACACACTGGCTAGCTCTTCGATGTTTAGAATAAAGCCGTCTTTGACAAACAGGCGTGAACTATATGACGCTAGGTCTTCCTTTTTAAAGCTAGCATTTGCCATTTTGAATCCATTCAGGTTTGTGCTGTTAAACTGTTTGAACGTGCCGACAATAGCCTGCATCCGCAAGCGAGCATTGGCGCTGCTTTCACCTAGGTATGCTAATCGAATTTTAACTTCGTAACCTAGTTTCGTAGCTTTTTTCTCTGCTTCTGAGATTCGGATTTTGTCCCGTTCAGATAAATTCTTTTCAGGTGAACTACCGCCATCGGCGCCTTGCTCCGGTGGCCTCCACAGTGCCTCGAACAGTCCTGCTAGCCATTTCATGCCAATCCCCTCTCCTACTAGGGGCAAGGCTCCACTGCCTTGCCTGACTCTAGAGATCCATTTTTCGCTTGATCGGTGCCATTCATCGGGCAATGGTCGCACTAATACTTGGACCCACAGCTCTTCGCCGGTGGATTCAAGCTTTGCCAGGGTGCCCGTAATACCCGCTAGTGGGTCAACTTCAAAACTTTGGAAAGTTTTGATTGGTAGTACTTCGTTTTCTGTCGGGACTATTTCTGAAGTGTAAACCACGCTATGATCACGTTCGTGGCTAACGTAATCTTCATCTGCTTCATGGATTTGAACGGTCGGATACTGGGCATAAATTTGACCTTCTACGAAACTCCGTAGCGTTGTAGGAACCCAGACGTAAAATCTAATTTGACCGTTAACTGAAGCAATTTCAAAACTCAGGTGTTCCTGGACACCGCCGTTTAGTTTAAGTTCATTTTTGTCGCGCAATATACCATGCAAACTAGCAAACAACTGCTCAGCTGCTAATTCTGATTTGTCATTAGTTTTAGGAATTTCAAGCACTAAAAGCGTGCTGTCGATTGATTTTATAACCTCTAGGCGCTTATTGTTGCGCCACGTTAAGTATCCGAATATAAGTACAATCGGCAGCCAAACATACCATTGCAGTAGTGTATTGATAAACCAAGAGAAAACGTCCATGTTTATCCTTATTGTCGCACTCTATGGCGCGGTTTGCAAACCTTTCTCGCTCGTTAACGTGCAGCAGCTTCTTTCGCTGGTTCTTCAGCTAGCGTATAGGTAGCTTTGGCCACGCGCTTGAATTGCGATTTGCTTTGTAGGTTAAGCAAAATAGTAGTTTCTTTAACTTGACGACTCTTTAGGACCCGGCGAACTATTTCGTCGCGGTGCAGTGGTTCGTCAGAATTCCTCAGGACGTCCGATATGATATCAGCAACTGTTCCACGGCTGAACCCCCAGCTGTCTAGGGCATATATTCCCCTTCCAATCAGCACGAAGCGTTCATCTTTTATTAGCTCATTGTGAATGGCTTGAGTGGTGACGTTTCGACGCTTGAAGTCGCTTTCCTTGATAGCTTTTGCAATCTCCGAAAAGTGCATTGGCTTCCCGTTATCCTCTAGTATGACATAAATCTTATCACGTATATTCTTAGGGTTAACGGCTGGCCATTTTGCTAGCCCCCACTTTTCACCTAGGTGTGCTAGGTGCTTACTAACGCTCGCAAGTGCCTGTACATGGTTTGGGTGTTCGTAATCTAGCTTGTCATGTAGGTCTTTAATTGTAATCGGTTCACCGTGTTTTTTGATAGCCTTAACAATTCCGTCCACCCTTAGGCGCACTTCTTTGTCGGTGCCGTACTCGGCAATTCCAATAGCGTGATGGTAATTATCATTCTCGGTAATAACTGTTAATGTCGGAAGTAGCTCCGCTAGGAATGAGGCGTGAGCTTTGTCGATGCCATCTGGCTTTTCATTCAGTAAGGTTTCAGTTAATTTTTCAATTCGTGCGAACCTGCCTAGTTCTACTAGGTGTCTGACGACCTCCTTTTCGACCGGACGGACAGACTCGATCTTGCCGTCCTCGACGGCAATTTTTAGGCGAATTAGGATAGCTTTTTCTAGCTGCCTGACACGCTCACGGGTAATTCCGAGCAGCTCGCCGATTCGTTCGAGAGTTTCTTTGCGGTCGTAAAGCCCGAATCGACGCGTGATGATTTCTCGCTCTCGTTCCTGCTCTATGACTGCCAGGATGTCATTTACGGCTGCTTTTAGGTCGACAGTTGACTCTGGATTGGGGGTGTCGCTCATTCTCTTCCTCTCTGTAGTCCACCTCAGAATTATAGTTTCGTATTAAACGTATATAAACATTATAAAACAAAAAAACTGTAATGTCAAACACATAGTACGTTTAATTTATTATAGCATGAAGTAGACGTCGTAGATAGCAGATGTTTTGAAAGTTTTAAATATTTTTCTTTGTGTTGTGATTCGTAGGTGCTTCAAGTTAGTCTTGCTAGAATTCATCACTGCACTCACCCAGATAAATAGCTACGCGCGACCTAGTAAAATGCCCCCGCAACTGCAAGCTTCAGTACGAAGTATTCAAAGCCAAAAAAGAGGAATTGTTTAAATGGTTACAGCTTACGTCAGCGATTACTTCTTACGTTTCACGACGCGTCGAGCTTTTTTTGCTGGGGCGTTTGCTAGTATTTCTTTTGCCTGTTCGTGGGTAATATCTTTTGGTTCGGTGCCCTTAGGGATCTTGGCGTTCTTTTTGCCATCTGTAATGTACGGGCCATAGCGACCGTTTAGCACTTTTACGCCATCACCAAAATCAGCGATATTGCGTTCGGCTAATTTTTTCATGTGAGCGCTAATAATTTCCCTAGCGCTACTTTGATCAATCGAGAACGGATCTTCGCCGCGGATTGATACGTTAACGCTGCCGACCTTTAGGTATGGCCCAAACCGGCCGGTGTTTGCCAGGATTTCTGTGCCGTCTTCGGTTTCCCCAACTGCCCTAGGTAGCGTAAATAATGTCAAGGCTTGTTCGAGCGTTATTGTTTCGACACTCATACCTTCTGGGATACTGGCAAACTTAGGCTTTTCTTCATCATCCTTATCGCCAATTTGAATCATCGGTCCAAAGCGGCCATAACGTGCGCTAACTGGTTTTCCTGATTTTGGATCAGTGCCAATTTCACGCGACTGCGTTGCTTCGGCCCGTGAAATATCGGCGCTTTTTTCAATAGTTTCATGAAAAGGTCCGTAAAATTCATCTAAAACTTTTCGCCAGTCTTTTTTACCATCCGCAATTTCATCAAATTGAGTTTCAACTGTTTTTGTAAAGTCATAATCAACAATACGAGGGAAGAATTTTACCAAAAAATCCGTCACCACATTGCCTGTATCGGTGGGGACTAGTTTGTTTTTGTCACTTCCAACCACTGTTGCCTCAGTGGATTTTGTGACCTCATTATTTTCAAGAGTTAGCTTTGTAAGTTGCATCTCTACCCCCTCGACATCACCACGCTCAACGTATCCCCTGGTTTGGATGGTAGAGATTGTAGGTGCATAGGTGCTGGGTCGCCCTATGCCCATTTCTTCTAGTTTGCGAACCAGACTGGCTTCTGTATAGCGGGCGGGTGCGCGGGAAAGGGTCTCTAGTGCTGAGGCGCTCACGAGCGTTACCTTGTCGCCACTTGCTACGGGTGGTAGTAGGGTGTCATCACCGCTTCGGCCGTATGCTTTAAGGAACCCGTCAAAGACTACCACCTCCCCTTTGGCTTCTAGTGTTTCACTCGATTTGCTAGCAGCGATAGCAATGGTAGTTTTTTCAAGCGTTGCCGGAGCCATTTGACTTGCAAGTGTGCGGCGTCGGATGAGGCTGTATAGTTTCTTTTGCTGCTGGTCGGCACCAGCTACTTCGCGGGCAACGCTAGTTGGTCGAATTGCCTCGTGGGCTTCCTGGGCGCTGGCTGATTTTGATTTAAATGTTCTAAATTGATGATACTTTTCGCCGTATGTGTCTTTGATGTAGCCTGTCATCTCCCCTAAGGCCTGCTTAGATAGGTTGACAGAGTCGGTTCGCATATATGTAATATGGCCAGCTTCGTAAAGTCGCTGCGCTAGCATCATGGTACTTTTGGGTGAAAAGCCTAGCTTGCTGCTAGCTTCTTGCTGCAGGGTGCTGGTAGTAAAAGGTGCGCTTGGGCTGCGGGTACCTGGCTTTTTGGTAATATCCGAAATAGAAAAGTCGCTGGCAGAAAATTCATTTAATACTTTCTCAACGTCGTCTGCGCTAGCAAATTTTGTTGGCGATTCAGCCGCTAGTTCGGTGCCATCCGTTAACGTAAAGGCAGTCTTTAATTTAAATGTAGCAACTGGTTCGAACGCGGTAATTTCGCGTTCGCGCTCCACAATAATGCGAACCGCCACGGATTGCACGCGGCCAGCGCTGAGGCTTGGACGAACTTTTTTCCACAAAACAGGAGAAAGTTCATATCCAACAATTCGATCAAGTACGCGGCGGGCTTGCTGTGCATTTACCAGATTAACGTCAACTGTGCGCGGATTTTTAATAGCCTCAGTGATAGCAGGCTTAGTGATTTCGTGAAAAACAATCCGCTTGGTGTCACTCACCTTCAGCTTAAGAGCTTCGGTTAAGTGCCAGGCGATCGCCTCCCCTTCGCGGTCTTCATCGCTTGCGAGCCAGACGGTATCGGCAGCTTTGGCAGCTTTTCTTAGTTCTGAAACGGTTTTCTTCTTGTCGGGCGTTATTTCATAACTAGGTTCAAAACCGTTTTCAATATCGACACTCATGCCTTTTTTAGGTAAATCACGAATATGGCCAAAACTACTTTTGACCGTAAAATCAGATCCAAGGAATTTTTCGATGGTCTTGGCTTTTGCTGGGGACTCTACTATTACTAGGTTTTTACTCATAAAAAGGTTATGCTTCATTTACTGTCGCACAACGTCTTATACTACGCAAGTTTTTTTAAATTGCAAGTTACTAAATTATATCGAATAGAAAGGAGGTTGAGGGGCGAGGGACTATCCCTCGCCCCGGATACTGGTCAGGTGCCATACGCCCTGCGGACATGAGGGGCATTCGTAGAGCCTGAACCGACCGAGGCCCCGCTCACGAAGCTCCACGCTGGCTATTAGTGCCTCCTGCTCAGTCTGGTAGCGAATCTTGTACTTGCGGGCGCTCTGGCACATCTCCTTTCGAAATGGGAGGAGGTGAGCGCAGTTACAGGGCTCGCACCATATAGGGGTTGCAGGCGATGCCCCCCTGCGAGCAGCAAATTTAGCCGTTTGACCAGCCTCGTACTCGTCAGTGTAGCGGGTCATTCGCTTGCCGGCCACAGGGCAGAACGACTTCTTTCGACCGTTCCGTTTCTTGCGTCGAACAATGATGGTAGGGCTTGGGTTGTCATCCAGGGTGGGCGCATAGCCAGACAACAGCACTCCTTTCTATTCGAAGGTTCATCGGAGCCGGAAGCGGCTCATCGATTAGTGCCTACTATATAATTTACTCGCTAGTAAGTAAATAGAAAATTCTGATATGTATCACTATATTATTTTAGGGCCCAGTGGTTACCACCTAAAGGTTTAATTACATCATTAATTTCTAGCATAGTTAGTGCCTGGCTGAATTCGCTGACACTGGCGCTGGATAGTTTCTGTAGCTCATCGCCATCCCGCACACCACTTCTAATCAGACTTAAGATTTCGTCCTCTAGTGGTGTTGAGCCTAGTGCTAGCGTGCCCTGGTTTAGTGTGGCCCTTGGAGCCACGACTTCCAGTACATCACTGGCGCTTGTAATTGGGTGCGCACCTTGTTTTAGTAGTGCGTTGCACCCGGCAGACAGCGGACTGGTAATGTTGCCAGGAACGACGAAAACCTCCCTCCCCTGTTCTAGTGCATGCGACACGGTGGATAGCGTTCCGCTCCTGGTGGCGGCCTCTATTACGATCACTGCATCAGACAGACCGCTAATAATTCGATTTCTCTCTAAGAATTGATACGGCTTAATATTTGGGGTGTGTCTGTGTTCGCTAATGATCGCCCCGCCTGACTTGATGATTTTCTCGGCTAGCTGCGCGTTTGTGGCGGGGTAAAATTTTTCAACTCCATTTGCTAATATTGCTAATGTCCTGCCGCCTACGTCCAGCGCCCCACGATGGGCGATAGCATCTATCCCTAGTGCTAATCCGCTGATGATAGCTATGCCGCGCCCAGCTAGGTCACGAGCGAGTGTGAATGCTACTTCTTTACCGTAGGCAGTTGGTTTGCGAGTCCCGACTATTGCTACGGTTGGGATGCGAGAATCTGGCACTGAGCCGCGATAATATAATACTTTTGGTACTTTCGCAATGCTACTTATAACCTGTAGGTAATCATGCTTATCTGGTGCAATTCTATTGATTTTATTCATTATTATTACAAAAAGTATTGACAGCATGTCAAATAAGTGCTAATATTGATCACGATTGGTTGATTCGTCAGCCAACCGCACCTTATACCCCCTATTCTAACTTATGTTAGGTTGCGCGTCACGCGAGTGTGATTTAAGTATCTACCCTCCACTTTCTTCACGTTAAGCTCAGGCGCGCATACTAACCCCTTTAACCGGCGGACCTCTTGAGATGTGAGGTGGGTCACGCTAATTCCCTTATAGGGTGGGTTGAAGGGCAACTAAAGCACCTGGCTAGCGATGCCCACCCTTGCTAAACAGGTGCTTTTTTGTTGCGAGCTTTATTGTGGGGTAAAAGTGAAACCACCACCCTTTCCAGGGGTGGTGGTGTGGTGGATTGGCATGATGAGCCGCGCTGGCCTGCGCCAGATCTTGAGTAAGTACGCGAACCTCTTCCTCTAGCTGCGACAGTTCTACCATCTTGCGCCGGTGCCTTTTCTCGGCGTCCTCAATCTCCTTGAGACGCTGACGCTCCAAGATTACATCGACAGCTGAGCGCCCGTCTGGCGTTACTTATATGTAGTGGCGGACCTTATATCTGTTGCAGGCTCTTTGCGAGTGCTCATGTCGTCTCCTGTTAGGATGGGCACTCTCATCATGTCAAACTCCATAAAAGTGATTCACCCCGCCGCCCGGTGAGGGACGGCGGGGCTGGTTGTATCTGACGAGTAGGGCACGCTACCTCTCTTTGAGGTGCATGAGGAGGGCCCTCAAGGCTTCGCGGTCCTGCTCCTCGAGAGGAGGCCTGTATACGCGTCGCTCGGCGTGCGAGCTGTCCGGCGTCTTCTTCAGTAGCCTGCCACCGAGCTGATCAAGCCACCATTCGCCACTGCAAGTGACAAGCCTCCACGCCTTCACGGGCGTAGAGCGCTCCCCGCTACCCCCTCGCTTGCGCCAGAGGGCTGGATGCGGTCGGCTCACCAAGAGGCAGATTTCCAGATTCTGACGGCCCTCGCGGGTTCGCCCGAGCTCGCGAGCTACACGTTCCGCCTCCCTCTCCAGCTGCCTTACCAGCTGCATGTCTTCTTGTGTTGCTAGCATTGGCTTCCTCTCGGTCTCTGATGCTAGTGGGCAGGTTGTCGATACTACATTCAATTAGCTATTTCTAGCAATCGAACTACACTATATTAAACTAACATACTAATTATGTCAATATGGTTGGCGGCATGGTGATGGAATGGTCATCAGTAGTCCCGGCGCAGAATTGTTCCAAAATTTCGACACTGGCAACCGTAATGTCTGCTAGCATGTCGACCTCGCGCTTGGTGAACTTAGTCAAGACGAAGTCGCTATCCGGAATTTGATCGCTCAGATCGTTATAGATGCCAATTCGTAGGCGGTAAAACTCTTCACCCAGATGTGAGTTTAAGCTTTTTATTCCATTATTGCCTGCTGAACTGCCTCTGCGTCGAACTCGAATTGTACCAAACGGTAGCGCTAGGTCGTCGTGGATTGTTAGCAAGTCTTTGCTTGCATCTAGCTTGTAGAAATCAACAACTGCCCGCGCAGATGTGCCGACCTCATTATAAAAAGTGGTAGGCTTTACTAGCAAGACTTTTTCGCCGCTCACTGCTAACTCTGCGATATGTGCGTGAAATTTGGGTTTATGCGAAAAGCTAGCACCGCGGTCGGTCGCTAGGTAGTCAAGCACTCGAAACCCGACGTTGTGCCGCGTACCGTCGTATTGAGCGCCAGGATTGCCAAGAGCAAAAATAACTTTCATGATTCTATTCGCGCTTTGACTTGGCTTCTTTTTCGCGGTTGGCTTTGATTTGTTTCTCGTCGCGGAAACTAAACCTTATTGGCGTACCGGCAAAGTTATAGGTTTCGCGTAGGTTTCGCTCCAGATAGCGTTTATAGCTCCAGTGAATGTGTTTTAAGTTGCTACCGTAAATTACGAACCATGGCGGTGCAACGTCAGTTTGCACCATGTAGCGCAGTTTTGGGTGGGTGTTTTTTAGTCCTGCTGGCGGGTGTTTTTGAATAACTTCCTGTAACAGCTGATTTAATGCGCGGGTCTTGGTTTGTTGCTTGCGGCGCATGTCGATGTCCAGCGCTAGATCGAATAATTTTGTGACGTTTTGTCCGGTGACACTACTAGTAAAGATTAGCGGTGCCCAGGGCGTGAACTTAAATGTATAGGAAATCTTCGGCGCCAATGCATCGCGGGTGTATGCATCTTTGCCTTCGACACTATCCCATTTACTGACGACGATTACCATTCCCTTGCCCGCTTCGTCAATGATTCCGGCCAGGCGCTGGTCGAGCTGCGTATTTAATTCGTTGACATCCATAAGTAAAAAGCAAACGTCGGCTTCTTCAATAGCCTGCAGGGTGCGAAGGACACTGAATTTTTCAATCCCGACTTCTTGCTTGCCTGGTTTTCGCATGCCGGCCGTATCTAGCAGTTCAATGTCTTGGCCGCTGTAGCGAATTGCTACTCGGTTAACATCACGCGTTGTACCGGCAATGTTTGCTACAATCGCCTGCTGCTTGCCAGCCATGGCATTAAATAGATTACTCTTACCTACATTGGGTCGTCCAATCAGTGCGATACGCAGCACATCGTCTGATTCCCGCTCCTTTTTAGCCGGAATATAGCTGATAATTTCATTTAAGACATCGCGCATGCCTTGATTGTGCTCGGCACTAGTAGGAATAATAGTTTTTATGCCTAGGCGCTTAAATTCATCGGTAGGTAGTGATTCTTTTAAGTCGGACTTGTTGGCTAGTAGGATGACTGGTTTTTTGCTGCGTAAGGCTTTTTTAGCGACTAATTTATCCTGGTCGCTAGCGTACTGACTGCTGTCAACAACGACCAAGATGATGTCAGCTGCTGCCGCAGCTTCGGTGATTTGGTCCTGGATGCTGGCTTCAAATTCGTCACTAGGATCTTTTAGCCCCGCAGTATCGACTAGCCAGAATTGGTGATCCTGGTAGCTAACCTTTCCGAGCACGTTGTCACGAGTTGTTCCCGCTTCGCGGGCGACAATTGCTTGTTTTGATCGTACTAGACGATTAAAAAGCGAACTCTTTCCGACGTTCGCTTGGCCAATAATTGCAACTGTTGGTAGCTTGGATGCCATAACTCTGGTTAGTATAACAGAGGCGGCTATTAATTACTATAAGCCGCGTCACTTACTTTGATAAATTAATAAAAAATTGTATAGTAATAAAATAATGTTTGGCGAGACAGAATTATTAGATGAAAGCGCCCAAAGACGCATTGAAAACGCGGCCAACCGGGCGCTGTTTGAAGAGTTGGTAGAGTTTGCTAGTGATGCGTGCTTGTCGCGTCCGTTAGGACCTGAGATTGATCCATACGAGTTAAGTAATGATGAGAAACTGATTGCCAGGCTGGGTATGCGAGGGCTGAGGACGGCGCTAGACCCGAAACTGGACATAGACGCCAAGCCAAGAGAGGGCTACGACCGTGATAGCGACATAATGCTCGAATCGCCTTACCGACATCCTAGTAGGTACAGCGATGAAATTGATAGACGTATTTTAGACCGTGCTAGGCAGTTTGGCGAGGCGCTGCTAGCAGAAGCCTATAGAACGCTAGGTCAGGACGTTTATGATAAGATTCGCGACTACCAGGATGCGCAGACAGCCGAAGATCAGATTGATGTCTTGGACTGGCTGTATGAGCGACTCAGGGAGATAAACCGTAATTCTCGACTAGAAGGATATGACGAAGAAGGTAGACAATTCTTTTATCATCCAGCGCGCATATCGCCAAAGCTTATCGGTTCATATCCCGATAATATGCTTCCTCCAACATGCCTAGGTGCATCTGTCATAGCTGCTAGCTTTTTAGAGCAAGCAGGTGCTGAGTATGTTCACGCAGGTGTTATGAGTAAGCAAATAGACGATGAAGCGCATGATGGATTTATGTTCGTAGAC
>CAZEGC010000023.1:8459-12677 GCA_964511635.1 uncultured Candidatus Saccharibacteria bacterium | reverse complement strand
AAACACAAGTACCATCATATGTCTATTTGCAATATAGGTCAATATGTATATTACCTATATCACCCCACAACAGATATAAAAAGCTGTTGTATAAATTATAATGTTGACTAATACATCGTACGTGGAATGCAGTACCAAAAATGGTTGACACAGTACGCACGTATGATAAACTATTCATATGAACCATATTTCATATAGACAATTTTTTGCAACGCTATCATCGGATAGCCGACTAGATATAATGCAGTATCTAAAAGACAACGGACCCCAAAACGTTTCTAGTATCGCCGAAGGTACCGGCCAGGAACAATCAGCCGTATCGCACAGCCTTAAGAAACTTCAGGCCTGCGAGTGCGTCAGCATGCAGGCGATAGGCAAAAGTCGCTATTACTCACTCAACACTGAAACAATATTGCCACTACTTGAGCTAGCCGATCAGCATATTCGTAAATACTGCCATTCAAACTGCCAGCACTGCCTGACTCCTGCAAAACAAATCGCACGCTAACCTCCCGGGATATATAAATAAATCAAAAAGGAGAAGTTCTATATGTGTCCATGCATCTAACTAACCAAGCGTCCCACGCAACAAGGCTGGTATAGCCATAAACTAGCACTCTTGACATGAGAGTGCTAGTTCTATATAATAATAGATACAGAAGCATATACGCTTCTCTGAAGACATTACTTAAATAATGACGAAAGGAGGAAAGTATGAGCAGCCTAATTCGGTGGGATCCATTTGCAGAGCTATCTGCTTTGCAGAAACAATTCTTTGGTGACGATTTAATGTCGTCCCTAAAAGGTGTAAACATTCCAACAACTGATGTATACACCAGGGACAATACATTATTTGTCGAAGCCCACTTGCCAAACTTTGACCAAAAAGATGTCAATATTCAGGTCGAAGACAGTGGTCTGGTAATTAGTGCAGAGCGCTATGAAAAAAACGAGGATAAGGACAAGCAATATGTAGTACGCGAAAGCTCGAGCAGCTTTTATCGACGAGTTGCCCTGCCAGAGCGTGCCAACGTTGAAAAAATCGAAGCGCAGCTAGATGACGGCATCTTAAAGATTAGCGTTCCACTAGAGCCTCTACCCGAGCCGAAGAAGGTCGCGATCAGCTCTAAAAAGAAGTAATTTAGATCGCTACAGATAAGGTGGCCTATAAAGTGCCACCTTATTTTTTATTAATCAACTCGACAACCTCATAGAGGTGTTATAATTAGTCGAAATGTTTCTTGCAATTAATGAAATAATAAAAGAAAAGTCACGATTTATACTCATAACCGTCGTGATAGTGCTAGTTAGTTACCTGGTTTTTTTCCTTACCTCACTAGCATACGGGCTAGCCTCTAGCTACACGGCAGCAATTGATACCTGGGATGCAAGTGGCATAATCCTGAGTAAAACTTCTAACAATAACATCGCTAGGTCACTGCTGTTTGAGTCCGACTATCGGGACCTGAGGAGTGAGGACACCGCCCTGCTAGGTGTCGGGGCAGCCACTATTGAGCTCGATGAATCTGACGACGTTTCACTGTTTGGCGTAGACCCTGATGGCTTTTTGATGCCTGAGGTAAAGTCAGGCGAAAAGATGACAGAAAACAATCAAGTAGTGGTAAGTAATGCCATCAGTGACGAAATTGCGACAGGGGACACCATTACATTAACTGGCACCGAAACTGAATACGAAATCGTCGGCATAGTGGATGATTTGACCTTTCAGACGTCACCAGTAGTTTATATGACACTAGATACTTGGCGAGCAGCCGCCAGTGAAGTTTCAGGCATGATGGGTATGCGCGACGAAACTACCGTTAGTGCTATCGTCACCAGAGGTAGCGAGAAGTCAGAGTATTCGACTGATCGAACTCAGTGGCAGACGATACGCGACTTCGCGTTCGCACTTCCTGGCTACCAAGCACAGGTTTTGACGTTCAGTCTGATGATTGGATTTTTGATTGGTATCGCGGCCTTCGTGTTGGCCATATTCATATACATCCTAACCATGCAAAAGAAAAGCATTTTTGGCGTGCTCAAGGCCGAAGGAGTGCCCAGTAGCTACATTGGCCGATCAGTCATGGTTCAGGTAGCTGTACTGTCTTTGTTTGGTCTAGCCGTTGGTATGGCACTGGCACTCCTAACTGGTACACTACTAGAGGGCACGGTGCCGTTTGCAGTTAACGTACTGTTCTTTGGTGGCATTGTGGTCTTATTCATGATTTGTGCGATGGTTGGTGGCGTGGCATCAGTCCGGTCCGTTGCAAAAATTGACCCAGTGGAGGCAATTGAATAATGAAAAACAATAAAGCGATTTTAGAGCTAAAAGGCGCTAGTCGTGAGTTTGAACAAGCTGGTAAAAAAATTACTGCCCTGGAGCCAACAGATTTTTCCATAAAAGCTGGTGAATTCGTCGCGGTGGTTGGGCCATCTGGATCTGGCAAAAGCACCTTCCTGACAATTGCTGGGGGCCTGCAGAATCCTTCAAGCGGTTCAGTAACCGTGAATAATCAGGATATAACCAGCATGTCTGTAAAGCAGTTATCTCGGATTCGCCTGCTAGAAGTTGGCTTTATCCTGCAGACATCTAACTTGGTGCCGTACCTGACAATCGAAAATCAACTGAAGTTAATTGATAAGGTTCTAAAACGAAAAAGTGACCCTGATACTATTGATGATATCTTCAAAAGCCTAAGTGTCGAAAGGCTAACTGGCAAATACCCAGGCGACCTGTCCGGAGGCGAAAGGCAACGAGTGGCGATTGCCAAAGTGCTTTACGGCGAATCAAATCTGATACTTGCCGATGAGCCGACTGCCAGTCTAGATACTAAAAAAGCTTTCGAGGTCGTAGAGCTGCTGGCCCGTGAAACTCACGAACGTAAAAAAGCCACCATTATGGTCACCCATGACACTCGACTTTTAGAATACTGTGACGCTGTTTATGAAATGAATGATGGTGCACTAAAGCCTCGGCCTAAAAATAAAAAATAACAACGGCTAAGTACAGAGGCAGGGCTGGGCGCAGGAAACCTATCTTATACTTACCTAGCTTCCGCATAGGCTGGCTTATTAGCTGCCCGTTAATTTTACATAATAGCCTGGCTGTGTCATGATGGGTGCATAATACTTAAAGTAGTAATGAAGATAGAAAGTAAGATAGAGAGGATTTAGTAACCCATGCGAGCAACAACTAATCTACAACAAAATTTTAAAAACTTTGGCCTGGTAGCGGCATCTATTATTGCGGCAACCATGCTGGCCTTTAGCTGGTTAGTAGCTGCCGTGAACGCATCAAGCATCATTCAGGTAACATCGAATATAGATCAGGTGCCAGGTGGCGCAAGTCTAGTATTAACGGTTGGCGTCCAGGATGATGGCGACGTGCACGAACTAGAAATCGATCACTCGCTACAGGATATACTACCTGAATTTAGTGTTTACGCTGATGCGGCCAATCCATACGGTGGATCTACGTGTGGGACAGGCAATAACCTCGACTGCGCAACTGAATTTACTAATGCCGGCGTAACAGTTACTTATAGCGCTGTCGACAGCCAGTGGGTAATCAATTTTGGCGACAACATAACCGACGTCATAAGGGCTAACGGTAATATAGACTTTTACTTCACACTACGCGATGCCGACCACAACGAGCTATGGGGCTCAATGAACTCCACCACGCCTGAAAACACCTTTAACTTTGATGCGAACGATGGCACCGGTGACTCACTACTACCTGACACTAGTGACGACGACGAAGATGAAGACGACGAAGTCATCATTCCTGGCGTGCCAAATACTTCAGTAGCTAATTAAGTAGCTAGGACTGTCGCAAATCACCCAGCCAAGTCTTGCGGAGAAGAGCCCGGGAAATTTTGCTAAAATTAATGGATATGAAGTTTTCACCTAAAAAGCCCAGTCTAGCTAGGCGATTAATCTGGGTGCTCCTAGTTATTGCCATACTCGGCAGTGCAGCACATATAGCCTATGGTGGCTACGATGCACCCTCGACTGGACCAATTGAACAACGCATTGAAACTCCTACTGCAGAGAAAACGACTGAAAACAACCAGTTCGAAAACACCTCCGAAGTGCCAGTTCGGATCAGGATTAGCAAGATAGGTGTTGATGCCGCAGTCGAGCCGGTTGGCCTAACTGCAGACGGACTAATGGCCGCCCCCGACACTGATGAGCTGGTTGGGTGGTATGATAAAA
>CAZEGC010000023.1:0-8359 GCA_964511635.1 uncultured Candidatus Saccharibacteria bacterium | reverse complement strand
GACGGACTAATGGCCGCCCCCGACACTGATGAGCTGGTTGGGTGGTATGATAAAAGCGCTCGGGCCGGGGAAGATGAGTATGCCATGCTGCTGGATGGCCACTACGGCAGCGACACCAAGCCGGCGGTATTCCGTAGACTGGTTGAACTCGAAGTGGGTGACAGTATCGAAATTACTGGCGACGGTGGCAGCATATTAAAATATGAAGTCGCCGAAAGCTACCAGCGCTACGCCGAAGACGTTGATATGAAAAAAGCACTCTACCCGTATAGGGACGAGGTGCAGAGCCTGACTATCATAACCTGCGAGGGACTTTATGACCCAGTTAATGTCGCGTATGATAAGCGCACGATTCTGTACGCCATCAGAGTAGCATAGTAAGCCCGCAAGGCCCCACTAGCAGCCGCATAGCGCGACAGTCGGTGGCAAAACAGGTATAATGTTATATATGAAGATTCATATTGCTACTGACCACGCCGGACTAGAGTTTAAAAACACACTGCTTAACCACTTAAAAAGCCAGGGGCATGAGGTAATTGATCACGGAGCCTATGAATATGATCCGAACGATGATTATCCGGAATTTATTATCAATGCTGCCGAAGCCGTTATGCGTGACCAGGTAGCTGGTATCGATGCGCTTGGTGTAGTATTTGGCGGATCGGGCAATGGCGAGCAGATAGCTGCCAATAAAGTTCGAGGAATCAGAGCGGCATTAGTATGGAATGAAGACACCGCCAAACTAGCTCGCCAGCATAATAACGCTAATGTGATATCTATCGGCGCTCGGCAGCACAGCGAAGACCAGGTGCTGCATCTGATAGATCTATTTATACGTGAGCCGTTTACTAATGAAGAGCGCCACAGCCGACGAATAAATCAAATCACTCAGTATGAACTATCAAGCAATATCGAATAAACCGCAGGGCAAGCAAGAGCGAAGCTAAATGAAAGTACTTAAAGTATCAATTCAGGACGAAAACACATTAATTTTGCAGGAAGACGGCAAAAAAGGGGACTTGATTGACCTAAAATCAATCCACGATATGGATATAGACAAGACCTCGATCGCTAGCGTGGTGAATTCGATTAAAAAAGAGGCTTTCGAGACCGAGCTAAAAAAATCTACCGAAGCGATTGAACGCGAAAAGGCGTTAGAATTAAAAATCAAAGAGCGCGAATTAAGTGAGCGCATATCGATGCTAGAAAAAGAAAAAGAACACGCCACCAAGTTAGCTGAAGCAAATGTTAAAAATAAACTGCAGTCAGAAGCTACCAAAAAAGATGCCGAAATAGCACAATTAAAAGCAAAGCTAGAAGCAGTGGATAATGAAAAAAAGCTAGCCCTATCTGAAGCAGTCAGCAAGATTGAACGCGAGCGCGACCAGATTGCCAGTGAACTGAAAAATAAAGACTACGAAAAGAGACTCGAAGCATCATCCCTCAGGGACAAGTACGAAAACGAACTAAAAAGCAAAGATGAAATGATTGCCTATTACAAGGACATGAAGGCAAAGCTTAGTACTAAAATGGTAGGCGAAACACTAGAGCAGCACTGCGAGATTGAATTTAATAAACTCCGCTCGACCGCTTTTAAGAACGCTTACTTTGAAAAAGATAACGATGCTAGCAGCGGTAGCAAAGGCGACTATATCTACCGCGAAACTGATGAATCTGGTAATGAAATAATTTCAATAATGTTTGAAATGAAAAACGAAGGTGATGAAACTGCCGCCAAAAAACGCAACGAAGACTTTTTAAAAGAGCTAGATAAAGACCGGCGCGAAAAGTCTTGCGAATACGCCGTTTTAGTGTCGCTGCTTGAATCAGATAACGAATTGTACAATACGGGTATTGTTGATATGTCACATCGATATGAAAAAATGTATGTCATTCGGCCACAGTTTTTCATCCCTATGATTACAATTTTGCGAAACGCAGCCATGAACTCGCTGCAATATAAGTCAGAATTAGCCCTAGTGAGGTCTCAAAACATCGACATCACTAACTTTGAAGACAACATGAACAAATTTAAAGACGGTTTTGCTCGCAACTATGACCTCGCTAGCCGTAAATTCCAGGCAGCAGTCGACGGTATAGACAAAACAATCGCACAGCTTCAAAAAACCAAAGAAAACCTACTGCGCTCCGAGGACAACCTACGACTGGCTAACAAAAAAGCCGAAGACTTAACGATCAAGCGCTTAACGCGTGGCAACCCCACAATGGCAGCTAAGTTTTCTGAACTAAAAAGCGACGAAAGTATTTAGCACCTGGCCGTGCTAAATACATCAGGGCTGCCAATCCCACTGCGCTTCAGTTCATAGAAGCTAGTACTAGTCGCAAGCGCAGATAGTCCGTCCCATAGCTTCAGTGCCTCGTCGATATCAGGTAGCTGCTTTAGGACGGGTCCGAAGTAACCACTACGCGATCCATCACTAGAATGAAATACAATCGTAGGCACACCTATGTCATCACCGACCACTTCCGTGGCAGATTCAATGTGGCTTGATAGCTCTTTGTCATAGCTTTCGTCATTAGCCGCTTCTAGTAAATCTATCGGCAAGCTTCGCCTAGTTAGTACGTCCTTAATCAAATCGTCATCCAGTTCCTGCTCTGCCACGTGACGAGCAATGCCAAAGTCTGTATACAAATCGATTAAACTAACGTCGCTGCTGGCGGCTAGCATAACTCGAAGCACTCGATGGGACGCCACGTGCGCATCAGCATAGGGCGACTCACTGCCGCCACTAAGCTCGTCGTTTTTTAGTGCTAGGCTAAACGGTCTCCAGTCCACCGATAGGTCACGCTGGCCCGCAACCATCAGCAACCATCGGCTAGTAATCCAGCTAAATGGGCAGCTGGGGTCAAAATAAAATGATACTTTCATAGTTACCAGTATAGCAGTCCTTGGAATGCAAAACCTCCCCGCGAGTGGTGAGATCATGGGGAGGTTTAAAATTAACTAATCACCTAGATATGACAGGTGTCAGGGCGGCTATCTTTTATAGTAAGCCAAGCTGGGCTGAACAAGCAGGCCACGCGCCCCATCCTTGAATGGCACGAAGCTGCTCGGCGCGAGTGATCTGCTCTTCTCGGCTGGCCTCGCTAGGCAATCCTGTGCCGCCGACAGCTCGCCAGCTAGACGGCATGAACTGCAGTCCGCCGTAATAGCCATTACCGCTATTAATTGACCAGTTACCGCCAGACTCGCATTGAGCCAGTCGGTCCCATACGCTGCCACTGGCTACTGGCGCAGTTGTTGTCTGTGTCCGTGGCTGTTGCTGCGGAACCGGTGTAGCCTGTACAGGTGCCGTTGGCAACGCCGGAGCAGCTAACTGCGAACTAGGGGATACGTGTGTTGTGGTAGAATTTGCTGGTACTTGTCGAGGGGTTAATTCCTCATCTTTATTTGGTATCCGCAATTCATCACCAGCATAGATGACGTCCGGATGTTTTACGATAGTATTTGCAAAGAACAAACGTTTTACTGTCGAGTTGTGCTTGTCAGCGATCTTGCCAAGCGTGTCACCGCTTTCAATCGTGATGTACTGCGACGAGTTTTCTGTGTTGCTTTCATTCTGTGTGGCCATAGCCACTTGCGTGCCAGAACCTAGCGCTAAAACGCTGGCAAAGGCAAATGCATAAGCAGCAATTAAACGCATTATTTTCACCCTCCTTGTGAGCCTATTTTTTAATGTTGCCGGATTAATTATTAATATAGAATTATTTAGACAACAGAGGTCACGTGTGTGTTTTTCCACCTCACATTTCAAAACACACAAGAACTATAGTAACGCTTATGTCAAGTTGTGTCAAGACTGCCGCAGTGGCAGTCGCTCTTTTTTCAATCAAGCTTGCCTAGCTTGTATATAATAGGCAGTAGGATGTATAGCCTAACAGAAGTCGTAACGCCATCACGAGCCGTACGCTGGTATGTATTTGCCCGGCTACTGCTACTGCTTGTAATTGGCCTACCTGGACTACTGACTCTATTGCTAAGCGAAGGCATTAGCGACCAAGTCAAGCACGACTCACTACTGCTGGGGGTGGCACTCGCTAGCAACCTAGTTTTTTATCTGCTAGCTAGAAAAGACCATAGCGAACGCTATTTTAGACTTCTAGCGGTTGCCTGGATTCTGGTTGATATTTTTCTAATTAGTTCATTTATATTTATTAATGGCGGCATTGAAAGTCGCAGTCCAATACTTTACGCTGTGCCAATATTAATATCGGCGGCTATATTTGGACACAGGGCGGCTTATACAGCTGCAGCCGCCAGCACCTTGGCGTACACAAGTTTGATCCTGGCTGACTATCTTAACGTAGTCCAGTCACTCGGCGCACTGGATCCGACCCTTAGATCTGACGGGTCATATGTATTTAGTACAGTTATTTTTTTCCCAGCTATATTCATAGTGATTGCTATTGCGGTTAACTTTATCACCAAACTTTTAACCGAAAAACAACGAGAGATCGAAAAGCACCTTCGGGCACTGTCCTATGCTCAAGAAATTGCCCATATCGGTAGCTGGAAATGGAACATAGAAACCGATACGATTATTTGGTCAGACGAACTTATTCGTATTTTTAAACTACCTAAGCACCCAAAGTCTATTGCTTATGGCGCCTATATGGATATGATCCATCCAGATGACGCCAAAGATTTTGATAGCGTTATTACAAAATGCGTCCGTGACAGACAGCCTTTTGTAATCGATCATCGTATAGTGCTGCATGACGGATCTATCAGGCATATACACAGTGAAGGCAAGCCTATACTGGATGATAATGGAAAAGTCACTAAACTAGTAGGTATCGCCCGGGACATCACCGAGCAACACCGTCTTGACATTGCAAAAAACGAATTTGTATCACTTGCTTCACACCAACTTCGGACGCCTGCCAGCGGGGTTAAGGCTTATCTATCAATCCTGGTGGATGATAGGGCGGGTGAACTGTCACCTCAGCAGTCAGAGTTTGTCAAAAAAGCCTACGACGCTAACGACAGGCAGCTAGCTATTATTGATACGCTTCTTAATCTAGCCTCAATTCAATCCGGAAAAATTAAAATTAAAAAAGAGCTGGTTGATTTACGGCACTTAATCGATCTATCGCTGCCAAACCATCAAGTCCGTGCCGAAGAAAAGAACCATAAACTAAAATTCAATAAGCCTCGCCGACCAATACTGGTCAATGCAGACTCCAATCTGTTCCAGATGGTAATAGATAACTTAATATCCAATGCCATCAAATACACCCCCGACGGTGGACGAGTGTCTATTAATTTACGCGCTAACGACACGTCGGTCTATATGGAAATCGAAGACAGCGGTATCGGTATAGATAAAAAAGATTTACCTGCATTATTTAAACGCTTCAGTCGAATAGATAACGAATCGAGCCGAGATATTAGCGGATCAGGCCTTGGGCTATACCTAGCCCGACACATCGTAAACCTACATGGCGGATCCATTACGGTGCAGTCAGAGCCTGGTGTAGGGTCTAAGTTCCGCGCTAGACTACCCCTTTCTATTAGAAAGGGGTAAGATAGTAGTAATACATTCATAGCAAAGGAATATCAAGTTCGTGGCAAAAATACTTATAATAGAGGATGACATCCCCTTACAGGAGGCGTATGCCTTTACTATGCAATCTGACGGCCACCATGTTGATACCGCTAGTAACGGCAGGGAGGGGCTAGACCTCGCTACGGCCAATCACTATGACGTCATATTACTGGATCTGCAGATGCCGATTATGTCTGGAATGGAATTCCTAGATGAATATAGCAAAGAGCATAAGAGTGCGACTAGCATCATCCTTTTTAGCAATATGATAGACCGCAAAGTTGAAATCGAAGCTACAAAATCAGGAGCCGATCGGTGCATACTTAAATCAACCATGACCCCAGGTGACATGCTTGATTTAATAAAGGAAATAACCATCACGTAAGGACCTCGGTGTTATGTATTATAAACTCCGACAGTTTGAACTTTCAGATCGTGACCAGCAGGCCTATGGTGCAGATGACCTGACTGTCATGATGGACGAGCACGCCAACGGCTACGTGATTAACCACTCATCAAACGGACTCCGAGCAGGCGACAGAGTACGTAGTCGCCGATCTTCAACTGACCCAGATGCTCTGACATTCTCATTCACCGATGACCACACCACCCAGCAGTCCATCCGTCTGGCCGAAGCCGGTCGAAGTCGCGAGCATAGCCAGATTCACAATATACTAGGCCAGTTATCAATTGTGAATCTGACATTACCACGCCTGCAGGCAGGTGATACCACTGTCGATCGATACGAGTCGTCTCTACGCCAAATTGCCCTTGATGAGCAAAGCGCTATTAATCCTAGCAAAAAACAGGCGGTCGCAGACCTAGAGCAAGCCATCGCCGCTTTAGCTGCACGCGGCCACGAAGTTCCTGCCGCAGCCAAGGATGCCAGTAGGCGAGCGGCGATTGAGTTTTCAGCACGTGAAGCAGACCTCGCTCGCCAGCGCGAAACCAATCGCGAGCGAAGCACCAATCTAGATTACGAACTTAGAAATGACAGAATGACGCGCCAACGTCTAGCAACGCTTGCACTAAAGCACGCTTCTATTAGCGATGCACCTGATAGTTTTCTACGCGAAGCCTCAAACCGAATAACCAAGCCTGGTAACTTAACAGTTAATAATGCTTGGTATAACCGGAATCAAGACACTTCATGGAGTCAACTAATACTTGCAGAGGAAGGCTGGGAGCCGCTTTACGGATCGCTGATGCGTCCGATTAGCTCACTTGAGCGTCAACCAGTTAAAAAGCACAAGCGCTCACCGGGCCTGCTGCTAGCTCGATATAGCGCACGTCTACTGGCACTAGAGGATGTAATCGACCTAAGTCGTATTGGTGGTGACTACGACGCATTAGCTGACGATCTAATGGAGCAATTATTTAAAATCGAAGATTTAGTCATTAACGACCAAATTACACAGTCAAAGTCAGCTGCTAGTGAGTATAAATTCTTGTTGCGATACCGAGCGCGACCTGGCGACTCGCCGCCCGAGCAGTGGTACGGCGGCCTGCCAAACATTCGATCTGGCCGCGAAACATCTGATAACTTACCGGTACCAGACGATCCTTTCGAGGGGATCTATCAGGACTAAACCATTTGCTTCCTTGCTACCAAGGCCCCCAGTATCGTAAACCTCACACAACTTTTTAAATTACGTCCCGTACAGTAAAATAGTAGGTGATTATAAACGGAGGAAATATGCAGAAATTAATGACCAATAAGTCAAGTGTAGCTGTTGTGGCAATAGTCATGTCAATTGCCGCTATAGCGTTCATTATGTGGGCAATACCGGTATACAACGTGTGGGCCAAGCAACAATCAGGCAAGGCGCAGCTCGCAGAAGCTGAGTTTAATCGTCGAATTGCCATTCGCGAAGCTGAAGCTAACCTGGAAAGCCAAAAACTGAACGCCCAAGCAGAAGTCGAACGCGCTAAAGGTGCTGCCCAAGCCATGGAAATAGAAGACGGCAAACTAAGCGATCGGTACATTCGCTACCTTTACGTACAGAACCTAGATAAACTCGATACGAATTTAATCTACGTCCCTACCGAAGGGGGATTACCGCTGCTTGAAGCAAATCGACTAGATCAATAGCTATATTTGGTCTCTGGACGAACCTCTCCAGTCAAAAGCAATAAGAGGTGCCAGACCAGAATACCTGACGGTTTTCATATGATATCTATCTTGAGACTTCGACTAGAACTGCCTGATTGCGAAAAGACTAAAACTAGTACTTTCAGTGACAGAAATGGACCCAGCTACCCACATATTGAACGAGATGGCGGCGCATGCGCTTGATGCAGTCCTCCCGCTCGAACATGCAAAAGTTCTATTACCATCAGCTCCAGTAAAGTTTAAATTCACCTTACTGTTGTCGTAGCCACTGTCAATCCAGTAGCTTCTAATTGCATTCCATTCCTGAGTTGATGGCAAGAACCAGTCAGTGAAACCTCCTTGTGAATAGCTATCTGCTAGCCTTGCAATAGAGTTCTCTTCGCTGCAGGCGTTGAGTATGATATCTGTATTATTCTTCCCAGCGCCGATGGCACCACTAGTTCCCGCTATCGCCATTCCCATGCACCCCCACGGCGCTGTATTAGATATAGTTCCCGATACCTCCAAATACCTCCACCCATCACTAAACTCACCTTTGTCGTAGAATACAACTCCTCCCGCAGGCCCAATATCACCAACTGCATAGGTTTGACTACTCCCACCTGGACATGCCCCTTCCTCAATAGGTCCACCATTAATCCTATGGAAAGCTCCTACGTCAGTCTGGGTGTGAGTG
>CAZEGC010000022.1:11579-13741 GCA_964511635.1 uncultured Candidatus Saccharibacteria bacterium | reverse complement strand
GCATATTGTCAGTATATCATTTCAGTGGTTCGCCTCCTGCTCCGGGCAGTCGAGCTGCCAAAGCTTGCATCGAGGCTATTTTAGCATGACTTGGGATAAAAACGCGCGGGGGCATGAATTAGGGCCCCGCTTCATCAAGAGCTAGCGTTAACTATTAACGAGTAAACTTTTCGTGCAGCGCCTGATAATCATACAATTCAGAATCGCTAAACCAGTGAGCGATTTCTTGTTCAGCATCTTCCGGATCACCCGAAGCATGAATCAAATTAGGCACACCCTTCTTCTCAACATCTGCGTAGCCAAAGCTCATATGTGAAAAGTCTCCACGTATAGTGCCGGGATCAGCTGCTTTAGGCTCGGTCGGGCCAACTAGTTTACGCACCAAGGCAACTGCCTCTACACCTTCAAAAACCATCGCCACTACTGGTCCTTGGCTCATAAAGTCTAACGTCACACCAAAGGCTTGCTCTCCCCGACGAGTAACCATCTTACCGATCTCTTCGTAATGACGATAGTAGTGCTCACGTGTCGGTGCAATCATCTTTGTGGCTACAATCTTTAATCCAACACGCTCAAACCTTGTTAAAATTTCGCCAACAATCCCGCGCTGCACGGCATCAGGCTTGAATACTACAAGTGTCTTTTGAACAGGTGCATTTAAGCTCATAAGTCTCCTTCTTATATTTCTTTCATTGTAGCAAGTCACGCCCATAACCGCTACCACTTGGTACCAACATGAATCAAAATAAGGTATGATAATACTAGTTATGTATGTGTCAGATTTACTATTAGACTACATTGAACATCTCGAGGTTGAAGGTGGCCGTTCAGCAAAAACAGCTGAAAATTATCGCCTATACCTAGAGCGCTTCGTTGAATTTACTGGCGATATATTAGTAGAAAAAATCACTACAGACTTAGTTAGAAAATATAGACTGTGGCTTAATAGGTATAAAAATAACAACGATGATGAATTAGCTACGATAACTCAAAGCTACCACCTTATAGCCCTGCGTGGCTTTCTAGGCTACTTATCAAAGCGTGACATCCCGTCTTTGACACCGGACAAAATCGATTTACCAAAAGTAAACCGTAAACAAGTCACCTTCCTGCACTACGACGAAATTGCAAATTTACTAGCCACCATCCCACTGGATACCGAAACAGGACTTCGTGATCGAGCCATTATCGAGCTGCTTTTTTCTAGCGGCCTGCGCGCCTCAGAGCTAGTCAACCTCGACCGCGACCATGTCAATACAACGCGCCGAGAATTTACTGTGCGCGGAAAGGGTCAAAAGGACCGTCCCATATTCATCAGCGAGGCAGCCGCGACTAGAATTGACGACTACTTGGCGGCACGTAGCGACAGCTTAGCACCACTTTTCATCAGCTACAGTCGCAACCATACCGCTTCTACCAGTGGAGACTACCGTAGACTTACGACACGCAGCGTGCAACGTATAGTTAGTACCTATACCAGGCTTGCCGGCATCACCAAACACGTCAGCCCACACACTATGCGTCATAGCTTCGCCACTGATCTACTCATGAACGGGGCAGACATTCGCAGCGTTCAAACCATGCTTGGTCATAGCAATATTGCCACCACCCAGGTATACACCCACGTTACCGATCAACATCTACGCGAGGTACACGAAAAATTCCATAGCGATACGCAGTCGGCCTAAGCCCTAGGGGGTAGCGCACTGATTTGTCCTATCGTAGTCATCCGCACGATCTGTTACCATGAAATCCTTGCATAGCTCCCCTTCGATATCAAGTGCCGCACGCGGGAACGGAAAGGTGGTGTCATGAAGTTGCACGCGCGACTCTACGCGCCGAAACAAATCATTAGCTCGACCCGTTGAGTCAACTGCTGGCTGCACGCCATCAAAATCAACCGAACTGCTGCCCCGGAGTAGCGTTACTCGATAAGACGCGCTGTTGTAAAAAGCATTTAAAATCAAGTAAACCGACTTATCATCATCAGAGCCACTTCCTTCAATTAACGACGGTATGGTAAAGGTCATAGTGCAGGCATAGTATTCATCACTCAGGCCAGCAAGGCATCGCACTGCCAGTGGAGCAGCCGACGAGCCCGTTCTAGCTTGACTGTGGCGATGGTCCCGGCTGAAGTTAACACTATTAATACCAGTACTTCG
>CAZEGC010000022.1:7692-11479 GCA_964511635.1 uncultured Candidatus Saccharibacteria bacterium | reverse complement strand
ACTCGGTTAAAGTCGCCAACCCCCCGCAATGGGATAAAGCTCGGTTCATTTTCCTCCAGATGGCCCAAATAGTCTGGCGTATTCATAGTCACCTTGACGCAGGTATAGGCCTGGTCTAGCTTTTCATCACCCTCAACTTGGGATAGTAAAGTTTCGCCGCTAGACAAGTCAGAGATTCCAGCCTGGTCTAGTAAGTCGCAGCTATCGCTATGGTCTTCCAGTGCCTGTCTAATATTCTGGCAAGCCATCGAATTATCATTAATACATCGTTGATTTTCAATCAACAGCCTTTTTGCATCTTCGACCCCTGCACTTGCCGAATCATATGCACTCTGCGATAAATCAGTTGTCATAGCCTGCTGCTGATCGCTCAGCATGATTTGCACAAAGCTAACTGTCAGAACCGTCACAAGAAGTGAAGTAAATATCACTATAAACAACGAAACTGCGCCTTGCTGTCTTTCCTTTTGTGTTTTATTTAGCTTGATATTCATTTTATCCTCCAATTGCAAAGTTACCTGATCTGGCTGTTATTTCAAATTCATTTACTGCACAGTACCTACCGTCTGACCCCAGCTCATCATCTGCTGGTGGAGCGCACCTGGTTGTATCGCTTGTCTCTAGTGCCTCGATCTCATTGGTGCCTAGGACAAATCTGATTGTATATAGTTGCTGACTCATGCCTCCATCTTGCTCGGTCACATCTAGGGGGATAACTTCGAAGCTGTGCAGCGCCAGCTCTAAGTCACTATCCCCTAGCAATTCGACTGGTCGACTGCTGGATTGGATATCAAGGCTGGTGTCCTCACAGTATCCGCCCCCTGGATCCGAGACTCTCACTAGCCTGATTGCGTCTTCTATGCCGTCTTCACTATCGTATTGATTATAAACTGTGACACCATCGTCACCCCTAAGCGCCGCCCCGTAATTCCAAATATAACTATATCGCCCCATGCAAAGTCGCCCGCCGCTATTATCATCACTAATATAATTCGAGTCTGTATCAAATGGAGAGCTAGATGAAAGAGTCCGCTGGATATCTTCGCTGACAAAACGACCAGTTTGGTTAACTAGCTTTAAAGTTGTGCCTTTGGTGTAGATATTAGTGACCTGTATGGTCAACATGGCAATACCTATAAGTAACGCTGCGATGAATGACATAGCCAACATAAGTTCAACAATGGTAAATCCGTTCGTGTGCTTACTTCTACCCTGGTACATATAGCCTCACAATCGTGCCTAGTGTTACTGGTGCGCTACTGCCCGGACTATCCCAACAGGTCCTAATATGAAAATCAATGAACTTATCACGGTTAGCCGGGGTAGAGACGGCCTCTATCCATATCCCCTCAGCTCTTGTCACTACTCCTAGTGCATTACGCCTAAGTAGAGGATATGTATTTGCGCCCCTCAGCCTAGTACCCGTTAATATACTCAGGTTACTGGTATTAATGGCAAACGCATTTGATATCGCGCTGGGATTGACACACCTGCCTGCGTTTAGTCCGGCTTCGCCAAAGGCCGATGGGCTCTCAACTACCCTGCCTTGAATCTCGCTCCACCTAGTGGCACCGCCACTGCTGCCACCATCCTGAGACGCTACGTATGCATTCTGTATATAGCGTAGAGCCTCAGCTTGGGCATCCATTTGCTGTCGAGCTAGCGTAGTTTCAAGCGACCGCTGTGCCATCGCTACCCCTTGATTCATAATAGATAGCGCACCGACGGCCACTAGACTAAAAACTGCAACTGCAAATAACACCTCAACTATGGTGTCGCCTGCTTGGCGCACATCCCTAGACATTAACATTGCCCATCCCTCAGCACCTCAACCCCGTTAGGACCAGAAGCATCATGTCTTATTTTGACACCTCGCATAGGGCCTGTAAAAAGCCCATTTGAATCAATGCATAGCTTTACGTCTTCGCGAGCACTAGATGCGGTTAAGAATTGAAAATGAAAACTTTCAGTATACTCCGCTGGCGTATCATGCATCATGGTATGAACAGTTCCACTAAGTGGTGAACGCAGTATTAACATACGAAAATTTTTCGTAGCCCCGCTGCTATCATGCAGGCCTGCCCCCCACTTTAACTCAACTTCACGCTCGCTGCCTGGCATTACCGACATAGAATAGTGCATTAGCACTTCTCTATCACTACTAGCACTGGCTGGGATACTTTCTGGCTCGTGGCCCACTATAGTCGATATTTTAAATGTCGTTTGCGAACCTGGCGAATATTCACTCGAACTGATCCAGCGCCCTAGAATTACACAATCACTGGCACCCCGAGGTCTGGCATTCGTATCGTCTTCTGTTATTACAGCTGTCGAGCTACATGATAGCTCATCCCCGCCAGGGACTCTTTCATTCCGTACGTTTGATACCTCGCTATACTCGCGCTGCAGCATCGAAGCAAGTGAATTGACACTATCTCTATACCTCTGTTGATTTATTGAACTACCTACGCCCGTCACAATCCCAACCGCCAGCAACGAAGATATGCTTAAAACCAGCATCGTTTCGATAATAGTAAATCCGCTACTGGGGGTGTCTATTTTGCGGCTCATTTGCGGTCTATTATAGCATAAGGGCAATCAAACATTACTAGTAAAAAATCAAGGATAAATAGTACATATCCAGTAGTTGATACCCCCCCAGTCCTGCCAGCCAGAATCCTAGGATTAACATCGGACCAAACGGTACGCGTGATTTTCGAGTCACCTTGCCCGAAACCATCATAGGCAGTACGAATAGTAGCCCGATGACATTGGCGGCAAACAGTGCTAGTACCGCTAGCTGCCAATCAGCGAGCATTAGCGCCAGTACAATTCCAAGTTTTATATCACCAAAACCTATCCATGCACCCTGAGACATTCTATATAGAATGTAGTACAGTCCACTAAGCACAGCCAAGGCACCGGCTATAGATAATACTTTCGCACCACTGTCTGTACTTTGCGTAATATCAATAAGGGCATTTATCGAGCCGAGTCCTATTAACGTAAACACTATACTGTTTGGCAGCAAAAACCACTTCATGTCGTATGCAAATAATATAATTAGTCCGACACCCACCACTAACCATACAATAAACTGCACGACCTCCACTAACCCTAGCAGCTCTACTGGCCAAAACATATATGAAACTATGAAAAATACGGCCGTGGCTATTTCAATTGCTGGCTCGAACCCTCCTATGCGCCCGTTGCAGTAACGACACCTCCCCTTTAGACCTAACCAGCTAACTAGAGGTACTAAATCATACCAGCTCAAACGGTGACCACACGCTAGACACTGAGAGCGATCACTGGATGTATTTTTTCCTGTCAATTTCTCTAAACGTTTAAATTCTTTTTTGTCCACCCTCTCGCCGCTCGCTTTGTCTTCAATCAGCTGTCGAGCGCGAAGCCGCCAGACAGTAGCGCCAGCAAAACTACCCAGACACAGCCCCAGCAAAATTAGCAGAGTATAAATTATTATTTCATTCATTAGCACAATCATAGCAGTATTAATTGAAATTAAAAAGCTCCTTCATACTAAAGGAGCTTTTTATATACAGCACTTAAATTATGATGCGTTCTGGCAGAAGAAACCACTTCCTTCTAGCTTAACGCGAACTGCAGCCTGCCTGGCAGTACCCGTCCCTGTGGCATTTTCACCACTGCAAGTAGCATTGCGCCTGTACTGGATCTGACCTATTGGAAGATCCGCATTACCAGCTGTACTTGCTGGGGCTATCGTATAAGCAACTCCAGTTTGAGGATCGTTAAACTCTCCATCGCT
>CAZEGC010000022.1:0-7592 GCA_964511635.1 uncultured Candidatus Saccharibacteria bacterium | reverse complement strand
GTTTGTTTGTTTGTTCATAGAAACTGTTCCACCTTTCTGATGAACTTAATATTTCTAGGCGATAAAACGCTTACGTTAATGATACATTAGGTGATAAAACTTGTCTAGGACTTTTTTACAGATTAATATCCCCGACCAACTGATAAATCGGAAGTAAAATTGCCCCTACCATGCCACCAGCCACCACAGCTAGTACGACCATTAATAGAGGTTCGATAGCAGTTGATATTGCTTTGATTTCTTCATCTAATTCGTCCTCATACACGGTGGCAGTCTTGCCCATCATTTCATCAATACGGCCTGATTGTTCGCCAATTTTTATCATCTGCGGCACTAGTGGCAATATGTACTCTTCTGGCTTTAAGGCTTCAGATAACGCCTTCCCTCCTTTAACCTTGCCGGCTGCCCGCTCTATCCCCTGGCCGATGATTGTGTTATTAACGGCTTCGGAGCTAATATGCAACATATCCAGCATCGAAACACCAGTGCCTAGAAGTGTTTGTCCTGTGCGCGAAAATCTCGCCATGTAAAGGCGACGAAACATCTTACCAAATAGCGGTACGTTTAACTTGAAAGTATCCTTGAACTTAATCCCTGACTCTGTCTTCAAATATTGAAGGAAAAAATAAATGCCAACACCCAGTAGAATCAGTGCTAGCCACCAATAGCTAGCTAATAAATTCGCAGTGCCCACCATTACACTCGTCAAAAATGGCAAGTTCTGATTCAAATCAGAATATAGCTGCTCTACCTGTGGAACAACTGTAAATAACATAAATGCCATCACACCGAAAATCACCACCATAACAATAATTGGATACATCAGTGCTCCCTTGATTTTACTCATCGTAGCAGCATCTTTTTCCTGCTGAGTAGCTATGCGTTTCAGGGCATCATCTAATGTTCCAGAAGCTTCACCAGCGTTAATTAATGATAAAAACACCTTATCAAAAACTTCCGGATGCTTACTAAATGCATCAGATAGCGACTTACCACCCTCGACTGCAGTAATGATATCTTGCACCACTGTCTGAAGCTGTTTGTTGGCGGTTTGCTCTAGGACGGTATGCAGGCTTTGCGACAGTGGTAAACCAGCGCTTATCAGCGTAGATAGCTGTCGGCTGAATACAATTCGATCTTTTACTGTAATGCGTCCTGTAATCTTGGCGAGCGGGCCACCTGTACTGCTAGCTTCTTTGATATCGAGCGGTGTAAACCCTTGGCGAACCAGCAGCCTAGCTGCCGACTGTTCTGAGTCAGCCTGGATGATGGCCTTTACAATCTTGTCGCTAGCATTATCGCGTGCCTGATAGCTAAACTGTCTCATTGCTAGCCCCTCATCAACCTTTCAAATTCTGTTAGATCAACTGCAAAGTTTCTAGCTTCATCATATGTAATCGTACCACTTTGTACCAGGCCTACTAATGTCCTGTCCATTGTCTGCATGCCCTGATCAGCGCCAGTTTGAATCACCGCGTCGAGCTGGTGGCTCTTGCCTTCCCGTATAATGTTTCGAACTGCCGGGTTAGCAATCAGAACCTCAGCCGCTACCACTCGTCCACCTCCGATTGCTGGCACCAAACGCTGCGAACAAATAGCCATTAATATATTTGACAGCTGCGCTCTGATTTGCGGCTGCTGGTGCGGTGGAAATACGTCGATCATACGGTCAACCGACTGTGCGGCACTGTTAGTGTGAAGGGTTGCAAAAACCAAGTGGCCGGTCTCTGCAATGGTAATTGCTGCACTGATTGTTTCCAGGTCTCGCATCTCACCGATCAAAACAACATCTGGGTCCTGACGAAGACTCGAACGAAGTGCAGCGCTGAATGAATAGGTGTCATAGTGAACTTCTCGCTGGACAACCACTGATTTTTTTGATTTATGAGTAAACTCGATCGGGTCTTCGATGGTTATTATATGATGCGAACGCTCGGTGTTGATCTTATCCACTAGGGCAGCTAGGGTTGTAGATTTTCCAGACCCAGTTGGCCCAGTTACCAGCACAAGACCTCTGGGATAATTAGCAAAATTCATTACCACTGGCGGCATCCCCAGTTCAGTTACTGACTTAATCTCATTAGGTATCAGACGAAGGGCAGCTGCTAGATTGCCTCGTTCATGAAACGCATTAACCCTAAAGCGACCTAGAGTTCCGAATGCAAAACTAAAGTCAAACTCTTTGTCTTTATGTAAGATCTGCTGTTGGTCTTGGTCCAAAATTGCAAATATCAATGCCTCCACCATCGCCTCATCAAGTGAATCAAATCCAGTTATGGGCGTAAGTGAACCATCAATTCTGAGCATAGGCGGTAGGCCAACTTGAAGGTGGAGGTCAGAAGCTCGCTTTCGAACCACCTCTTCTAGGAGCACTTCAATTCTTAGTTCTTTATCCATTTTTCATTCCACCCTTCTTATGCTGTGTCTGCTGTTACACGGTTGACTTCTTCCATCGTGGTGATGCCTTGCAGCACCTTTAGATACCCGTCCTGGCGCATGGTGATCATACCCTGCTGGACTGCTAATCTCTGAATCTCGGCACTGGTAGATCGATTCGTAATTAATTTCTGAATTTCTTCAGTTACGTCCATGACTTCATAAAGTCCAGCTCGACCACTGTACCCACGAGGAGTTTGCGCGGTGTCCTTTCCTCTGACTAGAGTATAAGCGCTTTGACCAGCTAGTGGCAAGTCTTTATAGCCTAAGTCTTCAGAAATATTAGCCACCTCTTCACGTGTTTTAGGTAGTAGATGACCAATTGTCGCATTTAGATTCTGGGTTTCAATTGGCGTTGATTGATACACGTCACGCTTTGGGGCCACTCGCCTGACTAGGCGCTGTCCAATAATAGTATTAACCGTACTGGCTATCAGGAAAGGCTCGATCCCCATGTCGAGCAATCGCGGTAAAACCCCAGCTGCACTGTTGGTGTGCAGGGTGCTGAATACCAAGTGGCCAGTTAGAGCTGCCTGAACCGCCAAATTGGCTGTCTCGGCGTCACGTATCTCACCTACCATAACTACGTCCGGGTCTTGACGCAAAATTGAGCGCAAGCCACTAGCAAATGTCAGCCCAACCTCTGAATTTACCTGAATCTGGTTTACGCCATCCATCTTATATTCAACCGGGTCCTCTAGGGTGACGATGTTTACACTTTCATCTTTTATTTCTTTTATAAGTGCATACAGACTGGTTGATTTCCCTGACCCAGTCGGGCCAGAGGTTAAAATCATACCGTTAGGACGTTTGATTCCTTTTTTAATAGTGCGGAGCGCACGTCCGGCATACCCCATCTGCTCTAAGTCGAATGTATTGCCTGACTTATCAAGCAATCGAATGACTACCTGCTCGCCCCACACAACTGGGCTAATAGCTATACGAAGGTCAACTTCTTTTTTAGCTACCTTGACTGTAAACTGACCGTCCTGCGGAATACGATGTTCGTCAATTTTAAGATTGGATAAAATTTTTATACGGCTAACTAGCGCCGGTTCAATTGACTTTGGAAGTTGCATGATCTGACGCAGCACACCGTCTACTCGACAACGTATAGTGAGCGATTTTTCTAGTGGTTCAATATGTATATCGCTGGCTTTTGCCTTCACAGCATACTCCAAAATAGTACTAAGCGCTCGACTAATCGGAGAATCCTGAACGATTGTTTTGATGTCTTTTGTTAGGGTTTCGCTAGCCTCCTCCATGGACTGCTCGGCTGCTTCATCGACACTCGAAAGGTCAGTTTTATATTGATCTAATACGTGACGAATGCCAGCATCTGAAGCCATAAAGACTTTTAATGGTCGCTGTATAAGACTAGCTAAATAGTCTACCGCCTGAACATTATTTGCATCAAGCATAGCTACTGCTAAGCGATTGTTTACCTCTGCTAGCGGGACTGCCATGAATCGTTCGGCAATGTCAGATGGAAGCAGTTCAAGAATCGACTGATCAATTAAACTATCTGTTAGATTAACGTACGGTACGCCTGATACTACGGCCAAAGCGTGTGTAAATAACTCATCATCAACAATATTTTCCTCAGCTAGAATGCTAACTACCGGCTTGTTTGTACTAGCCGCATCGGCTTTCGCCTGATCAATTGCCTCTTGTGATACCAGACCTTCTTGAACCAATAGCTCAAGAAGCTTACCCTGCATGTCTGTTGTTAATAAAGCCATGTAGTATGCTCCTTGCTATTAATTACTGCCTGAATCCCCGACCATTACCTCGACAGTTGGATTAATTGCATCTTTATTAAATACATCTGGATCTGGCTCAGCCACTTCTGCAGTAATGAGCTCGGCTGTTTTAACCTGTACGCTTTCCTCGCTTGGGTCGCCAATAATGGTCTGAGCCAGAAAATAAGCAGCCATTACACTAAGTGATGCTATGAGCACTATCATTGCTAGGTCTGATTTCTTCATGGACTTACCGCCTTTTCAACTAACTCTACTGTTTTTTCTGGCTGATAAAACGTGTAGCCAACTACAGATAGCTTTAATTTGTTGCCCTCGCCCTCAAGTTCAAGTGACGTCAGCTTAATGGCTCGGATTGATCGCTCTAGTCGAGTCAGAACTTCGGTTAGCGCTTCGGGTGATCCACTAACTTCAAAGCGAAACGCCATGCGCTCACCCCCCACTTCTGCTGGCTCCTCTAGGCCGACTTCACCCTCGACATACTCTTCGCCGCCAAACGACTCACCTTCACCATCCAGAGACTGTACCTGCATACCATCCTCAATTACCAGGCCGGGAATATTCGCTAAAAATACTCGCTGTAAAGACGATCCAAAGGCTAGTGAATTAGGATCTGCAGGCAGGGCGTCTAGAATAGCTTGAATCGCCCTGTCGTCTTCACGAGCCCGCGAATCCATAAGTGCCTGGTTAGTGTCAAGCAAGCGCACATTTTGCTTTAAATCATCAACTGCTTCTGCACTTCGCTCCAGTGTGGACACAGTATTAGATTTTTCTGCTAGTACTTTTTCGTTGAAAAACAACTTTTGACCGAGGAAGACTGCTCCGACTGCTGCAAAGCCCACCACCACAGAGGTGCCCATCACCCAAAGAAACATTACCTTGTTAGATTTTGCAATTTGCTGGCGCTTCCTGATTGACTTATCCTCCATACTAGCCCTCCTCCTCTAAGTCACTCGCAGGAGCGCTAAACAAGCCCTTTGGCAGACGTAGGTATGAATCTGTAACATTTCTTCTGGCCTCTGGTCCTACAATTTCTGCATTTTCTAAGTCACGCGCAAAGACTTCATTGGAGTATTCAAAGCTTAACTTAAAGCGCAAGACTCTGACGCCAGATGAATCCTGGCCGTAACTAGTCTCGCCAATAGTAATATTGGACGCTAGCGGAACGTCAACTGCTTCGTCATCTTCGATAAACCGAATCACAGTGCGCTCTACGGTCTTCTCATAAACCTCGGCCGCAGGATACCCCCCAGAAGCGTAAGCTTCGATCTCAATTATGCGCATGCCAGTGTTGACCTTCACATTGGTGATATTAATATTATTAGGTGATGACGGATTCGTAGATGCTAAGATATCAAAAATTCGCGAATGCACCTCTTTGTTCGTATGCATTTCTGATATTAGTGATAGCTGATTTTGAATAGTTAAAACGTGCGGCAAATCTTCATCGCTAGCTAGGCTTTTATGAAGTTCGTCTATTTTACTATCAGACATTGAACTGCGAAGCGCCTGTGCCCCATACACGTAAGTAGCCAGTAGCACCAGAGCCGCAACAGACACGCCAGCAATTATTATAGAGAATGAAATAACCGTTGCTCTGAGTCGTTGGGCCTTTATAAATTCTTGCTTTACATCTGGTATCAAGTTAATTTGAATCATTACTTCTCGCTCCTTTGAGCTAAGCCAACCGCCGTAGCAAATTCTGATGCAGTTACCCCTAGGCGCTGCTGATCAGCTTGCTGAACCTGCACCTTGTGCCAAGGGTTAGCTGTTTCAGCCTTGACAGAGGTTTTAGCTGCTACGTAATCGCCAAACTGTGGGATTTGACTGGCAAACCCTGAAAGCAATACGCCCCCTACTGGGGTGTTGGGGTAGCGAGTCTGAAAAAATTTGATAGATTTCGTTAATTCAGCCACAAATCCCTCTAGTACTGTCTCTAGCGCACGAAAAACTTGACCCTCTAGCCTGTCGGGTGCCAAGCCGAACTTAAGTATAAATTGACGCGCTTGATCATCTTGAACATTTAGATTCTGTACGGCGGCTTTTACTAGCGAGCCGAGTCCGGTCGGGATAGTACGCACCAAACGCGGTGAATCGCCATATGTAATCGCAAGATCAGTTGCTAGCTCTCCGACATCTATAATCAAGCGTGCATCCTTCACGCCAGCTGGCAGTAACGATCTGATCATGGCGATTGGATCTGGTTCGGCTGCAATTACATTTAGCCCTAGCGATTCTATGAACTCTAGGCGATCCTCGGCGTAATCATTGGCTGTACTAGCAACTAAGACCTCTTGCTTAGTAGGGTCATGTAGTGACTGCCCTAGCAGGGCCCAGTCCACCTTAGCGTCATCCAGCGGCATCGGTATATATTGATCAACCTGATATTTAATTGTGCTACGAAGCTCTGCTTCTGACATATTCGGCATATCAATCACAGTGGTAAAGGTTTTTGTTGACGGCATACCAATCGCCACATTTTTTGTCTTTATGCCGCTTTGACCCACCGCAGTCATGATAGTCTCACCTAGTCGCCTGCGCCCCTCTGCCGAATCACTTCTTGAGACCTTTTGATCAATTGGCGCGTACCCATAATTTTGCAACGACCAATTATTGACATTACCCGAGAGCTGCACCACTCGTACCGCATTTGTTCCGATGTCAAGTGCAAAAAAATTGCCCACGCTTTTTATTATTGCCATATTGCCCTTCATTATACATAAGCTTAACTGCTATAGGCAAGCTCTTTTTAATTTTTCTAAAACCTCGGCGGCAACTCCCGGGTATAAACGGTTTGAGCACGGACGCTGCGGGTAGCTTGCTGGTATGCCCATAGGTAGGCGTCGGCTCGAAGGTTAAAGATTTCAGCTGGTACATTGGAGGCTGCGCCTGGATCGGAGCCGTGAGTGCGACGAAGCTGGATTGTATCGGCTATGACGGGGCCGTTGATGGTGAGAGGCTGGTTGCAGATGTTAATACGCAGGCTAGCTGTACCCGTACAGGTATTGATGCTATTTGCGACCAGCCAGGCATCTACTCTGGTGACACTAGGATTGATGTCTATTCTATTTGCGATGATTATTACTTGCGGAAGGCTATCTAAACTGGCGGTATCTGAAAGTAGTATATCGCCATCAATGACTGCCCGATCCCCAGTAGACCTTACTACAACGGACCTCCCGGGCGACATAGGGCCCCCTAGCGCGTCGTGCCCTCGTATTCTTACGCCATTACGGCTAAGCTGGTGAGTACCGTTAGTTCGTGAACTTAAGTTAATACTACTTGCAGAGCTAGTGTAATCAACTGATGAGAACCTGGACGCAATACTAGGTGCATTTTTTCGAGTCGTATAACTACCGAATACCCCACCTGCCATCGGGCTGCTATTGGCAAAGG
>CAZEGC010000021.1:10665-14093 GCA_964511635.1 uncultured Candidatus Saccharibacteria bacterium | reverse complement strand
ACGCCGCTAGATCCGATGGAACGCTATGGCCTAGGGGTATATGACAGCGAAGCAGTTTATGAGCGTAACCTATCGAAAGCGGATATGAACGACCTTTCAACCATGCGGGGTGTCCAGAAGCGTTATGTAAAGTTCGTCGAGCAGTTAGTAGACAAGGTAAGCCCACACGCTATCCATGCTCATGACTGGCTGACGATGGAGGCTGGAATTCGCGCCAAAGAACTTACTGGTGCCCCACTGATAGTCCACGTACATGCGACTGAATTTGATCGCTGCGGCGAGGCCTCGGGCAATCCAATTGTTCATGAAATTGAGTACATGGGACTAATGATGGCGGATAGGATCATCGCAGTTAGTGGTATAACAAAAAATATCATTGTCCAGCGCTACGGTATACCTGCTGATAAGATTGAAGTTGTCCATAACGCCATTGACGTAACGGACTTACTGGGTCACGAGTACGACATGCGTACTTATAGCTACCTCGAAACCATGAAGCGTGAAGGCTACACGGTAGTAGGCACAGTAACTAGGTTCACGGTTCAAAAGGGCCTGACTCATTTAGTTAAGGCGGCAGCTAGAGCAAGCGAACAGTACGATAAGTTACTATTTTTGTTTGCTGGCGACGGAGAGCAGCGCGACGAGCTGATCTCGCTAGCCTCGTCATATGGCATTTCCGATAAAGTCTTCTTTACTGGCTTTATCCGCGGCAAGCAGTGGCGTGATGCCTATAACGTATCTGACGTTTTCGTTATGAGTTCAGTTAGTGAGCCATTCGGCTTAACTGCGCTTGAGGCAGCTCATCACGATAGTGCCCTGATCATCAGTCGACAATCAGGCGTTGGCGAAGTCTTAAATAGTATTTTCAGGTATGATTTCTGGGATATTGATAGGCTTGCTGATCAGTTAATTGCAATTGCTACGTCCTCTGCCCTGAAGAATGAATTAGTCTCAAACGTCAAACGAGAATATACTCGCATATCATGGAGCGACGTGGCTAAAAAGTGTGTTACACTGTATAAGAATAAGCATCAAGAATTAGTAGAGGTGGGAGCATGAATAAACGTGCGGTAGTTTTATACCTTCACGTACATCAGCCGTATCGCGTAAGGCAATATAGCGTATTTGATACTGGCGCTAAACACGATTATTTCGATGAACCGGTTTATACCACGGAAAGAAATAACGAAAACATACTAAGGAAAGTGGCCGACAAATCTTATCGGCCTATGAATGCGCTACTAGAGAAACTGCTAGCTGAGCATCCGGAGTTTAAAGTTTCTCTTAGTATAACTGGAACTTTCATTGAGCAAGCCGAAAAATGGGCGCCTGATGTAATTGAAAGTTTTAAGCGCCTAGTTGACACAGGCCGAGTAGAAATTGTTTCAGAAACTTACTATCACAGCCTAGCCTTTTTCTACTCGCGCAGTGAGTTTGAACACCAAGTTGAGATCCATCGCCAAAAGGTTCGTGATCTATTCGGAGTTGAGACAAGTGTATTTAGAAATACCGAACTGGCCTACAATGACCAGCTGGCTCAGTGGGCGGATGATTACGGCTTTAAGGGCATATTGGCGGAAGGCTGGGATCCAATCCTAGGATGGCGTAGTCCTAATTATCAGTATCGTCCATACGGCACCAAAAATATTGGTTTGTTGCTAAAAAACTACCGACTAAGTGATGACCTGGCGTTTCGATTTTCAAACAAAGGCTGGGCTGAGTGGCCACTAACAGTTGATAAATACGACCACTGGGTGAATGAATCTGCTAACGCCGGCCCACTGATCAATCTTTTCATGGATTATGAAACTTTTGGTGAGCATCAATGGGAAGATACAGGCATATTCGGATTCTTTGATGAGTTTGTTGAACGCTGGTTGAAAAATCCTAACAATACCTTCTATACAGCTAGTGAAGCACTTGATGCCACGCAGCCAGCCGATGTTGTTAGTATGCCTCATACTGTAACCTGGGCTGATGCAGAACGCGACTTAACTGCGTGGCTCGGTAATGACATGCAGCAAGAAGCGTTGCAGTACCTTTACGCCCTAGAGCATGACGTAATGCGTTCGGGTGATATGCAGCTTATTTCAGATTGGCGGAATTTACAGACTTCTGACCACGTTTATTATATGTGTACGAAATGGTTTACGGATGGTGATGTGCACGCTTACTTCAGCCCGTACGAATCACCATATGATGCGTTTTTATATTACATAAACGCAATACGAGATATGCGCTGGAGATTAATGGAATATCATAAAACAGGAGGAGTTCATGGCTAGGCCAATTGTTCTTAGTAACGGGGACATGCATGTAGGCATCAATAATTACGGGCTAGTGCACGACTTTTATTTCCCGTATGTCGGGCTAGAGAATCACTCTGCTGGCAAGTCGCTACGCCACAGGGTTGGTGTTTGGGTTGAAGGTAGCACATACTGGATTGACGACGAAGATGGAGGATGGGATTTTAAATTCCGCTACCCACACAGTTCATTGGTGGGTCACACCGTGGCAAGAAGTGACAAATTAGGTATTTTGTTAGAATTTGATGATTTTGTCGACGCGTACGAAACAGTGTTTATTCGCAACATTCATGTCGTAAACCTAAGGGACGACGAGCGCGACGTAAGGCTGTTTATGCACCAGGCGTTTAGTATCGGAGACTCCAAGAGCCACACCGATACCGCCCAGTACCTCCCTGACAGTGATGCAGTCCTGCATTATAGAAGAAATCGAGCCTTTGTAGTTGCAGGCCTTAGCGATGATCAGCCTTTTGACCAGCACTCTATCGGTCTATTTGGGATTGAAGGACGCGAAGGCACTTATCGCGACGCTGACGACGGAGAGCTAAGTCTGGGCAATGTAGAGCATGGCCAAGTAGATTCAACAATCAGATTTAAACTCACCATCCCTGCCCAGAGTTCAAAAAGAGTCCACTACTGGATAGCAGCTGGCACGTCAATGCGTGAAGCATTGGCGATTGATAAATCAGTTCGCGAACAGGGTGTGACGAAACGCTTACATGCGACTGCAGCCTGGTGGAATGAATGGCTAGAGCCAGCACTGCAGGTCAGTACAAAGATCGACCCTAAGTACCGTGAAATGTTCATTAAAAGCGTTATGATTATTAAGTCACAAATTGATAACCGCGGTGCAATTATGGCTAGTACCGACAGTGCCATGCTTAACTATTCTCGGGATGCGTATGCCTATAGCTGGCCCCGAGATGGTGCAAATATAGTCTGGCCTTTGATTCGAATGGGGTATTTTTCAGAAGCCAAGAAGTTCTTTGACTTTTGTAAACAGGGCCTACATCCAAACGGCTACTTGATGCATAAATACTTTGCCGATGGTTCGCTTGGGCCTAGTTGGCATCCGTATGTTCACAATGTCCATACAGATAATGCGATAGCACCGCCCATCCA
>CAZEGC010000021.1:0-10565 GCA_964511635.1 uncultured Candidatus Saccharibacteria bacterium | reverse complement strand
TTCTATAAGGGTGTATTAATCAAGGACGGCGAAATTGAGTACAATGACACAATTGATTCGTCGAGCTTCTTTGGAGCGTTTATGTTCGGTCTGTTCAAAATTGACAGCCGCGAGATCCAAGAAGGTTATAAAACCCTGGTGTCAACATTCAGGAATGATCCTGAATCATACGGTGTACCTAGGTATGAAAACGATTATTACCACAGGGTTAGCGAAGACGTTTTGGGTAACTGGTGGTTCATCACTTCGCTCTGGCTGGCTCAATACAGCATAGAAATTGACGACCGCGAACAGGCGAATGCAATACTTGACTGGACTAAAAAGCACGCCCTTTCTACTCATGTCATGAGTGAACAAATAAACCCACACGACGGTACTTTACTGTCGGTAGCACCGTTAACCTGGAGTCATGCTGAGTTTGTAGCTACCCTGCTAGATACCATAAACGAGAAAGATTAAATGCGTCCACATGTTCGCACGTTGCACAAAAAAGCTAAAAAAGCCTATCGCTATGCCAAGCCGTCTAATGTCATCGCAGCTTCAGCTAAGCGCAAAGTAATCGAACAGTTCGCAAAAAAGTACCACCTGGTCTACTTCGGGTATATTGGTCGATCGGGTCAGGAGGACCATCGCCTAGTGCGTGGCCTGACCCAATCCACCACCCATATAGATAATCACTATTGTATTGGTAATATTGATGGGCACGATTTGATTTTGCTTGAAAGAAGCGATGAAATTAAAGTTCCTGGCAAGACTAAAGAAGTCCCTCACACTTGGCTGATTGTACAGATCGACTTACATGAATCGCTCGATTTACCGCATATTTTTCTAGGCACCAGAGATCATAGTGATGCATTTTATAGTCGTATGTTCATGTCTTTTGCCAAGCTTAGGAAGGTTCCCGTCGGCACATTTGGAAAACATGCCGACGACTTTGTAAATCACTATAGTATATACTCAAGTCCAATGGACGCACTAAAGTCTGAACAGCTATTCTCTGTCGATATTACAAAAATTATCGGGGTGCATTTTAGACCGCTAGCGATTGAAGTAGTCGATAGTTCGCTTTATATATATGCTGATAACAAGCGTCCGACACTTGGGTTAATTGAGACTATGATTAAAAATGGACTCTGGCTTGCAGACCAACTAAACAAGCGAGGTAGTCAAATATAAGCCAAGCCGCACCTCATGCGGAGCGGCTACCTATCCCTTACGAGCTTTTACTTCGTTTCGACCAAGGTTTTTCTTGGTTTCAGTATAGAGTGTATGCTGCCGAGCAATCGGATCGTACTTTTTGAGGCTGATTTTATCAGTCGTATTTTGAGTATTCTTGGTCGTATAGTAAGTGCGGTGACCGCTGACTTCACTGACCAGTCCTACTAATTTACGCTTGGTGTTCTTCTTTGCCATATAAACTCTGATTTAAATTATTACTTTACAACTTTATTGATTGTAGCACTTTTTTGATACTTTTACTAGGGGTAAATGGAGCCGTCGTCGGGATTTGAACCCGAGACCCCTTCCTTACCATGGAAGTGCTCTACCACTGAGCTACGACGGCGCGAACATGCTAACAAAATTGTACCATATTTTAAGGGGCTGTTACAGGCAAAATAAAATCCCCACCAAAAGGGGCGAGGAGCTGATTTTGGTGCTGGGGGTAGGATTCGAACCTACGAAGGCATATGCCGACAGATTTACAGTCTGTTGTGTTTGACCGCTTCACTACCCCAGCAATCGTGGAGCCGCTTTTCGGACTCGAACCGAAGACCTACTGTTTACAAAACAGTTGCTCTAACCAACTGAGCTAAAGCGGCGCATACATACGCCAAGCGCACATGAGAATAGTTTACTGCAGTCAGATTAATATTTCAAGCGTTTTTACATGACTACACGTCGCGGACGGCGCACTTGTTTGGGTTTACCCTGTGGAATTGCTAATTTTGTAGACTTTTGTCGCAACTCGGTGGCTAAATCGGTCTGTCCAATACGTTCATACGCATCAGCCAGAATTGTTAGGGTCTGCGGGTTCTGCTCAAGCGCAACGGCCTTTTCTAGGGACTCAATCATGCGTTTGTTGCGACCCAGCTTGTCCTGAACCTTAGCATAGGCAATGTAGCGTGCAGCTAGGTCGTCCTCCATGTCCAGGGCTTGCTCAAATGCAAGCGAGGCTTTATCGTAGTTACCTGTTTCATAATATATAAGTCCAACGTTGTGTAGGCTGCTGGCGCTTGGCTCTAGGCTTTGAGCAATCTCAAAACACTCGATAGCATCTTTGAATGCCTGCTGCTTGGCATATAAAATACCGAGTCGATTATAGGCAGTGGCGTTACGCTCATCGACCCGAAGGATGGTAAGTAAGGCTTTTTCAGCTCGTAAATACTTTTTTTCCTTGAGTGACTGCTGGGCAATATCCCATAGCTTATCAAGTCTTTCAGTGATTTTCTGTGGAAGATCGTTTGCGATTTCGCTTATGGTTTGCTTGTAGTAAAGTGCCCAGACACCGAACGCTGTAACGATTAAAAGTCCAAACATATGTTAGTAATTATAACATAGCCGCCGTAAGCTGAAGCTGTATGTTGCCATTTCTGGCAATTCGACTGCGAACATCAAGCAGATTAGATAGCTTGTCAGCAAGAGAAGGGTTTTTTGATTGATTGATTGTTTTATGCAGTAGAAGCAACATGAAGTCCAGTAGATCCAGTGCGCTTAAGCGATCAGATTTATACTTGGTAATAATAATTAATTTTTCGTAGGTGTCTGTTGATTGAAGCAGGAGCCTTGCCTCTTTTAGGAGCGCGGCCCGCCCTTGAAAATAGTCGTCATCACTAGCTAGCTTTATGATTTCTTCTGGTAAGCCACGGGCTAAAAATAAAAGCTGCTTAATTCGGGCTGGGCTGTTTTCGCCTAAACTTTCTAGCAGCCCAAGCGATTGATCGTCAGTTATCGGCAGCAGGTCGATTATATGCACGCGCGAGCGTATAGTGGGCAGCAACGCTCCTGGAGTGTCGGTGGTTAGTATGAAGAATAAGCCGTTACGAGGCTCTTCTAGTAACTTTAAGAAGGCATTCTGAGCTTCAACATTCATGTTATCTGTGTTCGATATGATTATTGCCGTATTCCTGACTGACTTTCCCCTGGTGTCGCTCTGTAAGCGCCGAATCATATCAACGCTTATTATTCCGTTTTCCATATCTATTTGGTTATCTTTTTCAGGCATCATATGAATAACGTCGCACTCCATGCCGGCTGCTAAGTATTCGGCGGCCTTAACGTGTCCGATTCCCCTAGGGCCAGCAATGAGCACGGCCTGCGGTCTGCTACTGGCGGCAGCGTCAATCATTTTTTTACTGATGGGGTTTATTGTCGGTTGAGTCATGATTTGACAAAATCCGGAAATATATCACTAAATTCAACTGGTAAGTCTGAGGAGAACTCACGCCTAATGCCACCTGGAAGAGTAAGTTCTAACTTGCTAGCGTGAAGGTACAATCTATCGGAGTTTTTTCCATATACACGATCGCCTTTTATAGGAGTATTAAGATATTTCATATGAACACGTAGCTGGTGGGTGCGACCAGTTTCAGGCAGAAGCTCTACTAGGCTTAGACCGCCGTCGCTTGAGATAACCCTGTACCTGGTGGTGGCAGCTTTACCTTTGGGGTCTACTTTAAATGTGCTGGGCGCTGCATTATTTCTAGCGATTGGTAGATCAATCATTGCCTGGGGGTTGCTCAGTTGCCCGTTTAAAATAGCGTGATATGTTTTAATTACTTTTCGATTAGAAAATTGTTTCTGTATATGCTGGGCTGCGGCTTGGTGGCGCGCACCAATCATGACACCGCTAGTATCGCGATCTAGTCTGTGAACGATGCCAGGACGATTCGTTTCAAGTCCAAAACTAGTGTATCTACGGAAAAAGTCCGCCACTGTGAATTCACTATTTAATTCACCCTTTGCATGAGACAGGATGCCAGCAGGCTTGTCGACAACAATCACATCATCATCCAGATAAAGGATTGGTAGACTTTCTTTACTATGATCAATAGTTTCTGGCGCATCGATGGCTATCAGGTCATTTTCAGTGATGCCATACCTAGGTGAAGTCTGCAAAGTTCCGTTTACTCTAACGTGGCCTGCTTTGATGAGTTTTTGCCAGGTACTTCTGGACATGTCAGGATATCGTACGGCAAGCTCCAGGTCTAGGCGCTTTTTATCTGATAGCGCCTGGAATAGATAGCATTCTTTACCCTTGAATGGCAGGGCGTACGTTAAGAAATCAACATGCGGATTTGGATGAAGTTTACCTCTTGCGCTGTCATCTATAGCGTGAACCTGGGCCTTAATATAGTCAATGTCATCTTCGGCAGTATCATCAAACAAAATATAGTACCGAGACTGATTGAAGCGGAATGAAAATAATGTATTTTTTGGATCGGGGTGGTATGATTCTAGCATCTGAACGTGCCGCGCTATATTATCTTCGTCTGCCAAATTAAAACGGCGCAGTATTGCCAATATGTCCGAACCGGATGCCTTGACCATTAACCCTCCTTTGGCCGTAAGCCAACAGCCCGACTCACCCTCAGGAGTGTCTCGTTTGCATCGCGCTTAAGCGTGTCTTCGGACGCTTCCATTTTGGATATCACGTCCTGCATGTCTACCGCTTGAAGCTGGTTCTGGAACTTCGCTAGGAAGTCTTTTAATTCATTTGCCACCACTTGTTTGAAGTCGCCGTATTTAGTATGTCCCTCGAACTCTGAAACTACATCGTCCAAATTAGAACTACGAAGTAGAGCCAGTATTTCAAGCAAGTTGCTGATACCTGGCTGGTTAACTCTGTCATAGCGTATATGAGCCAAGTCGTCTGTGGTAGCGCCCATGACCTTTTTTACAGCTACCTCTGGGGGATCGCCTAAAAATATTACACCCCGCTCGGAACCATCAGATTTACTCATTTTCTTAGTGGGGTTAACCAAGTCTTTAATCCTTAGCCCCTGGTCGCTGCCAAAAAATTTATGCTGGCTACTGACTGATTCTGGGACAACAAATAGCTCGCCAAATTTTTGATTCATACGTCCTGCGATATCTCGGGTAAATTCAAGATGCTGGGTTTGATCGTCACCAACAGGTACATACCTAGCGCCATACAGCAGGATATCCGCCGCCATAAGCACCGGATAGCTAAAAAGCCCAACTGAAGCATTAGAAAACTGACTCATGTCCTGCATAGTCCTGATAATTTCATGGGCCACCTGAGGTTCAAGCTGCTGTGGGGACGACGAACTAGCAATAGGAGCGAGCAGCTCATGCACTCTTCGTTCTAGCCTGATCCTGTCAGACTTGTCTTTAAACTGGGTCATTCTGCTCATCTCGCCAAAGCTAGTAAAACAACTAAGTATCCAGGCCAGTTCACTATGAGACGAAATGTAACTTTGTCGATACAGATGGATACTGCTATTATCTAGCGGCAATCCAGCTGCTACAAAAATCTTTGCGTTATGGAGTATTTGTGCCTGCAGGTCTTCGTGGTTTATGGGCGTGGTAAAACTATGCAGATCAGGTACGAACATATTAATCTGGTAGTCGCTAGCTTTTGAAGTTGCCATGTCAATCATCGGCAAAATCGCACCAAAATAATTACCAATCGTAAGGTCGTTATTAGCCCTTAGGCCTGTCAAGATTACAGGTTTTGTCATATTGACTCCATTATACACCAGTACGCTTATCGAAAAGACCTTCTAGCATTTTCTTACGCTGACCTGCAGCGGGTATAGAGCTTTTAATGCTTGCGACGGCTTCGTGTATGTAGCTACCGGTAACTAGGTGCCTGGCATTAATTGAGCGTATTTTTATGTTAGGCAGCGCACCATCAAGCTGTTTAATGTTTTTATTTATTATCAATGGATCAAAACGGCCATACATTATTTCAATCGGTAGCGATAGTTTATGCATATCTTCAAGCGAGGTTTGATTAATTATGTTGGACTCCAGGGCGCCTACGTAGGTGTGGAAATTTGACTCGTTGACATGAAACAAGGGATTAGTACTAGCCTGATCATTAACAAGCTTCAGCAGTCTAAGAGCGGCTTTGGGGTACTTTTTGACTGATTTAAATATACGCTTCATAATCTTATCGCTTGGTGGCAGTATCCTGCTTAAGTCTTCGTCAGACTTAAATAAGGGCGGGCTAAGCAGTATTAGCGAATGAATGTAGCGCTCGTACCGCGCGGCAAATTCTATTGCAATCAACGCCCCCATTGAGTGTCCAACTAAAATGACTGGCCCCCTGATGCGTAGGCGTAAAAACGTAGCTACAAGTGACTTGACCTGCACCTTGGCGTTATACACCTGCCACTTAGGTTTTGGAGATTTGCCAAAACCAAGTAAGTCAACAGTTACTATCCTGATGTCTGACGGTAGTTCATTGACTACTTGGTGCCACATGCCACTACTGCTGCCGAGCCCGTGGAGCAATATTACCGTAGCCCGAGCTTTTTTGACTTTACGTGACCTATGTACGTAAAGTGGATACGGAAATTTTAGCCATTTATGTATAATTCTATCTAGCATGCTTAACCTAGTATACAAAACCTCCTCGGTATTTCGAGGAGGTTTTATTAATTTGCAAACAGTAAATATGTCTATCGCTTAGAGAACTGTTCCTTCTTGCGCGCGCCGCGAAGACCGTATTTTTTACGTTCTTTTTCGCGCGGATCACGTCGAAGTAGGTCAGCCTTTTTAAGCATAGGACGCAGGTCACCACTTCCTGCAACCAACGCTTTTGATATAGCTAGCTTGATTGCATCAACCTGGCCAGCTAGTCCGCCACCATTGACGCGAACTGTAATATCAAAATCTTTTTGCTTACTAACAAGGGCTAGTGGATCGGTAATCTCTGCAAACAATGTCTTATTTCCAGATAGGTACTCCTCGGCGGGCTTGTCATTAATGGTAATGCTGCCCTTGCCCTTATATAGACGAGCTCGTGCAGTTGCGCTTTTGCGTCGTCCAAGGCCGTATAGATACTTGGCTTCTGCCATAATTATTTAACCTCAACTTTCTGGGGGGTTTGAGCAGTGTGTGTGTGCTCTTCACCCTCAAATACACGAAGTCGCTTTAAGCGTTCAGCTGTCAACTTGTTACGCGGCAACATCCCTTTTACGGCGGCTTCGATTACTTTAGTAGCGTCTTTTTCACGCTTTTGGGCCAGTGTTGCGCTACGGATACCACCCGGGTAGCCACTGTGGCGATAGTAAGTCTTGCTAGTTTCTTTGTCGCCTGTTACCACCAGATTCTTTGCATTAATCACTACTACGTAATCTCCGGCATCAATATGTGGTGTGTAGGTTGGCTTATATTTACCTACTAGATACTTAGCTATGCAGGTAGCTACACGCCCAAGTGGCGCCTCTGAAGCATCAATCAAGACCCATTTGCGAGTAATTTCGCCAGGTTTCTGTGAGTAAGTTTTCGCATTTACCATTACGCACTCGCCTCCTCTTTTGCAGTCGGGCTTAGTTCATCAACGAATTCAATGACAGCCATTTGCGCACCATCACCGACCCTTAGGCGTGTCCTCTCGACTCGAACATGTCCGCTACTGCGACTAGTTAGCTGAGGGGCAATTTCATCAACAAGCTTATTAGCAGCAGCCAGAGTGGACACCTTGGCAATCACCTGACGTCGACTGTGTAAGTCGCCCTTTTTTGCTTTAGTAATTAGTTTTTCTATGTAACGCACTAGTTCTTTAGCTTTCGGTAGAGTGGTTTCGATTCGACCATGCTCAATTAGACTGGTAGCCAGCCCTCTCATCAGTGCGCGGCGCTGATCACGTTCGCGACCTAATTTGCGTCCCTTGTATCCATGTCGATGCATTATAACTCAAGCTCCGCTAATTTATCCTTGACTTCTTCGAGCGCCTTAGAGCCAAAGCCCTTTAGTTCGCGCAGATCCTGATCGCTAAGCGTAACAAGGTCATGTACGGTACGGATGTCATTATTGACCAGGGCGTTTGCTGTGCGGGCTGTTAGGTTAAGGTCTTCAATTGGTGTGTGCAGTTCACTCGGCTCTTCTTCTGTCTCTTGTCCGAGGGCAGGCGCCGCTTCAACAGTTGTTGAGCCGGCCAACGCTGTATATTGGTTGACTAAAATAGCAGCTGCTTCCTCAAAAGCCTCACGTGGTGTAAGTGAGCCATCGGTCTCTACGGTCAGACTTAGTTTGTCTAGGTTGGTTTCGCGACCAACACGAGTTCCGTCAACTTTATAGCGTACGCGCAGTACCGGGCTAAACATAGCATCAAGCGCTATCATGTCGCTATGCACACGTTCAGTGCTTGAATCTTCAATTGTGCGGTAACCGCGACCGGGCTCGGCAACTAGGTCGATGACGACTGTCTTTTTTGGATCATCGATGTTAGCAATTACCTGATCAGGGTTTACAACCTCTACATCAGCTGTGGTTTTTATGTCGGCAGCAGTAACTGCACCGGCACCCTTTTTTTCCAAACGAACTTCTACTGGTTCATCACCATGAACTTTCAGGTGAATATTTTTGATATTAAGCATGATGTCAACGACATCTTCTTTTACGCCTTCGACGGTAGTGAACTCGTGAGTGGCACCCTCGATACGAAAGGCTGTAAAAGCACCCCCTCGAATACTGGAAAGGAGTACTCGGCGCAAACTATTGCCAAGAGTATTGCCGTAGCCGGCGTGCAGTGGTTCGATTACAAATGTAGCACTTGTCGAGCTGTGCTCTTCAATGTTTGCAAGTGCTGGATTGTGAATAGCGTTTGTCATAATTTGTAGCTCCTTAGCTCTTACCGAGAGTAATACTCAACGATTAACTGTTCATTAATGCCTTCTTCTGCCTCTTCACGTTTTGGAAGACCTACAATTTGAATTGTTAGTTTTTTAGGATCACTCTTAAGCCAGCTAATCGGGCCTTGCACTGAATTGCTAACTACGTCATTAATCTGTGAAAAGTAGACTGATTTAGTGCTTTTTGGTCGAACATTAATCTCGTCACCAGCCTTTAGCCGGATGGATGGAATATCAACTCGACGACCATTTAGCATAAAGTGGCCGTGACTTACAAGCTGACGTGCTGCGCGACGGCTAGTTGCAAATCCTGCGCGGTAAACCGCGTTATCTAGGCGCTGTTCAAGCAATTGAAGCAAGTTTTCTCCGGCTAGGCCGTCTCGCTTAGTCGCCTCTTTCATCAACCTAGCAAACTGTCGCTCGAGCAAACCATAGAGTCGTCTGACTTTTTGCTTTTCGCGCAGCTGAACTGCGTACAAGCTAGGTTTGCCCTGCCTGCCGTGAGCATGCTGGCCTGGGATGCCACTTTTTCGTGCTAAAATTTTGTGCGCCTTTGGATGAAGAGCGTAACCTTCACGGCGACTTTGCTTAACGATTGGACTTCTATCACGTGCCATGATTAACCTCTCCTTGCCTTACGTGGACGCACGCCACCATGTGGAATGCCCGTAACGTCTTTAATACTATCGACACTGATGTCATAGTTTGAGATTGCACGAATTGCAGCATCACGTCCTAGGCCAACACCTTTTACAAAGACATCGACAGACTTTGTGCCGTGCAGCGCCTTTACAGCTTCGGCTGCTTTTTCGCTAGCAACTTGAGCGGCGTAAGCGGTGCCTTTTTTGCTACCACGAAAACCGGTCGCACCGGCACTAGAGGCGGTTAGTACGTTACCTTTTTTATCTGTAAAGGTTATAATTGTATTGTTAAAAGTAGCTTGTATGTGCAGTTGACCTGACGGGACTGACCGACGCTGCTTCTTCCGTGAAGTAGTAGTTTTATTCTCTGCCATTTATAACCTCTTAAGTCTTTGACGCAGCCTTCTTCTGCGTGCCGCCAACTGCTACAGCCTTACCCTTACGAGTTCGTGCATTCGTACGGGTGCGTTGGCCATTTACAGGAAGTCCTGCATTGTGCCTGAGTCCGCGATATGCTTTGGCGTCTTTTAGTCGCTTAATATTGTTAGTCACCAAGCGCTGTAAGTCGCCTTCGGTTGTGTAATCAGAATCGATTACATCACGAATACGCTGCTGTTCAGCCTCGGTGAGATCTTTCACCCGAGTGGTCGGCTTTACATTTGCCGCCGCAAGGATGCTCTTTGCGAAGTGTGGGCCGATACCATATATATAGGTAAGAGCGACCTGCACTTGCTTGTCTGATGGGATAACTACCCCAGCAATTCGAGCCATGCTTAACCCTGCCTTTGCTTATTCTTAGGTTTTTTCTTGTTGATGACCCTTAGGCGACCTTTTCGTCGAACCAACTGGTCATCGGGACTGATTTTCTTTACACTCGCACGAACTTTCATGAGTGGAATACTCCTCGGTTTCCCGTATTAAAATTATTTTGCTGATGCCCTAGGCACCTGATCGTCTCTGAGTCGGAAGCTGATTCTGCCCTTTGTAAGATCATAAGGGGTCAACTCAACTTCCACCTTGTCGCCTGGCACAAGTCGTATGTAATGCTTGCGCATCTTACCCGAAATGTGGGCGATAATACTATGACCGTTCTCAAGTT
>CAZEGC010000020.1:10490-14101 GCA_964511635.1 uncultured Candidatus Saccharibacteria bacterium | reverse complement strand
GGAGCTAGGGTTGAGATGTGAGAGTTGTTTTTGTTTAGTTTAGTGCTCATGCTTAAGGATAGTTTAGCATATGTAGTGTAGAAAACGAGAGTAAGAGTAAAAGGATAGTAGAGACCTGGCGGTTTCTACTGTGATGATGTTTGTGCTTAGGGTTTAGTATATATGGGGTGATGTTTGGTGGCAGGTTATTGATCAGCCTGCGCAGTTAAAGATTATCACGCGCCCAGGCATCGATCGAACCAGCATCCATCACTCACACCAAAGGGTCAGACCCTTAACAGATGACAAAATTACAAATCTGCTAGTTGAGACTTGGTTTCATCCAGTAGGCGCTTGTGGTCTTCGTAGTCTGCAACGAATTTTAGATAGGCTGCTCTGTTGGCATGTTGACTGAGGATTCTTTCGGTTTGTAGCCATTCGGGCTCACTGGATTCACGGATGTATGGCAGACTTGAGTAGGTAAAATATTTCCAGCTCCTAGGATTTAAGTGGATGTAGCGGGATATATGCATAAGGTACGTTTCGTCACTGATTAAAGACGCCTTGTATCTACTATCAAAAATTGGACCAGATTGCTCATACTTTCGATTAAAGTAGGCCGTGTAAGCTACTAGAATACTTTTCATCAAAGACGATAGAGAACCTTGTTGTAGCTGATAAAAAAGCAGGTGGAAGTGATTGTCCATTAAGCAAAAGCTCAGTAACTCAATAGCATCTGTGTAGTGAGGATATTGATAGCCCTCCTTGGTGACCCTAGGCTTAGCAGAAAGATGCCTGGCAATCAAATATAAGAAATAATCTTTATCACTCTCGTCTCTGAATATATCTTTTTTGCTAATGCCGCGTGAATATACATGATAGTAATGATTGTCGACGTCTTGGCGGATAGTATTTCTCGACGGCATACTAAATTAATACCACAAGTGGTCAAAAAAATATAATTTGTAAAATCTCTATCTGTTAAGGGTCGGACCCTTAGATTTTAGGCGGTTAGTCGATTTGTTGGCGTAGCCAGCTGTCGATTGAGCCAGCGCCCATAGCTATGACAAGCTTGCCTTCTTGACGAGCGATCTGAATATTTTTCCATAAGGATTCATCTAAATCTGCGACTTGGACGCTGGATTTGTTGGTAATGTTTTGAATTAGTTCTTCTGGGTTTAGAATCGGCAAGCTTGAATCTTCGCGGCTTAAGTAAGTTGGTAGCCAATAAACTTTTTCGGCTAGTTCAAATTGGCTTGAGTATTGGTTTTTTATTTCGTGTTGACGGACATTTTGATGTGGTTGGTAGACAAGCACAACGTCGTCACTAAGTTCACGTGCCATTTGAAGCGTTGCGGCAATTTCGGTCGGATGGTGGCCGTAGTCACTGTATAAATTGTCGGCTAGCTTTTCAAAGCGACGGCTGGTGCCGGGGAAAGAATTGATGGCAGTAAGCGCGTCGCCACCAATTGCTAACTGCTTGATAGTTTCTAGCACTAGCGCAGCGTTGCGGCGATTGTGCGCACCAGCTAGGGTGATATTGCTAGGTTCGGTGCTTAGCAGTTTTGCATTCGGGTGGGCTGCCAGCATTTCGCCAGCTTGGTCTTGCCAGGAGATAGTCATTTCACTTTGACTAGCAAATTGTTCGAAAGCCTTCCTGTAGTCAGCTTCGGTTGGAAATGTATCCGGATGGTCATAGCCTAGCGAAGAAATTATTGATATATATGGATGAAAGGTCAAAAAGTTATTATCGAATTCGTCGCATTCGTATACAAAATATTCGCTAGCAGGGTCGTATCTTCCACTCGGTCCAAATGAAATCGACGTACCAATTGAGTAGCTGACGGGCACACCTAATTGTTGAAGTGCCCACACAACCATGCCAGTAGTAGTGGTCTTGCCATGTGTGCCAGCGCAGGCGATAAGTTTTAGGTTTTTTTCCTGTAAGATTCTAGCTAGCAGCTCGTCTCGCTTGGCGGTCTTAATCCCTAGCTCGCGGGCAGCTGTTAACTCTGGGTGTGAATCTGACAGGGCAGAGGTATGCACAAACCAATCAATTGGTTTTTGGTTATGGCAAGCACGCAGAAAATCATCGGTTTGGCCGATTTCAATTTGAACGCCTCGACTGCTAAGCTCATCTGTCATAGAGCTAGTAGAGATATCACTGCCGATGACCCCGAAGCCAGAGTCTAGGGCTACTAGCGCTAGCGGCCCGATGCCGACACCACCAATGCCCGAAAAGAATATATTCATGTAAACAAGTATAGCACTTGCAGCCTGGTGGGCGGGTGTGGTCTAATAGAGGTAAAGGAAAAAAACAAACATGCTACAGCGAACAATTCATAAGCTGCTGCTCAGGCGGCATTTCTGGCGGTATGCAACTTTTAGTGAAGTTAGTCAGCTATATACTTCACGAATGCTCAGAATATTTGCCCTGCATATGGTGTCGATGTTTGTGGCGGTGTATTTATATAATAATGGGTTCAGTCTACTATTTATTGCCAGTTATATGGCGATTTATTATGGCTTAAAAGCTATTATTTGTTCACCCGTAGCCTTGATGTTAACGGCCTGGATAGGCCCAAAGCACAGCATCTTTGCTGCTAATCTGCTGTACATACCCGCGATAGTAGCTTTGTCATTTGTGCCTGAACTAGGGGTGTTAGCAGTAGTTATATTTAGTGTTTTCCAGGGATTTTCTTCTACACTTTATGACTTTGGATATTTAGTTAATTTTTCAAAAGTTAAGCACGTGGTTCATGCCGGAAAAGAAATAGGCTTCATGCAGATATTTGAAAAAACAGCTAATATCTTAAGTCCACTGGTTGGAGGGTTTATCGCTACTGAGTTTGGCCCTCCAGCTGCCATGTGGGTGGCGGCCATTATATTTGCCATTGCAGCCATACCCCTAATGATGACACCAGAACCCATAAAGACTCGGCAAAAAGTCAAGTGGAAAGGTTTCCCATGGCGGCAAACGTGGCGCGGTTTTGTGGCTGAATCTGCGATAGGGTTTGACTTGGTCACAGTCACGGTTGTTTGGCAGCTATATATAGCCACTGTGGTGTTGGCTGATTTAGATGAAGAAGTATATGCCGCGTTAGGTATATTTATATCGATTGGCATGATAGCGGCGCTACTGGCAGCGCGAGCTTACGGTAAATTGATCGATAATAAATCGGGTAAATATTTACTTAAATACAGCGTGCTAGCGAAATCGATTGTTAATTTGTTCAGGTCATTTGTGGGTTCGCCGGCTGGAGTGGTGGCAACAAATAGCGCTTCAGAAATTTCAACTACTGGATTTTCGATGGCCTTTATGCGTGGCATGTTCGATGCGGCGGATAGGAGCGGCCATAGGTTAGCGTATATGTATATTATTGAAATCGCTGTTAATCTAGGAGCGGCTATCTGCTGCGGAGTATTTGCGCTGCTGCTTGTAGCTAGCGAGTCCCCTGAAGTGGCAATGAAGACGCATTTCATAGTCGGCGCATTGGCAGTTCTATTAATTGCTACACCTCGTTTTCCAATGTATAGAAAATAAACCCCCGTGCTATACTAGGGCTAGAATTCAAGCGGTGGAGCATTCTGGTGGTGGCAAACAATAAACGGCAAATAAAAGGCAATATAAA
>CAZEGC010000020.1:6463-10390 GCA_964511635.1 uncultured Candidatus Saccharibacteria bacterium | reverse complement strand
TGGTCGCCAGATTTCGCTGGCTTTTCGGTCCTAATCGTACTAGTTTTAGTAGCGTTACTGATGATTCGATTAGTGCTACTAGTAGCGCTTCGTATGACGCTTAAAATGTACTACAGGGGTGAATAACTGTTGACAACTGAATCGTGACGCGGTACTCTTACCCTTGTATAGCACTAACAGGAGGTATAAGATCTTATGGCTTACAGTCACACAAATTCTAAGGGAGTAACCTACTACTTGCACAAGACCGAGGTCACGCTTCGTGGTGGAAAGCCACAAACCATTTACTTTTTTGCAAAAGTAGAAAAGAACGCAAAGGGTGAGCCGACAGACCTACCAGAAGACCGAGTTGTCAAAGAAAACCCACGAAATGGTTTTCTGACTATCAGTAAGAAAAAATAGTCTTGCAACATAAGCACGTTTGGTGATAAAGTAGTATCAAACAAACAGGTGCCAAAATTGCCCCGAGGTAATGTGAAGCCTACCGAGGGGCTTTTTTGATGGCTGAATCTCATAATGTTGTATAATTAAAGTAGCTTATGACGAACTTAATTGAAGTAACTGACCTGGTGAAGTCTTACGGCAAAGAGCGTGCCGTCAAGGGCGTGTCATTTAGCGTCAAAAAAGGTGAAGTGTTTGGAATCCTGGGCCCAAACGGTGCTGGCAAGACTACTACGCTTGAAATGATAGAGGCTCTACGTTCAATTGATGGAGGGTCTGTGACAATTGATGGAATCGATGTGGCTAAAAATCCTCAAAAAATCCGTCATATTATTGGCATCCAGCTGCAAAACTCAGCCTTTTACGACAAAATAACGCTTAAAGAGCAGTTAGTAATGTTTGCGGGTTTTTATAATAAAAAAATCGATCCCGGTGATATGCTCGCTGCCGTTGAGCTAACCGACAAAATGGATAGTTACCCTGAAAAGCTTTCAGGTGGGCAGAAGCAGCGCTTTAGTATAGCCGCGGCGCTTGTAAACGAGCCCCGGGTGCTGTTTCTAGATGAGCCGACCACAGGGCTTGACCCGCAGGCTAGGCGGCACCTATGGGAATTGATTCAGTCCATAAAAAAACGTGGTATCACCGTTGTTATGACTACACACTACATGGAAGAGGCGCAGCTACTGTGTGATCGCCTAGCGATTATGGATAGCGGTAAAATTATTGCGCTCGACAGCCCAAAGAATATGATTAAGGATTTATTAAAGCGCGGTTTTAAGAAGTCTGAAACCGTCGAGCAAGCTGATCTAGAGGACGTATACATTGATCTAACAGGAAAGGCGCTCAGGGAATAGAATGCGCGGAGTATTGATTTTTGTTTTCAATCAAATAAAACGATTCTTTCGTGATCCAGTAGCATTATTCTTTACTATTTTATTTCCACTACTGTTCCTATTTGTATTCGGTTCGATATTTCGAGGAAACAATGACATTAGCTTTGATGTAGCGGTATTCAATCGATCAGAGACTGAATTTGCGAGTCAGTTCATTAGCGACATTTCGTCTGATGACTTTTTGACGGTCGAGGAGGTTAAAAGCCTAGAGGCCGCCAAAGACATGATGGGCCGAGGAGAGTTAGACAGTATCTTGGAGCTTCCGGAGGAGTTCGGGGCGACAAATCAGGACGGCCTACCATCGGGCGAGCTAAGTGTGTACTTTAATGAATCTAATCCCGAAACGGGACAGACACTGGCTTCGATTATGGAGTCTATACTTCGGGAAATTGACCAGGAAATTACCCAGACTAGTCCATTATTTAGCGTGTCTCAGCGACCGACAACTACTAATAATTTAACTCAATTTGACTATACCTTTTCAGGTCTTATTGGGTTTACTTTGCTTAGTCTGGGTATATTCGGCTTATCTAACCAGCTGCCGTCCGAGAAAAAAAGTGGCGTCCTGCGCCGGATACGTGCCACGCCATTTCGTACCTCGCAATTGATTACCGGTACCATGCTATATTACGGCTCCATCGGCGCACTATCAATCATTGTGATGCTGGCAGTTGGACTGACTGTATTTAATTTTGATATGCGAGGGGATTGGTTGCAGTTGGTTCCATTTTTGGTGCTGTCAATCATTCTAATGCTAGGGTTTGGATTGCTGATTGGTGGCTGGGCCAAGAATGAAAATCAATCTGCCGTTTTGTCCAATGCCGTGTCGTTTCCAATGATGTTTTTATCTGGGGTGTTTTTCCCACGCTTCCTTATGCCGGAGTGGCTGCAGGGAATAACCAGTTACATACCTTTAACCCCTGTTATTGATGGAATCCGCAAGATTACTACTGAAAATGCCAGTTTACTTGATCTAGGTCCAGAATTACTAATTATTTTTGGCTGGACAGCCGTAGTCTACCTCGTTGCAGTGCGCATTTTCCGCTGGGAGTAGCTTGAATAGATATAGTTTTTATGCTATAATAATAATATGGTACAAGAATCACTATTTTCTGAGGATAGCTATCATAGGCCTGGCGCTGCGCAGCGCCGGAAAAGAGAATTAGAGCTGGAGCATCCATATTATGCCGCCAAGCCTGTCTCGCCTGACGGTCCATCAGTAAATATAAAAAAACGTGCTCGTGCGCTGCTGGCTGCGCTAGATGATTACTCCCAGGCGTCACGGCTGGGGGGCTTTTCTCACGCAGCTACATATGATGCTGGGATTCAACATCGTTACGATCCTCGAACGCAGGCTCAAATTGAAGCAGCAGAAGCTCCAGCAGTAGAGAGAGGTGACGCGGCTTTTGAAGTTGCCTATGGCAAAAAGGAGATGATAGCTGCTGGTGTAGACGAAGCTAGCGTGGACAGAGATTTGAGGCTAGCCAGGCAGGCTTTTTCCAGTGCCTATATAGGATCAGATGCAAAGAATGATCGTGCAAAAGTTCGCCGCAAATTAAAAAAGCAAATATAGAAAATATGGTGGGGGCGGCTGGGTTCGAACCAGCGACCAATCGGTTATGAGCCGACTGCTCTAACCCCTGAGCTACGCCCCCATACCCCAAGTATTATAGCCTATTCACCTCGGCTACGCTATAATGCGTACTAGAAATCATGTCAAAAATAAATATACGCCGAATTATCTATCGCCTTCGTCACGACTACTTTACATTAAATAACCTTGTAGTGGTGGCAGCTTTGATGGTGGCAGCGGGTTGGGCGTGGGGTTCGATTGGCTACATGCAGCGAAACTACAGCTTGCAACGCGAACTAGATGCTAGTAAGCGCGAATTGCAATTAGTGGAATTACAAGTCCAGAACTTGGAATTTGAAAAAAAATATCATCAGACCGAAGAGTTTCAGGAACTAGCCGCTAGGGATCGTTTGGGGCTGGCAATGCCTGGTGAAAGCGTGTTAATCTTACCGCCCAATACGGTACAGGAGGAGTCTGGCGACGCTGGTAGCGGTGCCTCACTAGCCCCAGTAGCTCCAAGTAATGTACGCCAATGGGTCAATTTTCTTTTTGGTGGCAGCGTTCGGAGCTTGAAGTAGTCTGCCACATGTGTTATTTTAATAGATGTGCCGCGGGGTGGAGCAGTCTGGTCAGCTCGGTTGGCTCATAACCAACAGGTCGCAGGTTCGAATCCTGCCCCCGCAACCAAGGAAATCCCCTCATCTCAAAGATGGGGGTATTTTCTTGGTTTGGGCGCCGATCGAACCTGTGATTTTTTGCTGCAAGCAAAAATAGTCGCAAGTTCGGTGTAGCGCAGCGTAGAGAAATTAGCTTACTCATTTCTCAAGCAAGCGGAAAAAGGAGTGTAGCGACTGATATCCTGCCCCCGCAACCAAGGAAATCCCCTCATCTCAAAGATGGGGGTATTTTCTTTGGCTTAGGTAGGAGCAGACGATCCTACTTATGACTTTGCATCAATACTTATTTCTACGATAATTTAGCTGCAGCCACGCGTATGGCTTCGCTCCAGCTCAGGAAGGC
>CAZEGC010000020.1:0-6363 GCA_964511635.1 uncultured Candidatus Saccharibacteria bacterium | reverse complement strand
TCTACGATAATTTAGCTGCAGCCACGCGTATGGCTTCGCTCCAGCTCAGGAAGGCGTGCGGCATATCGGCAACGTCGCTAGCGTGCAGGCGGTGCTTGATAGCAAGGGCTAGTTCATGAACCATCTCGCTAGCTGCGGGTGCAACTATTGAGGCTCCCAGTATCTCGCCATTCTTACTGGCGATTATTTTTACAAATCCATCCCTAAAATCTGCAGTATTGCTACGAGCAATTATATTAAGTGGTGCAATTGATTTTTTGTACTTTAAGTCACGTTTGATGCAGTCGCTTTCGCTCATGCCAACACTAGCAATTCCTGGATTAGAAAAGGTTAAACGTGGAGTCGCAGTATAGTCAGGGGATACTTTGGACCGGTGCAGGATGTTGTTGGCGGCTACGCGACTCTCAAGCAGGGCAGAATGAGTAACAGAGCTGCGTCCCAGGACGTCTCCGGCAGCATAGATATGTTTGGCGGTAGTTTGAAGCTGGTCGTTGACCTCGATCCCCTTAGGGGTATAACTAACATGAGCGTTCTCTAGGCCTAGGTCTACATTTGGGGTTCGGCCACCTGCAAGTAGTATTTCCTCTACTCGGACAGATTTCTTGACACCTCCACGGCTGTAGGTGACGCGTTTAGCTATGTTTTCCTTTTCAACACTTAATATTTTTGCCTGAGTTATTGCAGATACGCCCTTTTGCTCGTGCAGTAACCGCTGCATTAACTGGCTAACTTCTTCATCTTCTTCTGGCAGTATACGCTCAGAGACTTCACATATAAATACTTTAGTGCCAAAAGTCGCCATTAGCTGGGCAGATTCAATAGCTATGCTACCGCTGCCAATGATAAACATGCTTTTTGGTGGCCTTTTAGTTTGCAGTAGGGTTCTGGGTGTTAGGTACTTTATATGCTCTAGACCCACGATATCAGGGACTTCCCAGCTTGATCCAGTAGCGATTAGAAAGTTAGCAGCTGATAGGTGGCGGCGATTAATGTTAATTTCGTGCGGCGACAAAAAGTGAGCCGCGCTATTAAATGTACTGATACCTTCTTTTTCATAATAGCGACGATTACCTCCAGCGCCCGTTCGCTTAATAGCTAAGTCTTTCCAGTTTTTTAACGATGGGTAATTATAGCTAAGCATTGAGGATCTAATGCCAAACCTGGTGCCACGTTTCGCTTCGTCATAAAGGTGGGCAGCGTGCAGAAATGCTTTGGTTGGGATGTCACCAAAATTGGGTGACTCGCCGCCAAAAGTGCCGGCCTCTACGACGGCAACTTTTTTTCCGCTCCTCGCTGCAATTGTGGCTGCTGCGCTACCGCCAGCTCCACTGCCAATAACGATAAGGTCATAATCGAAATACTGTTTCTTTTTAGACATGTTTTGGTTTCTCCTTATAGTGTGAGCCGATGATGTTCATATAGGTAGGCGGCTTCGGGGTGGTAACTTTCCAGGTGCTTCTTGGCAACTCTTCTAAGGTCGCTACTGGTAACTTTGGGTCGGGGCTCTAGCCACACAATAACCGCATCGCAGACTTTATTAGCAGTTACCTCGGCCTCACCTTCGTGGCTGCGGACGCTAAGGCAGGCTGCCATGATACTAGAATGAAGCTTTTCGCGTTTGAACGATTCGGTTGGTCGCTTGCCGCTTTGCTTAACGATGTCGATTGCTTTAGCCATATTCTTAGCCGACTCCTATAAAGATTGAATCTACAATCTGAACGCTATAGAGGTACAACCCCAGAATGATTAGTCCGCTGCCAGCTGCAAATTGCAAAAACAGTTTATTACTTTCTCGCCACCGCTGGATTGAACTAACTTTTTTACCCGCACCAATTAGAGCTGCCACTATAATCAGAGTTGATAACGAGATGACCGCGTAGAGACCGAGTCCAGCGAGCTGCATCATGGGCTCTAGTTCAACTAGAACAAGCGCCACTACAAACAGCGGCACGCCAATAAATAGCAGTTCAGCTACGATACTAGTCATGCCTAGGCTAAATGCTTCGGCACTTTGCTTGGTAGCTTTTGTTCGCTGTGACAGGAATCGAGCTAGGCTGCGAGGAACCCATAGTGTGGTGCCTTTTTCCCTTCGATAGTAAAAAATCCATACCGATAACCCCAGGCCAAATAGCATACCACAAGTGATTGCCCAGGCTAATTCAGGCACTTCATCACCAGCGACGCGCGACACAAGCAGGCTAACGGTTGAAAGCAGTAGCAGTGTCATCAAGCAGGCGCCTAGCAGAAATCCGCCTATTAAACGCATTTGCTTGGCGTGTGACTTTTTGCTGCCGATTGCATTTGCACTTATAAGTGTCAGCATACTAATGCTCAGCTGAAAGCTGGCATGTACCAAAGCGGCCAGGCTAATTATTGCGTAGGGTACTAGAGTTTCGGGCATGTTTATTTTATTACCTCTAGGCATATTTATAGCATAAGCAATGCAGCAAGGTCAAAGCATAACCTAAAAAAGTCTTGCTTTTTCATTATAATTATGCTAATATAAAGTTATTAAATAATAAAACAAACAAAGGACCAAATATGACCCAAAATACTGCGAATCAGGCAGCTAGCTTAGCTGATACTATTGCTAGCTGGAACCGCAAGCGCACAACCGAAGAGCTACAATCTTTTATAGACAATCGCTTTCTGGCAATTTCAGCAAGCGAAGCAAGCTAGAAGTTCATACCCATTCGTAACTGCTATAAATACAAGTAGAAAGCCAGCTTTAGTAGCGGACTAAACGAAAGTTCGATACGCCAAGGCTAGACTTGATGTGAATTTTATTTTCGGCTTGGGCATAGTTTTTAGACTGGTATAGGTCATCATCGACTTTTATTAGACTTGGCATGCTTCTACTAGACAGTCCGCTGTCAATGTGTACCTCGACTCCAGACGCGCGGGGAACGCGAAGCACAATTAAGCTAGCTCCTGCCTGAAGGTTAATTTTCTGCTCTTTTGATCTACTCCCTAGGGTTATAGCGGCTTTGCTAGCACCTGAATCAAGCTCAAATGACTCTAGCTGCGTCTCGGATAGGTCAGCATCTAGGCTGGACGCGCCAGAATCTAGTCGTAAACGTAGTGGTATGTTCCTAGCCAGGGTGGCTTTTAGGTGGTTTTCTAACCTAGGGTCGCTCACATAGCTAAGTCGACTACTCCTACTTAAGTCGATATCTACGTACTGATTAGTGCGTTCATTACGAGTTTCGTACCGAAAGTCAGTGAAGTTACTAGATAGCTCTAGTAGCGCCAGTTCGTCTAGGTCCTCAGAAGTAACCGTTATTTTGCTGGCACCACCTTTAATAGTGATTTTCGCAGCCTGGGCGTTATCTGCTTTTTCGATAGATGCGGTCTTAAGGTTTGGCGTGGACTGATGAGCCAGGCGATTATTAATCATAACGGCAGCTGCAGTTGATAGGACAAAAAAGCTAGCAGCTATCACTATAATCAGCCAGCGTTGACGTAGTTTGAGGATTGATAGCCCACCTGCAATTAAAAGTAACGGCCACAATGATAGTAGCGTGCTTAGGTGAAAATTAATCACCCTAGTGCTATCAAGGAGGGCGATAGTGCCGACTGAAATTAATATCAGGCCCCAGATAATCCCGCCTAGACTCCACTGGGGCAGGCCGGGCTGGTCGCTTTTAAGCTTGGTTTTTTTATTAGTCATCTCAGGTTAGCTTCTTTTTCTTACTAATAAAAACACACCAGCCAATATTAGGGTGGCTGGCCAAATAAAGTCCCATCGAACATTGAGCCAGCTTGGCATAAATTGCATACCTAGAGTCCAGACGCCGAGGATGACTAGACCTATGCCTAGATAGTTTCTAATGTTTGATGATGTAGCCTCAGAACTATTCTTACTGTCGTTAGGTTTTATATCGATAACAGCCTCGTCTGGGGTGGGGAGGATAACTGCCAGTATAAAGTAACCTAGAACCGCTGCCCCGTTAGTGGCTATAGCTAGTACTACCCATATGACGCGCATTAACGAGACGTCTATTTCAAAATACTCGGCTAGTCCAGCTGCAACGCCAGCAATCTTACCTTGCTCGGGCAGTCTATGTAGTGTTTCGTTTTTCATATTCAGTCGCGTGGCCTCCTGCGGATTAAGTACCGCTATATTACGTAAGAATTATACCAAATACCACCGCAGTCTGTGCATGTAAATAACCATCACAACTATAAAAACCCCAACCTTACCCCAGCGTGTTAGATAGCGGATCTTAATGGTTGCTAACTAAAGTGCCATTTTAGGTATAATGATTTTTTACAAAATACCATATTTTTTGTATTACGGTCCGCCTTTTGCCTAGTTTAAGGCCTACTATTAACCAAAACAGTGTCATTACTAGCGCTATGGAGAGGGTAATTAGTGAACCGGCCTCATGTAGAACAATTGCAGCCGTAGCTGTAACTATGCCTCCCCCCATGAGGGGCTCGAAAGCCAGTTGCTTATAGGCAAAACTTTCACGAATCTTTAGCCTATTACTAGGGTCAACCAGACGGTTCATGAGCAAGCCAGTGGCAGTCATGCCCATTGCTTGGCCGTAATCAGTGATGCCGCGCTTGAACCAGTGGTCTGAAAAGAATTTCGGTGCCAGAAATAAAAAGCAAACAATAATCCAAGCTGTGCCGGCAATGGCGAGCGTTATAAATACTGGCAAATTACTACCAATAACATCTATTGAAACGGTAGCAATTGCACTGGCAATTAGCACGTCCAGCGCGATTGAGCTTAGTATTTGCGCTGTTCGCTGTTGAATTAGGTGCTGTAATTTGAATCTTTTTAGGATTAGCTGCAGGATTAAGCCGCCAATCATTGCTAGCGGAAATAGTGGTAGATATGTAAAGAATCTAATATCGGTAAAGCCTCTTAGGACTAGTTCTTCGGTCCCAATAATAATCTGCAGTAAGCCCCAGCCGATACCGATAGATGCGGCGAACGCAACTATGTTAATAATAATTGCTTTTGGATTAGTATTAAATTTTTGGGTAAATGCTAACAAATTATAGCCGCTACGAATCATCTGCTGTTCACGCTCTTTCCAGTGACGGTCACCCAAGAGGCCGCGCCGCCGATTGTAGATATTTATCATGAAAATACCTGAAAATACGGCCATAAAAATACTAAAGGTAGCAAGGCCTAGTGCCAGGTCGGTACCCTCAGGCCATCCTAGCTGTTCAAAGGTTGGCGCTAGACCTGCTGCAGTTCCATGACCGCCAGAAAAACTAATTTCAATCAGTGAGCCTACGAGTGGATTAGCCCCAAATACCGGTGTTAGGAAAAATACCGCCAGTAAAATACCAATGACATATTGCCCCCATGCCATGGTGCTACCAAGGGCAATCATAGGTCCCGACATACGCCAAATGGTTTTACGACTGGGGATGACTTTGCCTAAGAACAGTCCAGCAAAAACTACATTAATTAAATGGCGTGGAAACTGCGCCCATTGATCAGTGACTTCTGCTGGAATGGTTCCAAGCAGTTGAGGGCCAAAGATTAGACCAGCCGCGCCAGCAATTAGGGAACTCGGAATGAACAGTCGCTGCAAAAGCTTTGAGCCACGTTTAATATATCTTGCAATAATAATCACAATTGCTAAGATGACGACACTATTATACAAGTCAGGCATTTATTCCAATCATAGATAACCGCTTATGTTTATTCAAGGCCTACTCTAACCTTCGCTATGGTATTTATTTAGCGAATGGCCATAGCCTGAGTCCGGCTACCTTAATGGAGTTACGCCAGTTGTTATTTTTTACGATTGGTTGCAGATTTTTGCTGCCCTAGTGCGGTGAATGTTGCACCGAGAATCAAGAATGGAACTCCAGTTGCACGTGTGCTTTCGGGTATGATAAGCCCCAGGCCTGTTATGAGAAAAACCATTCCAATCGCTCTGTATGACTGTAGTTCTTGTTTGTCAGTGGAGTCTTTCTTTTCATCGGTCATACCTTTATTTTAACAGGTACAGATCATACCAAAGAAAAATGACCACCCCATGATGATCATTTTTCTTTGGTAGCAGCGACAGGGATGTCGGCTCATGCCTCCTCCGGTCTCTCAGTAAAATATGTAAACACATTTTACTTTCGCTCACTTTGCGAACCTGTGACTGTCTGACAGGAATATCGCTTGCTTGTTAAAAAATGTAAACACTTTTTAACTTCGCTAAGTGCTCCACGCGACCCTGTGACTATTTTTGCTTTGCAAAAAGTCACAGAACCAATCCATGTTAATTCCAATAAAATAACCCCATCGTTGATGAGGTGATTTTATTGGTAGCAGCGACAGGGATTGAACCTGTGACCTTAGGCTTATGAGTCCTACGCTCTAACCAACTGAGCTACGCTGCC
>CAZEGC010000019.1:0-14556 GCA_964511635.1 uncultured Candidatus Saccharibacteria bacterium | reverse complement strand
GAACTTTTGGTTCTTTTGTTGGCACAAAAGAACAAGGGGAATTTGTTTCTTTTTGAAAAAAGAAAACTCTAATTAAGGTAAATCTCTTTACCTAATCGTCCGAAGCGCCAAGCTCATCAATACTGCCAACCAACACCTCGCGTGGGCGCGAACCATCAGCAGGACCAATTACACCCTGCTCCTCCATGGCTTCGATCAAGCGAGCAGCTCGGGCATAGCCCACACGCAGACGGCGCTGTAGCATGCTGGTGCTAGCCTTTCCGCTATCAACTACCACCCTCAGTGCGTCCTTATACATATCATCGTCCCCACTGTCAAAGTCCATCACCACGCCACCCTTGCCGTTAAGCTGCACAGGCTGGCTGACAATTTCATCATTGTATTGTGGCTCGGACTGCATGCGCAGATGGTCTGTGATTTTCACCACCTCATCGTCCATAACCCAGGCACCCTGAATACGACGAGGTTTACCCATATCAGCAGTTTTCATCAACATATCACCCTGACCTAATAATTTTTCAGCTCCGTTCTGATCTAAAATCGTGCGACTATCGACCTGACTAGCGACCGTAAAGGCAATCCGGGCTGGTACGTTAGCCTTGATGAGGCCAGTAATAACATCGACACTTGGTCGTTGAGTTGCAAGCACTAGATGGATTCCAACTGCCCGGGCTTTTTGCGCCAGTCGTACAATTAACGCTTCAACGTCACGGGCGGCTACCATCATCAGATCAGCTAGCTCATCAATCACGATCACGATATACGGCATAGCGCCGTCCTCATGCTCTTGAACTGCACCACTTTCATCTTTTACCGCTACTCGTTTCGCACCAGACTTTATACGTTTGTTATAGCTAGCTATGTCGCGTAGCTTCTCTTCGGCCAGTAACTTGTAACGCCGCTCCATCTCATTCACCGACCATTTTAAGGCGCTAATCGTCTTTTCAGGTTCATTGATCACTGGTGTCAACAGGTGCGGAATATCTTCGTACGGTGCCATTTCAACTTGCTTTGGGTCAACTAAAATCAACTTCATTTCACTAGGGCTATTGCGATAAAGCAAACTGGTCAACAATGTATTAATCATGACCGACTTACCTGATCCAGTCTGTCCAGCAATCAAAAGGTGTGGCATCTTGTTAAGCTCGCCCACCACGGCATCACCGCTAATGTCTTTTCCGATCGCAAAACTTAGCGGTTGATGGCTAGACTTCCACTGCCTAGAAGTTAAAATTCCGTGTAGTCGGACGTCCGCTGCCCTACGGTTGGGGACTTCAATTCCCACGGCACGTTGACCAGGAATCGGTGCTTCGATACGAAGTGTCTGAGCTGCTAGATTAAGGGCAATGTTTGTTTCTAGTGCTGTAATGCGGGTCAACTTTACCCCGCTAGGCGGACGCAGCGTATACTGCGTAACCTTTGGGCCAATGTTGGCGCCTTCCATTTCAACATCTATATTGAATTCACTCAAAGTGTCTTTAATGGTCTGTGCATTTTGCTGCACGTCACCGGCATCAGCTGGGGATTGCTTTTTCTCGAGCAGCTCTAAACTTGGCGCTTTCCAGTTAGGATCATTCACTGCCACTAGCGCCACCTGGTCTTCGGCTGTCTTGTCCTGCTTGACACTACCCTTTAGGCTAGAGCGTCGAGTGTTTTTGGACTCTTTTTTACTACTTGCAGGATCGAGCGTTGGCACGCCAGCATTTAATTTTAACTCCCCGACGTCAGAACTTCGTGCAGATTCAGCTGCTTTTCGCATGACCTTGACGTTTTCGTCTTGCTGATTTGAATCCCGCCGCAGCATCTCCCACAAACTTGACACTACTACTGCTGGCGAAATTCTAAGTATATATAGAGTTGTAACTATAATTAATAACGTGTAAATAAACGCCGCTACGCCGCTGCTCACTAATGCTAGGGTGCCGCTGTTTACCAAATCGCCGATGAATCCCCCGCTAGACTGACCACTGCCGTCTGCCATTAAGCCCGACAAGCCAGAAAACCAAAGAATAATTAAAAACGCAGCCAACTTCATAACCGCGGGCAACCTATGGTCTTCAGCCCGAAAAGTCTCAATACCTAAATAAATAAATATAAGCGGCACCACATAAACTGCATAGCCGATGGTGTCAAGTGACGCCTGATACAGCCAGTCGAGTATCGGACCACCGGCACCGAACCAAGCAATAACAAGCAGCACCGAGATTGCAATCAAAAAGACGGCACCAACCTGGGCCCAAAACCCTTGCGGCAAGGTATGCTGCGGGGATTCAACCTTTTTACTCTTTTTCTTGCGTGATTTTTTCTTTTTTGCCATAGCTTTTTCTATTATAGGTGGTTTTAGTGTTATTTAATAATATTATATTTTGAAACATAATACTGATATATTCCTAGGATAGCACAAGCGAGCTTGACTATTCACTTGAATACTTGTATTATAGCAATATTTACTACATTTTGCAAGTAGGATTATTGATTATCTCGAATAACATCACTTGAAGCGCTGATGTAGCGATCGGCACATTCAATATCAAGCGGCCTCATGCCAGCTTTATCAACCGGGTGCAGCTTACCCTCTGCATCCCACGACAAATCAGGAAACTGGCGCAACAAAGGTGGTAGCTGCTCCCGCACTGCATCACCGTCGAGTCCGCCAGCCACCCCAAAGCCAACATGAGATAGCTCGCTAGTGTCGTAGGCTTCGTTTAAGAATCTACTTAGACTATGGGTATCTAGCTGCGTTCCAGTGCCATGCGAGGCGTCAAATAACACGTAGTCTAGAGAAGACCCATAACGAGCTAACGTATCGGCTGCCCTGCTCGGTCCAAGCGCCTCCATGGCCGGCCCATGCACCTGGAGCAATACCTTTTTGCCAAACGTATGCCTAACTTCATCCAGGTAGTCACGCATGTCGTATTTATGCCACGGCAACATGTCGTACTGCACGCCCTCTAGCCAAGCGCTGCCACGGGTTAAGATACGATTAGAAAAATCCTGCCTATAATTGCCATCCTGCACTTTATCCGGATCAAAGAATACCTGAGCTACGGGGAGCATGTCATCGCTATCCCTAGCGGGACTACAGGCCTCACTAAACTCTTCCCCAACAGGATAAAATTGTCGACCGTATTTATTTTCAGTATCTAAAAACTGAGTCTTGTGAGTTGCTTTAACACCTAGCAACAGGATGCGTCGGTCTCGCCCTTCAAGTAAGCCTTCACGTTCAGCAATAAACCTTAAAAGCTCTTGCTGACCCTGGCCAACTACACCACTCACTCCAACATACGGAACTGATCGCTCGCTCATACGTCAGATTCTAGCAGAAGCCACTTCACCTTAGCAAGCAAATGCGCTACTGGAGGTGGTTCAAATTACCAATTGGCCGCTTGGCTTCATCCTGAGTAGGTTGTTTTTTATTGCCTTGATTATTCTTCGGCTGGCGACTCTGTTGACCACCGCCACCGCCAATTTCATTAATCACCGGAATAACAATCGGCGTTCGACGTGTTTGGTCATATAGTATGTGTGTAATTTCGTCTTTAATTTCTTTTTTAATGACGTCCATATCGAGCTTTTTATTACCAAAACTACGAGCAACCTTTTGCTTTAGATATTGACGTATCGAACCCATTAACTCTTCGCTATCGCGTAAGTAGATAAACCCGCGCGATATAATATCGGGACTGGTCATTAGCCGGCCGCTACCGCGTGATACTGTTAGCACAACAACAAACATTCCTTCAGTTGCCATGTGCATGCGATCCTTTAGTACCACCTCGGACACAATCGCGCCAGAGTCGTCATACATGATACCGCCAACTGGCACGCGACCAATTTTCTTGGCTTCATCAGATGTGATTTCAATAATATCCCCTGAATCACATACAAAAATATTTTTCTTAGGGATAGCGCATTCTTTTTCAGCTAGCTCTGCATTATGAACCAGCATGTGAAATTCACCATGAATTGGTAAATAATAAGTTGGATTCAAAGCATTAATTAGCTTGACGTGATCGTCGTAATATCCGTGACCTGACATGTGAAGGGGCCCAACACCCGTCAAGTGAGTCTTACCATTTTGAATTACGCTACTTCCTTCACGCATCAATCCATCAACTGTGCGAACGACATACTTTTCGTTGCCAGGAATCGCATTTGATGAAAATACAATTACATCGCTGTTTTTAATTTTTATATGCTTGTGTGATCCATTTGCCATACGATTCAAAACTGCATTAAACTCGCCCTGGCTACCAGTACAGACGATCGTCACTTTGCTATCAGGTAGTTTAACTATGTCTTCCATCTTAACCACAACGTCTTTTGGAATTTTGATAACATTAGCGCGCAGGGCAACCTCGAGGTTCTGAATCATGCTATACCCAGCAAAAGCTACTTTGCGGTTGTGTCTTTTTGCCTCTTCCAAAATTACTTGCATGCGGTGAATCTGACTAGAAAAACAACTAATCACCAGACGACTACTTGGGTATTTTTCCATAATTTGACCCATGCTTCGCTGGACGTCAAATTCGCCGTGCGTATGAGTACCATCCGACTCACAGTTAGTTGATTCGTTCATCAGCATCAAAATGCCCTCTTTGGTCGAAATCTCTGTTAAGCGCTCGAGGTCAAACTTTTTGCCATCAACCGGCTCTTCTTCAAATCGCCAGTCACCAGTATGAACCAGCACCCCTAGCGGTGTTCGAACTACAACTGCGGTTGAGTCTGGAATCGAGTGATTAACCCGCACTAGCTCAATATTAAAGCTATCCCCTAGCTGCACCCGCTCATGCGTGTCCGGGTTCATTTCATGATACTGCGGCTCATAGCCACTGGTCGCCTCTTCCATGGTGCGCTTTAGCATGCCAAGGGTGAATTTACTAGCATACACCGGAGCTGGCAAACGGTGGACGATATGCCGGAAGGCACCGATATGATCTAGGTGACCGTGAGTAAAGACAATGCCGCGAATTTTATGCTTATTTTCCTCTAGGTAAGTAATGTCCGGCGTGATGTAGTTGATGCCCGGATAATCCGCACCTGGGAACAAAAAGCCCATATCGATGATGATGATGTCGTTATCGTATTCGATCGCCATCATATTTTTACCAATTCCCATTTCACCCAGTCCACCAATAGGAATAACCTTGATAGATGGACGAGGAGCACGGGGGCGCTTCGGCTGATCAGCTAAACTAAATTGCCGGCCTTCGTAGCCGTTATAAATTGATTTATTGACCGGCACGTTAACTATATGCTGCGAGGCACGTAAATTAACGTTTTCGGTCGTACGGCGTTGGGCACGAAACACTTCACCCTTACGAGTGTTAGTATTTGCTAGTACCGTATTATTTGATTTTTTCGTCTGCGAACGATTTGGTCGCTTTGACTGGTCGTCACTTTGCGGAGTTGCAAGTTTTCTTTGACCCATAAATTTATTTCTCCTTCTCTTTTTCGTAGAGTTTTTCAATTATTTTTGGAAGCTTCATAAAATCTTCGATTAGCTGTGTGCGCAAGCCGCCGTTATATAGCGCTGCGGCTGGATGATAAAGCGGAATGATAATCATACTAATCTCGCCTAGCTGCACTGACTGCATCTTGCCATGGACCTCACTAATCCTACTGCCAGGCAAAAAGTATTCCATACTGTGGCGCCCTAGCGTAGCTAAGATTTTAGGTCGAATTACCTCGATTTGGCGCACTAAGTACGGCCAAAAATCGCGCTTTTCATCAGGGCGTGGGTCGCGGTTATTGGGCGGGCGATATTTTACGATATTGGTAATATACACATCCTGACGGCTCATTTCAGCTGATGCAAGCATTTGATCTAAAAACTTTCCAGCAGCGCCCACAAACGGTAAGCCCTGAATATCCTCATTTTTACCCGGCGCTTCACCAATCAGAATAACATCGGCATCAAGACTCCCGTCTCCCATTACGAGATTCGTCGCCGTCTTGGCCAAATCTGGACAGACATTATTCTGAATAATATCCGCCCTAATTTGCTCAAGTTGCGTGCGCTTATCGATATGACACCCCTACTACAAGACCTGTTTTAAGTGCCCTTATGATAGCACGAATAACCACCGCTCGCAACCATAAGCGACTAGCTATCGTGCTCGCAGACAGACGACCTACTGATCGCTCTACGTAACAGCTGACAACTGCTCCCATGTTTTTTTGAGCTTTAACTCTGCAAGTCATAAAGAATCATATATAGACCCTAATCAACCAGCCTACTCGGCATCTTTTACACTTAGAGAGAGCCGTCCGCGCTCATCAATGCCAGTTAGCTTCACGCGAACCATTTGACCCTCAGATAGAATATCTGTAACTTCTTCTACCCGCTTGTCAGCAAGCTGCGAAATATGCACCATACCATCAATTCCCGGCATAATATTTATAAAAGCACCGAAATCTTTAATACTCACCACTTTGCCTTCGTAGGTTTTACCAACTTCAGGCTCTTCGGTAAGTGACTCGATCCAAGCTAAAGCCTTTTCAATCGAGGCGGTATCAACTGCAGCTACGGTAATTAAGCCATCTTCTTTGATGTCAATCTGAGCACCAGTTTCACTAGTGATCTTATTTATCACCTCTCCGCCTTTACCAATGACTGCACCAATTTTTTCTGGATTTATTTTGATTTTTTCAATTCTTGGCGCGTATGGGCTAAGCTTATTGCGTGGCTGATCAATAATGGAAATCATGTGCTCTAGAATATGCTGGCGGCCTGGCTTTGAAGCCTCAAGCGCTTGGCGCAGAACCTCGACTGGCAAGCCATGAACCTTCATGTCCATTTGAATTGCCGTTATGCCTTTTTCGGTGCCAGTTACCTTAAAGTCCATGTCACCTGCAAAATCTTCAGCGTCGGCAATATCACTCATCACATAAGCACGCTCGCCGTCCATCATAAGCCCCATAGCAATACCACTGACAGGCCGCTTTAGTGGTACACCAGCGTCCATCAAGGCTAATACACTACTGCAAGTTGCAGCCATAGAGGTAGAGCCGTTCTGGCTCATGATTTCGGTGACACTTCGAATCGCATAAGGGAACTCTTCTTCGGTTGGGAGAACTGGAATTACCGCTCGCTCTGCTAGGAAGCCGTGGCCTATTTCGCGGCGCCCAGGTGGCCCCAGGCGGCGAACTTCACCTACTGTATAAGCCGGCGCATTATAGTGGTGCATGTATCGTCGTTCGAAATCATTTTGCTCCATGGTGTCTACCATCTGTGAAAAGCTCAGTGGAGCAAGCGTAACAATATTCATAGCCTGCGTTACGCCACGCGTAAACAAGCTTGAACCATGAGTGCGCGGCAAAATACCGATTTCACTTGAAAGTGGTCGAATTTCATCAAGTCGACGCCCATCTGGACGCATATCATCTTCGACGATCCCACGGCGAACATCTTTATGAAGCGCCATCGTGAATGCTTCGTCATATTCCTGATGTAGAGCTATATAATCTTCTTCACCAAATTTTTCAATCATAGCATCGTGGAATTCACGTCGCAAAGTTGAAACCAGTTCGTTTCGCTCTGGGTAGGGCTTCCTAAGATCTTCGCTTAACTTGTCATGCATCCATTCATCAACAGTTTCCTGAATGCCGTCATCTGGCAAGACCAGATCATAGGCAAGCGGCTCAACGCCAACTGCTTCAACCAATTCACGCTGCAGCTCTATTGCAGGCTGATACTCTTCAAAAGCCCAGGCAAGTGCATCTGCTACTACGCTTTCGTCGACCTCATTTGCTCCAGCTTCTACCATAGTGATGCCGCTATCGATTCCAGCCACAACTAAGTCTAGATCACTTGCAAGCATTTCTTCTGGGCTTGCAAATGCCTTGAACTCACCATCTACGCGAGCCACGCGCAGCCCTGCCACTGGACCATTGAATGGAGCACCGGTCAACATCAAAGCCGTTGAAGTTGCAATCATCGCCACCATATCAGGCCGGAAACTAGGATCCATCGATAGGATTGTTGCTACAGCCTGAACATCTTGGCGATAGCCTTTTGGAAACAATGGCCGAATTGGACGATCAATCATGCGGCCGACTAAAATTGCTTCATCGCTGGGTCGACCTTCACGCTTTATAAATCGACTACCGCTAATTTTGCCGGCTGCATAAAACTTTTCTTCGTAATTAATGCTCAGTGGGAAGAAATCCATATTTACCGGCTTCTTGCTTACCATCGCTGTACCCATCACTACAGTATCGCCGTATTTTACTAGTACACTAGCATCGGAACGAAATCCAATTCGATTCACCTCTAGCGTAAGTGTGCGGCCTGCTAGCTCTTTTGATACTGATATTACATCCTTACCGAAGGGATTTATTGTTGACATACTGCCTCTCCTTGCTGACTCACATAGTTATTCTTAGCAGCTTAAGTAACGGGTATAGAAATTTGCTTTTGTAAAACGCAAATTACTTTATCCACCACCTACCCTGCTGGCGGTGAGCCTATGGTCTATTATACCAGGTAGCGTCCTTATATTGGCTGCCGTCGCTCATTCTTTATATATTGCTTGAGCAAAGTGTGTGAGAATGGTTTAATTAACATAACTTGAAAAACTGTAAGAGAATGGGGCTTAAGTGAAAAGATATCAAACACAGATCGGAAGCACCAAAAGCGTGGTAATTATAGCTTTAATCATTGCTCTTGCAGCGACCCTAGGGATTATCGCCTGGCAACGCATAGGCGCCGACGAAGGCGAAGCGACTTTTTCGACTAAGCCTAAAATTACTAAGAATACAAACGATGAAGTAATCCCTGACGAAGATGAAATGGAAGATTCATCAAATTCAATCGTGCTTGAGGATTGGGGTATAAAATTTGATATTTCTGAATATGATTTGCCTACGGGTGGAATAACCTACCGCAAATCAATTAATAACCACGAAGCGTATGAATTTTCTACTGCCCGCGTCGAGGCACTGGGACAGCGTTGCAGCACCCCGGACGGCAGAAAACTTGCAACTATTAGTCGCGTGCATACCGCCGCTGGTGAGCAGCCATTAGAGCTTCAGGGCACGCCAATCAACGAAAGCAATCCGATTGATGGCTATACATACTACACCAATTCTGCTCAAGCCACCTGCAGTGATGAAGGAATGAGCGTACAAATTGATGATATGCAGCTACTGCTGCGTATCATAAGCAACCCCGAGCCTATCAGCTAACAAAGGTAGCGACTCAAGGAGCGAAGGTAGCTTGAATGAAGGTGGCTTCCAATTATTTGCGGAGTCCGAGCTTGGCAACGAGGGATTTGTATCCTTCAAAATCAGTTCGCTCCAAGTATTTGAGTAGGCGCTTGCGCCGACCAACCATCTGGATCAAACCACGACGCGCCATGTGATCGTGCTTGTTACCCTTAAGGTGTTCGGTAATTTCCTTGATGCGCTCAGTCAGGACTGACACCTGCGCCTGTGGGCTACCAACATCGGCATCGTGCTGCTGCACGGTCTTTATCGCCTGAGATTTCTTGTCTTTTGTAATCATCAAGAATGTATTGTAACAACTTATCAGCTATACTTCAAGTACAAAGGTCAAGATTCAGCCTGGCCACTAGCGTATAGCTACTATCAATATGGAGTTATCCGTAAGGCAAGAGTCAAATTGATTTTTGAAACTACTAGTAGTTTTGATCAAGCACGCAACCTGGAATGCGCATCCTCTATCATGCTAGGTGAGTGCCCCACTTCACCGCCAAGTATTCTAGCTTGCTTAAAATCATCATCTGCCCGAATTAGTCTCGCGAGCAAATGATAAGAAGTATGAAGCGCACTTACTAGCACGGGATTTGTTGCTATTTCAGCAGGGCTACTGATTTCCTGCATGAGCTCTCTAGTCTCTGTCATAAAGTCAGGAAAAGCTGCATACGCTCGAATTAAAAATGGTGCCGAGCCGTAAGCATAATCAATCAGACTTTCGCTTCCATCTGAAACTCCGTCAACCAAATATCTTGCTCTCCCCCTTGAATCAAGCCGCGCAGGCTTAGCCTGCAGATAAAAGTAAAAATTATTTAAATCCTTCTTATGATTGCTGTCCTTATGCGTCAACCAATATGCAAAATCTTCGTCATTTTGATACGTAACCTCACGCGTTATTGGTTCATCATATTCGGGCCACTTGATTAATCTAGCGGTACGCTTAACAGCGTCAGAAGTTGGCGCTACATCTAGCGTTAACGGGGCATCTCCAGCTGTAATAACTCCAAGCAGACGCTCGTTTCTTAGCATCCGTAACCGCAGTAAAGAAACTGCTGCTGGTAAACCTTCATAACTATTCACTAACCCTATTATACAATCTATCGGCTAATGTCGCAATATGCTAATCGTCAACTGGCAACGACTCGGCATATTTTACATCGTACTTAGCAATCTTTGTGCGACGCAGGGTACTACAATATGCGCCAGTGGCTAGTGACTTGCCGATATCTTCGGCTAGTGAGCGGATATATGTACCACTTGAAACATGCACACGTATCTCTAGATTGGGATAGTTATAAGCTAGCAGTTTTAAACTATAAATTGTTACTATTCGCGGTGGGATTTTAACCGTCTGACCTTCGCGAGCTAACTTATACGCCCGTCTGCCGCCAACTTTGATGGCTGAAAATTGTGGCGGAGTTTGTGTAATCTCACCCCTAAAACTATCTAGCACTTTGTTAACTTCGTCCAAAGTCGGCTGCCTGCTAGACACGTCCGACAGTTCGCCCTCCGGGTCGCCAGTCGTGCTAGTCTTGCCTAGTGTTATCGTTGCCACATACTTTTTATCGAGTTTGCTATACTTACCGGCATTTTTACATTCTTTGCCAATCACTAAAATCATTAGCCCTGTCGCAAACGGATCGAGCGTACCGGTATGGCCAACTTTAACCTTTTTGCCCTGAGCCTGAGACAACCTACGTCGCACTCGCGCCACTACACCGAAGCTCGTCATATTGGCTGGCTTGTCGACTAGCATGATTCCATCATTTATTTCCACATTCATATTAGTCCATTATACTAAACGTATGAAAAAGATTCTGTTTGCGATTTTCGCCCACCCAGATGACGAAGCATTCGGTCCAAGCGGCACATTGCTGCTTGAAACGCGTGCTGGTACAAATCTGCATTTAATTACTCTAACGGCTGGCGAAAATGGCTCAAACCCCGACAACCTCGACGACCTAAAGTCAGTGCGCCTTAATGAGTGGCGCGCAGCCGGTAAACTTATAAATGCTAGCAGCATGCACTACCTAGGATATGAAGATGGCAAATTAAATAATACTGACTTCCAATTAATTACAAAACAGATTGAACAAATCATCACCCAGATCGCTAATCAGGTCACCGGCCCCTATGAAATTGAGCTTATGAGCAACGACCTGAATGGCATTACCGGCCACATCGATCATATCGTCGCCGCTCGGGCGACATGTTTTGTATTTTCTAAACTTCAAAGTAAATTACCAATGTCGCGAATTCGTTTAATTTGCATTCCAAAAGAACACTCCCCCGAGCCTAATACGGACTTTGTCTATATGGAACGCGGCCGTGAGCCACATGAAATCGATGAGATAATCGATGCCCGCGAAGTTGTGGATGAAGTCTATAAAATCATGCGCTGCCACAACACTCAGCGCAGCGACGGTGAGTCTCACATCACGCGCCTAGGTGATCGGGTAGCGGTGAACCATTTTATGGTCTTAAAATATTGAACACCAAAAAGACCCGATAATACTCCCAGATGTACATCCGCAAGTTCTGGAGTTTTTTAAATTACACACCGACCCTACAGAGGAATCGAACTAATGACTTACTCCTTCTGCGGCGAGCCAAATTAATTTTAACTAGATTGCTTATTGACCAGGAATTCGAAACTGCCCCGGCGCGGGTGGTTCTTGGTTTTGAACCGGAGCTTGGTCATTAGGTTGAGCAAATATATTGCCTAAATTTTCTGGGGCTAGTTCGCTCGGCCCACTAGCATCACCTGGAAGAGGCGGAAGAGTTGAGAAATCTGGCATCGGCGGCACCGGAGGAGCTTCGGGCGCAAAATTTTCTACCGGCGGTGCGACAGGCTGCTGCGGGGTAGCGCTAGAAGAGTCCAAGGCTGCATCTACTGCTGCCCTAGCCTCATTAGAGTCAGGTTGCATAGACCGATTTTCTAAATCAAGCTCCTCAAGCGTTTGACTCGGTGGCTGCATTACTGGTGCATCTGAGACTTCAGGTAGGCTCTGCTCACTCACTGGTGATAAGTCTACACCCTTACCTGATGGCGGCGAATCACTGCCGCCAGGAGGGCCACCAAATACATCCACAGTCGGAGGCTGACTAGACGGAGCGATAGATCCATTTAGGGGCGAGGGTTCGAAGTTAGGCTGCGAACTACCAACGTATTCACCCTTGTGCGATAAAATGCTTCGGTTTTTATCCGACTCTTCCTCGCGGCGCTTATCATCGGCAGCCTGCTCGGTGGTGGCATTTAGCGTACCGCCAAAAGCCGGTGGACCCGAGTTCTGGTTATTTTTCCAAACATCATGGGCAACGGCGCCCTGAAGGGCCTGTTCAGGAGTTTGCGATACAGGCGGTAATTCATCGCTCGGCGAGGCTACTGGCTGCTCGGCCGCCTGATCAATTGCGGCACTCGCGTTAGCCACATCTTTCTGAATATCTTCTACTGTAGGAGTTGAACTTGCAGCCGCCGGAGCAACTGACTTTAGTTGTGCTGCTAGTTCATCTTCGGCTGATTTTGCCGCCTCTTCGCCGGCATTAGTGCTAGCAGCAAGTTGCTGCTCTTTTAGCCTACTCTCAATCGCGTCGGTTGCGGCCTGTTGGTTCTCTTCTACGGTTTGCTTACTAACTTCATCTAGGTCACCCTGTTTTTCGTGTGAAATGTGAAGTGCGCCAGTTTCATCAACTTCATCTTTATTTTTTTTGACTGGCTTTTTTTCTTTTGGTTTGCGATCAAGTTTTGTGGGCTTATCCTCAGATAGACTAGTGCTACCGTCTGAATTAGAGCCTTTATCATCTTCGTCAGTTTGATTTATTTCATGTGCTTCTTCTAGCTTAGCCGCTATTGCCTGCTGATTGGCGCCAGCCGCCATAAGCTGGGCTGCCATGGTCATAACACGCGAACTAGTACGTTCATTACTAAATCGATCAGTAGCGGCCACAATGCCAGTAAGGAAGGCGGTCGCAATCTGTTCATCCAAAATCGGCTTATCAGTTTTAAGAGCTTCGCTAAGACTAACTAGCATTTCACTTAAACTACTGGCCTTTTCATCGTGCCAATCAATGCTGCCTAGTGTACTTTTTTCATTGCCTGCATCCAGGGTTGCCACTGTCGCGTCATGCAAAATTCGTCCATGAGCTGACAGTGCACGGTCTAAATTGTCGCTATCTTTTACACCTAGCGCCAACACTAACTCTACGTTGTAGTCACCTTGACTGAATTCAAGGTCGCTTTCATCTATGGTGGTTTTATACGGTGTTATAAATATTTTAACCACTTCACCTTCTACCTTATATCGCAGATGGTCGGCTTTTTCCTTGTCGAGCGCCACTATGAAGTCACGCAAACTATCGACACTATTTTCAAACGTCTTTCCAGGTTCTAGAAAATCAATTGCTGGCGGAATGTCACCACTAACAACGGCAGTGGCATGCTTTTTTAATTTATTTAGCATGGCCGTAAGTCCCAGTGCTGCAGATAACTCATCCACGCTGGGATTAGTACTGACGGTCACCAGAATATTGCTGCTGTCCTTGATTTTCTCAACAATCTTTTGCTTTGCATTGCTGGTGTCGTTCATAGTTTTTCCTATTTTTGTTTCTGGCTGTAGTTTGCCTTCACTGTAGCATAAGTGGTTTTCCCCAGTCAAGAAATCCAGCCAGACTCTTTACAACCTAGAGGTTTTCCCCTATAATTACGCTTTGATTGTAATAATAAACTTATTAACTTCAAAGAGGACCCTATGCCAATCATTAAATCAGCCGTCAAACGTATGAAGCAGACCGCTAAAAGACGCGATCGCAACGTTGGACTAAAACGCGACATCAAACTTGCTACCAAGGCATTTATTGCAAAGCCTAGCAGCGCCACCCTGGCAAAAGCTCACAGCCAGCTAGATACTGCTGTTAAAAAGAACTTGCTCAAGAAAAACACTGCTGCTCGCCGCAAAAGCCAGCTCTCTACACTAGCCCGAGAATCTGGCGTTAAACTAGCACCAGCCAAGAAAGCTGCAGCTAAAACCACACCAGCCAAAGCTACGACAGCCAGCAAAAAGCCAGCTGCTAAAAAAGCGCCTGCTAAAACTGCCAGTACCACTAAAACAGCTGCAGCTAAAAAACCAGCTGCCAAGAAAACTACCACCAAAAAAACTGATAAATAACCAGCATTTTCGTAACACCAGCCCGCTTCTTTATACCTAAGGTGCGGGTTTTTGCTTGCAACCCCCAACCCCCCTAGTTATACTAAGCTCTAAGCATGAGCACTAAACTAAACAAAAACAACTCTCACACCTCCACCTTATCTCCCAAGCTCTCCCTAGTTACCACTCTCAA
>CAZEGC010000018.1:0-15667 GCA_964511635.1 uncultured Candidatus Saccharibacteria bacterium | reverse complement strand
TCCATGAATAAAAAGCTTGCGCTTAGATAGATTTAACGCTATATTACAAATGTAAGCAATATTAAATAGGGGGCATTCATAACTTATGAATCTTCAGAACATAAACACTAAAGCAAGCGACAAAGGTTTCACCATTGTTGAGCTTTTGATCGTTATCGTAGTCATTGGTATTCTAGCTGCAATTACAATTGTTGCGTATAACGGAATCCAAAATAGGGCACGAACAAGTAGTGCGCAGGCCACTGCAACTACAGTTGTAAAAAAGGCGGAAGCCTATAATGCACTTCTAGGCTCCTACCCAACAGTAGCCCAGCTAGAAGCTGCCACACCGCAAGAATCTAGCCTTCAAGGTACAGGGATCGAACTCGATACGGAACTTGACGCAGATAATGGCACAGATACTGTTAACTACACGCAATGTGGAAGTGGAACTGGTTTCACTGTTCTTCACTACGACTACACGGTATCATCGCAGCCTACCACACCTCAGTTTACTGCTGGGGACTGCTAATCTACTCGGCAGTAAGAGTAGGATTCAATAATAAAAAATGCGCCTACCCGCGCATTTTTTATTTAACCGCACAACGCTTGTGCTTATAGGCAGCCTATAGTATCATACAAACATATAAAACAAAACTTAAGTAGGGGGCACTTATAACCTATGAACCATCAGAATAAAAACACTAAAGCAGGCGACAAAGGTTTCACCATTGTTGAGCTTTTGATCGTTATCGTAGTCATTGGTATCCTAGCTGCAATCACAATTGTTGCCTATAACGGAATCCAGAATAGGGCGCGAACAAGTAGTGCGCAGGCCACTGCAACTACAGTAGTAAAAAAGGCAGAAGCCTATAATGCACTAGAAGGTTCTTACCCAACAGTAGCCCAGCTAGAAGCTGCCACACCGCAAGAATCTAGCCTTGAGGGTACAGGGATCACGCTTAGTACGACGCTTAATGCTGATAACGGAACAAACACTGTTCGCTATCAGCGCTGTGATAGTGGACAAGGCTTTAACGTCCTCCACTACGACTACACAGTATCATCGCAGCCTGCTGCTCAGTTCGTCACTGGTCAACAGACTGGCTGTTCGCCAACACCGTAGTAAAAAACTATAAATCAAAAAGGACATACGCTCTAGTGCATGTCCTTTTTGATTTTACGTAAATAGCGCTCGCGCCTATAGGTAAGGTTATAAAGAGTCATTTAAAAATCGTCTAAAAACGCGGCCACCTCACCCGCTAGAGCGCGTAGCTGGCTGTTATCGTCCCTTTTTACTATCGCCTCCTTCATCCACTGAGCAATCTGCGGCATGTCGTCCTCCTCTAGCCCTCTGGTGGTCATCGCTGGCGTACCTAGGCGTATCCCGCTGGGGCGAAAGGGCGGCAATGGGTCATCCGGTACAGTATTGGCGTTTAGCGTCAAACCAATTTTATCTAGCGCCTGCTCGGCCTGCTTGCCGTCTATACCAAAGCTTTTATATACGTCCGATAAAATCAAATGATTACTAGTTCCGCCTGTCACCAAATTAAATCCCCTAGCCTTCAATTCATCTGCTAGCCTGCTGGCATTTACTACCACCAGCCGCACGTAAGCCCTAAATTCAGGCTGCATAGCTTCATAAAATGCAACTGCCTTGGCTGCAATCGTATTCATATGCGGACCGCCCTGCATGCCAGGAAAGACGGACCTATCGATTAAGGTGGGTAGATTATCAATTGTTTTTTCAGGTTTTTTTAACGGGCTGCTAACGGTTCCCTTGGTCAGTATTAAACCACCACGTGGCCCGCGGAGAGTCTTATGTGTGGTTGTTGTCATGATATGAAAACCGTGATCTAGTGGATTCTTGGCCACGCCCCCTGCAATTAGTCCAGCAATATGAGCCACGTCTGCCATTAAGACTGCGCCTACCTCGCTGCCTATTTCAGCAAATTTATCATAGTTCAGTTCACGAGGATACGAACTAAATCCAGCGATAATAATTTTTGGTCGATGCTCGAGCGCCAAGTCACGCAGTTCATCATAATCAATTTCGCCGGTATCAATATCCTTCATTTTGTAGCGCACAAAGTTATAGAGCCTAGCGCTACGCGTTACGGGGGCCCCGTGTGTCAAGTGGCCGCCGTGCGATAAGTCCATAGCTAGCACTGTATCTCCAGGCTCAAGCCAGGCACTATATACAGCTTCATTCGCCGGTGCACCGGAATGCGGTTGAACATTAGCATGGTCGGCATTAAATAGCTGCTTGGCGCGTTCAATCGCTAGGTTTTCTATCTGATCTGTGAACTCTTGACCACCATAGTACCGTTTGCCAGGATAACCTTCGGAGTATTTATTGGTAAGTACGCTACCTAGGGCCGACAGGACTCCCTGACTGACATAGTTTTCACTAGGAATCAGCTCTAGGCCACTCTGTTGACGCTGTTTTTCGGCCAATATCAAATCGGCAATTAATTCATCACTCATCCAATTCTCCTGTTGTAATATATTATAGCATCAATTGATAATATACCATTTGTGATATATTATAGAACATATGGACTCAAAAGCATTAAATGCCTATAAAGCAAAAATAGGCACTCTTATTCAAGAAGCTCGAACAAAACGTGACATGACCCAAAGCCAACTAGCACGCGAACTAGGGACGTCACAAAGCGCCATCAATAGAATTGAAAAAGGTGGCCAAAATATAAGCCTAGAAATGATTGCTCGAATTAGCGACGTTCTATCCAAAGACATCATTCAACTAAACGATGAAGGCAAAATGAACTTTCGCGTCCATGGGGGAATAAAACTATCTGGCGATATCGAAGTAAAAACAAGTAAAAATGCGGCGGTCGCACTGCTATGTGCGGCCCTAATTAATAAGGGTAAAACCACCCTTCGTCGAGTAGCCCGAATCGAAGAGGTAAATCGTATTATAGAGGTGCTTACCAGCATCGGCGTCAAAGTCCGTTGGATCGATAGCACCAATGACTTAGAGATTATTCCGCCCAAGCGCCTACAACTAGAAAACATGGACATAGCAGCAGCCAAGCGTACACGTACTGTAATTATGTTCCTCGGCCCACTACTCCATCAATACAGCGATTTTCGTCTGCCATTTGCCGGTGGGTGCGACCTTGGCACGCGCACAGTAGAGCCCCACATGAGCGGCCTAGCAGCCTTTGGACTTAATGTGCAGGCCACCAGTGACTACTACCATGCAACTGTCACAAAAGCGCCAGTCAATCAGACTATACTCCTTACCGAACGCGGAGATACTGTGACAGAAAATGTCATTATGGCCGCCGCCCGCTACGACGGCGAGGTGACAATCCGAAATGCCAGCCCCAACTATATGGTGCAAGATTTATGTTTTTACCTAGAAAAATTAGGAGTTATGATTGAGGGAATTGGCACGACCACTTTAAAAATTCGTGGCAAATCAAATATTAATAAAGACGTCGAATACCATCCTAGCGAAGATCCGATCGAGGCGATGAGCTTTATTGCAGCCGCCATCGTTACGAAGTCTGAAATCACCATTAAACGTGTGCCGATTGAGTTTGTCGAAATCGAACTAGCAATTTTAGAGCAAATGGGCCTAAAATACACTAAAACGGCAGAATATAGTGCTAACAACACAAAAACACGCCTGGTTGACCTATCGATTAACCAATCGGTACTTGTGGCACCAAAAGACAAGCTTCATAGCATGCCTTTTCCAGGAGTGAACATGGATAATCTGCCCTTTCTAGGGTTAATAGCGACTGCCGCCAGGGGGCGCACCCTAGTACACGACTGGTCGTACGAAAACCGGGCAATTTATTTTACTGAACTATCTAAATTAAACGCCGACGTTGAGTTAGTCGATCCACACCGAGTTTATATAAACGGGCCAGTTAAATGGAAGCCAGCTGACATTATAGCTCCACCGGCTCTCAGACCATCAGTAGTGATACTGCTAGCAATGTTAGCAGCACCTGGAACTTCGATACTTCGGGATATATACTCAATTAATCGAGGCTATGAGGACTTCGCAAACCGACTTAATTCACTGGGTGCTAATATTGAAACGATTAGCGACTTTTAAAAATGACCCCGGCGCGGGCTTGATACACGCTAACGTGAGAAAATGCTGGTCAAAAGAACAGCATTTTTTCATGGGGCGAATGATGGGAATTGGTCACGTTCCGCGACCCCAGAAAAACATCTTTGAAAACAAAGTTTTCAAGAGTTTGTTCCCGTCCGAACTGCCACTGGCAGTTCTCCCCCACGGCCTTAGGCGCAGGTTCGATCCATACCAACCCAAACAAAAAAGGCCAGCTTTTGGCTGACCATTTTTGTCTGGGGCGAATGATGGGAATTGAACCCACGGCCTACGGGACCACAACCCGTCGCTCTAACCAACTGAGCTACATCCGCCACGCGTGTAAGGTGCGGTTGCACGGACTCTATATTAGCACATTCACCACTACAGTTCTAGGTCTAACCAAAGGGATTATATCCGCGCGAATTCGGCTCCTTAAAGCTGTGCCTAGGAACTGGTGGAGTATCGCCACTTATGCGATTACGCCTACTAGCTGGCGAAAGACTACTGCTGGGTGGCGTGCTGGGACTTTCTTTATCGATAGGTCGCTTAGGTGCGCTTGCCCCGTAGCGCTCACGGCTGGCCGTATGCCCTAGCTTAGAATAGCCATACCCTTTTACGACAGAGCGCAGCCTTTCTTTTGCCTTTCGACCCTCAAACGTCTCGGTACTAGTTGAGCCGAGTTTGTCGCCGCGACCTGATCTTGCCATCGCATGACTGTGAAGCACCTCTTCGGCGTCTGACTCTTGCTGGTACAAAGAATTAACGTCCACCATTGTTATATATCTTAGTGGTCGTGCTCGGCTGCGTCAGCTTCTGCTTTGGTTTCATGAATTGTACCGTGAGCATGTTCGGCTGGTGCATAAATTGAATAAAGCTTTAATACGTCACTGCCGGTATTGATGATATTGTGCCAGCTTCCGGCTGGAACAAGAACCACGAAGTCATCTGTGGCTGTCCACTCCTGATTCAAATCATCCTCACTTGGACCCATGACAACTTTTGCCATGCCCTGTTCAATCCTTAAGAATTGATCGTGGTCACTATGAACCTCCAGCCCAACATCATCGCCTGGTTGAATTGCCATTAAGGTCATCTGCATGTTGCTGCCAGTCCATTTTGCAACTCGAAACTTATCATTCGCAAGTGTTTCGGTTTCAATATTTACTACGTAAGGTTTGGGTCCATAGTCATTTGTATCAGCCATTTCATTCCTTTCTATATATAGGTTATATATTCTATTATAGACCATTTTTTGCTATAATCTTATGGCACGTGTGCGGGCGTCGTATAACGGCTAATATACCTGCCTTCCAAGCAAGTGATGCGAGTTCGATTCTCGCCGCCCGCACCAAAGAAAGAAGAGGTCTCGCACCTCTTTTTTCTTTGGTCATCGTGTTGTGGACCAAGCTCGCATCAGCGAGCGCGAGCGAGCTAGATGCGAGTTCGGCGTAGCGCAGTGCAGCAAAATTAGCTTGCTCATTTTGCAATCAAGCGGAGGTTGCCCTGCAACATTCTCGCCGCCCGCACCAAAGAAAAATACTCACCTCTTGGTGGGTATTTTTCATTGGTATGATCGATGGACCGAACTCTCATCAGTGAGCACGAGCGAGCCAGATGCGAGTTCGGCGAAGCGAGTAAAGTAAAAGAAAGCACCGCAGGTATTTTCTTTTGCGAAGGAGCGGAGGAGCGAAACGCAGCGAAGCGCCTTCTCGCCGCCCGCATCAAGTCGACTACACTTAGGTGCTTGGAGTGGAGTACTTTTTTATACCAGAAAATATCAACTACCCTATAATGAGTCTATGGATGAAAATCAAGAAAATGAGAAGTACAGAAAACTCACTGTTGAAGAGAAAAAGCGCAAAATAGACGCACTCCATCAGGAGCTCATAATTCAACGTCGAGTCCGTCGAGAAATGGGCAAGCATGAAGACAACGAAAGTACACTAATAAAAGCAGAGACAATAAAGGTTTTGCGCAAAGAAATAGAAGACAGTAAACCTAAATTCACTCGATTTGACCGCTTCTTGACTATTGTTTTGGTCATAGGATGGAATATCATATTCTTATTTACTATTCCTTGGTTAGGTGCAATCACAGTAGTGCTGACTATATTTATAGCTAGGTCCTATCGTAAGCGTAGACGGAAAGCAGTGGAGCATGGGTCTCTCGACACACCTAACGATTCAAATTAGCTTCTGAGGTATTTTGACTGCTCGATACCTATAGCGCTGTTTTGTTAGATTTAATTCTTTCGCAATACCGACTATTGACTGGCAATATTTTGCTCTGAGCACTTCAGCTGCCGTTCGCCAGAGAGAGTATCCGCACCTTGCCCCCTTAGTACTCGTGTCATGGAATTAAGGACGCTTATCGTACAACTCCGTAATATTGATTAAAGAAATTCATATTAAATCTATACCCCTATATTAAATTAGGCCTTTAACTAAGATTTTTGAAATTCATAGTGCTAATGCTACAATGACGGCATGACAAAAATTGCTACAACATCAAAAATACAGCTATCACATCAAACTCTAAAAACCACTGTTATATACAGCTACGTGCTTTACGCAGCCTTGGTGCTATCCCAGGCCACTAGCGTTGTAAATACATTCTCCCTGCGACCAGAATGGACAGATAACGATCGCATTGTAGCGCTCTATGTCGCCATGACAGGGGCATTACTTGTACCGCCGCTGCTTGCATTTTTAGCTGGTTACTTTTCTACCAGAAAAAGCAAAAAGCCATACCTTCGACAGTTTAGTGGCGCTGCTGCTGGGTTAGCTGGCTTTATGCTATCACATGCCCTAAGTACTATAGCGTTCCGCGTGGCAATTCCCCGCCCAGACTTTATGCCCTTGCAAGTTCATCAATTTGGTCATGCGATAATAGCAACGGTTGTTATACTAATAATTTGCATAATTTATTGGGCACAAAAAAATAAACAGTTGCTACTATTTTATAAACCCCTATCGCTAGTCTTAATCGCTAGTGTAGCTGGCTGGTTTGTATACAACCTTACGGGTGGTCCTGGCGGTATATCGGCTATAGTTATGGAAGTATCTAAATCACCTATCGATATGTTAAATGTACTTATTTCGATTATATGTATTCCTATTGTTTTCGGGCTGTCTTATTATCTAATGCCAAATAATAAATTAAGTGCATTTAATAAAATAACCCTGACCAGCATGATTACTGCAACATTCTTGGGTACGGCACTAGCGGTTGATGGCCTACTTATGACTGCAGTTTATCTAGAGGACAATGTTCGCCTTGCGGCGCTGGGTATTATTGGCAGCATCATCAGTGTAGTGATTTGGGGTTTTTACATGCGTACAATTCGACCTCAGTATATAGGTAAATAATGATTCGACCGCCCTTTGTTATAGTAGCAATATGAAAAAAATAATTATTATAGGCGCTGTAATATTTATTGCGTGGACCGCATTTACCGTTACACGCCAGCTCACTAATAGGCCCTTATCAGAAGCTGGAATTAGGGAAGAATTTAGATGTGATAGATTTACAGCCGAGGAACTAGCGACCGATATATACTGCGCTAATTCAGAATATTACTATGATGATTTAAAAAACGGCACAATAATAGACGCGACAGACTTTCACGATCGTCGCTATAAAGCCCTAAGCGGCACGTAAACCTAACTACTTATGAGCGAAGGTTGCTACGCTCACCCGCTATTCACAACCCACCATTATTTAAGTATTCTGCTACTATTAAACTATGCAACTATTCAATAAACTTGTTCGAGACAAGATACCAGAAATCATTCGAGCTAGTGGCGACACGCCGCATTATCGAGTTATCGATAATGACGATGAATATCTACAAGCACTGCTTCAAAAAGACGTTGAAGAGGGTATTGAGCTAGCCAAAAACCCCAGCCTAGGAGAGCTAGCTGATAAGCTTGAAGTGATTTATGGTATCGCAAAAGCTATTGGATATTCGCCCGAACAAGTGGAGCAAGCAAGGCTAGAAAAAGCCGCCACACGTGGCAGCTTTGATAAAAGAATCTTTTTAGAAAGTACCGATTAACGTGATTCTAGCATCAAATAAGCGTGCTCATTTCATCATATAAGGCACGGCACTGAAAAAACCACCAGCGCCAAGTACGATGCTTTTTGATATAATACCTAGTTAGCACGCCCTGATAGCTCAGCTGGATAGAGCAGAGGACTTCTAAGCCTAAGGTCGTAGGTTCGAATCCTACTCGGGGCGCCATAATAATGACTAGCAATTGTTAGTCATTATTTATTTAGTGTGTCGCAAGTCACACTCTTTTAGTATAGTAAGGGTATGAATAAACCTTACTTATTACGCACGCTCGCCGGAGTGGGAGTTATCATAGTCGGAGTCTGGGCTCTACTCGATAGCTTTGGACTAGTTAACTTTAATGAAATTTTTACGAGTTTTTGGCCAGTTGCACTAATCATAGCTGGTATCATGATGTTAATTAGCAATCCGCGTAATTATCTGTGGGCTGGAATAGTTTTACTGGCTGGTATTGGTTTTTGGCTGGAGGCTTTGAGGCTTATTGAATTTAATGTGTTTTCACTATTTTGGCCGTTAATTATCATTACTTTTGGATTATCTATTTTGCGAGCTTCTTCAGGTAAAAAAGCTGGCGGTAGCCAATCTGATAATATGAGCGCATTACTAAGCGGCATCAGCGGACGCAATACATCAAAAGACTATACTGGCGGCAGGGTATCAGCAGTACTAGGAGGGGTCGAACTTGACCTGCGCGACGCAACAATTGAAAAACAGGCTACGCTAGAAGTGTTCTGCCTACTTGGCGGCATAGAGGTACGCGTACCGCGCGACTGGGTAGTTAAATCTCAGGTCAACGCCATGTTGGGTAGCGCAGAAATCAAAGCCAACACCGAAACCTCCAAAAAAGCACCGATTCTTGTAATTACCGGTGAAGTCACTTTGGGTGGTGTAGAAGTCAAATATTAGTGCACTGTAACTTAATAAGCGGTCAGCCCTAAGCTTTACCTATAATCTGATTGGCTGATTGCTCGCTGCCTATAATTTGTTCGACTTGATCGCGAGTAACTGTAATCATGCTGCCGGCACCTGCCGCACCAGACAACACCTGCTTGGCAACGGTATTTTCGACAGCCCGCTGGACGACGCGTCGCATAGGGCGAGCCCCAAGGCGGGGATCGTAGCCTGCCTCAACAAGGTAAGCCTTGGCATCCTCATCTACCTGAACTGTTATTTTTTGACTGGCAAGCGTCTTGTTGACGCCCGCTAGAATCAAATCAACTACCTGAAGTAGTTCTGGCTTCTCAAGCGGCTTGAACGTTACTATTTCATCAAAGCGATTTAGAAATTCTGGCCTGAATTGATTAGTGTTAATAAGCTCGTCTACAAACTGATTCTCAAATTGCTCTAATTTATAGCCACGCTCAATATATTCACGAATGCGATCAGCTCCGGCGTTGCTAGTGGCGATAATGATCGCGTCTTTAAAACTAATCTCGCGGTTCTTAACGTCGCGTAAAATCCCCTCGTCAAGCAGCTGCAGCAGCGTCGCTAGCACATTAGGATGAGCCTTTTCAATTTCATCAAGCAGCACCACGCTGAATGGTTGCTTCATAGCTTGCGCAGTCAAGCTGTTTGGGTCCTCGGCCCCATCTGCAATCAGCCGTGATACATCCTCAGGTAAGACATACTCGTTTAGATCAACTCGTATTATGCGCTCTTCGCCACCAAAATACACATCAGCTAGTGCTTTAGATAGTTCAGTCTTACCAACTCCGGTCGGGCCCAGGAATAAAAATGTACCTATTGGCCTGTCTGGATTGCGTACGCCAGCCCGAGCCCGACGCAGTGCATCGCTCACCACCGAAACTGCCCGTACCTGATTAATCATTCGCTTGTGAATTAAAGTTTCCAGATTTAAAAGTTTTTCGCGCTCAGTTTCATCATCAGCGACACCAACTTTTATATCCAGTGTTTGTTCAATTGCCTGCTGAACTGTTTTGGACGTTACTAGATTCTGCTGACTATAGCTGGCTGCTGCCTCTAGCAACTTTAGCGCCCTACCTGGCATTGCAAGGTCATGTACGTAGCGTTCACTCAGTCGATATGCTTCTTTTAGGGCTTGGTACATATAGGTGACTTTTCGTCTGAACTCAATACTAATTAACTGCTCCTGCATGATGGCGAAAGTCTCGCTCTTTGACGCTGGGGCTACAATTATGCGGTTTAAGGCATTGATAAGTGCTGGATTGCGCTGCCCAATTTTAAGTAGTCGCTGCTCGTCCATAGTCAAAATCATGCGCAAATTACCCGCTTCTAAAATCGGAAGCAGCACATTTGTTAGATCAACTGATCCAACACCCTCTTCAAAGAATAGCTGCGCATCATCCAGGCAAATGATGATATTTTTTGCACTGTACGCTTCGCTAAGTATTTGCATAATAAGGCTCTCTAGCTCACCGCGACCTGGCGCTGAGGCAATTAGCGACGCGGCATTTAAAATAAATACTTGACGAAACTTTAAACTCGCCGGCAAATTCGTGGATGCATCCAGTAGCCGTGCAGCGAACGCATGGATCAATGTGGTCTTGCCAGATCCGGTCGCACCCACAAGGGCCGCATTCTGCCTTTGAGACCCCCCAAATATATCAACTAGTTGATCTAATGCGCTCTTGTGAGCCTCCAGGTCAACGGTTATTAACCCGCCACGTGTGATTTGATCACTAATGTTTTGCCCAAACCTAGTCAGTAGTGGAATGTACCCAAATGACCAGTCGCGAGCGATACCGCCAGTTCGCTTAGGTTTTTTATATTCATTAATCACAGATTGCAAGCGCTCGTACCAGCGAACCCCTGCATACAGGTCACCGAGGCTTAGATGCAGGCTAGCGAGCAAGTTTTCATGATTTGAATACGAGCGAATCAAAGCAACGACCAGTACTGCTCCGCTAATTTCATGACTACTTGTTTTGTCACGAACTTCTCGGGCAAGTTGCCACACTTTTTCGCTATCCCCAACACTAGAAGTTATATTTTGCAAAAAACCAACACTAATACCATACCGCGCTGCAAAAAACAGACCACTCGGCACGTTCGCAGCTGCAACCGCTATGTCCTGAGGGGTGGGGTGACTAGGCAGGCGACCAAGCACATCGCTTGCTAAAACTTGATCAATTTTATCGGTTTTCCCTAGCGGCACTGACTTTAACTCTCCTGACCACCACTGGTAAATCATATAAGGCACTGATGATACGCCGATCGCGACCCAACCAAAAGCCAAGCCCTGAACAAGTGCCGAGACTCCCAGCACTATAGAGGCAGCGATCGACACCCCTAGCAGTATGCGCCATGTACGTGTAAGCTTGGCGGCAAATCTAGCCTTTTCACCCCGTAAAGTATTGTAACTAAAGCTACTTACTGCCATGATGGCGTCCATCCAATGCTAAAAAGTATCAGCCCTACGACGGGCATTAATGGCACAAGGGCCCAGGTGATTATACCTACAAATCCTATAAATCCCTGAGCCACAATCGCAAGTATTCCAACCAGCATAACGACAGACCGAACGACTGCACCCACGCATCGGGATATTAGCTTATCAAAAAAAGCTCTTACCTGAAGTCCCACCGGACCCTGAACCTTGCCAGCCGATATTTGACGAAAAGGTGAAAAAAGAGTTTTCAAAAGTAGCCCTATTGAAAAGTAATCCAACGTGGATGCTAATCGTTCACGAACATGCGCTACACGAGCACGCCAGCCGTCACCGTACCACCATTGCATCAGGCCTATGAATAACATAACCTTATTGTAACCTAAATAATTATTGAGTGTTATAGCTAAGCCAAAACACGCGCCATCACCCATAAAAATGAACGAGCTCGTTTCCAAGTGTTATAATATCCCTATATGACAAAGTACTATGTCACCTTACTTGGTAAGGTAGTCCAGCGTGCGGCACGTCTGCGTGGCGGCGGATCAGCGTTTCCTGGACTTTTTGTTGAAAAAATCGATCCAAGCTTTATAAAGCGTAGCTTATCTAGCCTGCCCCGCGGCATCGTAATGGTCAGTGGCACCAATGGCAAGACCACGACTACGAAAATGGTTGTAGAGCTGCTTGAAAGTCAGGGGTTAAAGGTTTTCACTAACCGTACGGGTAGCAACTTTTCACGCGGTATCGCCGCAGCCTTACTAAAAGACATAAGTGTCAGTGGTAAATTAGATGCCGATATTGCCGTGCTAGAACTAGACGAAGCCCACGGCGTACATTTTGCGCGGCAGATTCCACCAGACTACACACTCGTATTAAACGTCATGCGAGATCAGCTGGATCGCTTCGGTGAAATTGATAAGACTGCTGAACTACTAGAAAGGATCGCAAAATCTACTACTAGCACCGTAGTGCTAAACCGGCACGACAAAAGGGTAGCAAATATTGCAAAATCGATACCAGACAAAAAGGTGGTTTACTTTGGCCTGGATCAAAAACTAGAGACACACTTCCCAAGCGATGATGACTTACACGAACCTCAGTCGGGCAAGCCAAGTACATTGCCGGCGGATGTTGAATTAAAATCCATCGATGAAAATAAAGCTCAGTTTGAAATCGAGGGTCGCACTTATCTAGCTGCACTAAACTTACGCGGGATCTATAATGTATATAACGCAGCCGCAGCCCTCACGCTAGTAAGAGCAGTTATGGGCGAACAGGTCGATAATGCGAAATTAGTCAACGCGCTACAAACAGTCAATCCAGCTTTTGGACGTGGCGAGACGTTAGTAGTCGGCGGTCAACCCTTAGAATTGGTGCTAGTAAAGAATCCGAGTGGCTTTCGCCTAGCACTGGAATCATTTAGCCCAAAAGACTACGCCACTATGATTGCCATTAATGATAACTATGCTGATGGAAGAGACATGTCATGGCTCTGGGACGTTCAGTTTGAAAGCCTCAAGCAGCACGGTGTCGAGGAAGTTTCAGGAGTCCGAGCTTATGACATGGCACTACGGCTGCAGTATGACGGAATAAAAATTACCCATATTAATCCGAGTATCCGTGAAGGCTTACGACATTTTATCTCTGCTGCTAGCAATAAACCTAAGCGAATTTTCTGCACCTACACAGCCATGACAGCCTTGCGTCGTGAACTGGCAAAAATCACCGATGTCGAGGAAGTTTCATGAATCAACCAAAAAAAATCACTGTGGTTCAAATATATTCTCGTGATATGAATATTTATGGCGACTGGGGGAATGTATTAACCATTATGCGCCGACTAGAGTGGCATGGTTACAAGCCTGAATTAATAAACTATAACCCTGGTGATAAATTTCCCCTCGATGCCGATATTCTTATTGGTGGTGGCGGCCAAGATACCGGGCAAGATAAAATCCAAACTGACCTTATGATGTTATCAAGTACGCTACACAAGCTCGCCGAAAATGATACGCCAATGCTAATGATATGCGGCATGTATCAATTACTGGGAAGGTCATTTACTGCGACTAGCGGCAGAGTCATTAGGGGTATCGGCCTGCTTGACGCTGAAACTATCGCTGGAAAAGAACGTTTAATCGGCAATATCATAACCGAAAGCGAAGATTTCGGATCAATTGTTGGATATGAAAATCACAGCGGCCAAACTTTTCTGGGCGATAATACTAGCCCACTCAGCACAGTCATACGAGGCGCTGGCAATAATAATCAAGACGGTACCGAAGGCGCTAGGTACCGTAACGTAATCGCTAGCTATTTACATGGGTCGCTCCTACCAAAGAATCCACGGATTGCTGACTTTTTAATCGAAAAGGCAGTGGTAAAAAGATATGGACAATTCACACCAGGTCGTATTGATGATAAATTTGCTGATCTTGCCCGCGAACACGCCCTAAAGCTACCTAGGTAAATCGGCCGCCTACGTGCCTAATGTATAATGAAGTCATGGATGGCGAAAAGCAACTAGCTGTCGGGATTATTATAGTTTTTACCCTAGGACTAGCTAGTCTTTTTGTCATGATTCTGCAGCTTGTGCGACGGGACGGCGTGACAAAAACCATTTCTCGCCCTCCCCAAAAATCGACTAAGCTGCCTGCCGCTAAGAATACGATAATCCTGGCAAACGCTCCGGTCGACCCCACGCGCAAGCGGCCCATAGGTGCGCCAACTAGAGTATCAGTTAATGTGCACGACAAGGACCTAAGCGACCTAGAGTTGTTAGCTAAAATACAATCACTTACATCGACCGATTTCAAACTCTACATTCTAAAACTATTTACACACCTAGATTACGAAGCATCCCTAGCTGCTCAAGACGGTGAAGCTAGTTTTGATATAAGTCTCAAGAAAAACAGCACCGAAAGTTATGTTCAGTGCCGGCAATATGCCACCAGGCAGGTTGGAGTTAATCAGCTAAAAAGCTTCTGCGATGCTTGCTTAGATAACCTGAACACTGGAGAACTGTATTTCGTAACGACGAGCATGTTCACCAAGGAAGCTCATGAATACAAAAAAGAACCTAAAAGACACGAGCGAATAAAACTAATAGACAGCAAGCGACTGATAGAGTTAGTGCGGACCTTGGAATTAATGGGTAAATATATACCTATCCCAAAAAGCAAATCGAACTAACTGCCACATTCTAGCTAACACCTTGAAGCTGCCTAAGAGTATCTATCATCTCTTGACCATGACCAACTGGGTTGGCGCGACCGAACACTTTAACGACCCTACCCTCTGGGTTGATAATAAATGTCTTTCGCAGTATCCCCTCGCGACCGAACTGATTTTTACCCCATGCACCATAAGCCTCTACAACTTCACCCGCCTCATCAACTAATAGCGTAAAGTTGAGCGAGTGCTTGGCTTTAAACTTTTCATGCGAGGCAGCAGAGTCTTTACTGATACCGATTATCTCGGCACCCATGTCAGCTAAGTCGTCGCGAGCATCGCGCAAGCTACAGGCCTGAGTCGTACAGCCTGGCGTGTCATCTTTTGGATAAAAATACAGAACCACCCATTTCCCCGCGTAATCTGCTAGGCTGTGGGTATTTCCATCTTCATCACTTAATTCAAATTTTGGTGCATCATATGGTACTGTCTTCATGGTGTCTATTATAGCCTGTTTGGGTAAGACTAGAAAATTACACTCAAATAAGCTATAATTTTTCAAGGTTATACACTTCGGGGTGTGGCGCAGTTGGCTAGCGCGCGCGGTTTGGGACCGTGAGGTCGAAGGTTCGAGTCCTTTCACCCCGACCATAAACGAATTCATCGTTTTCAAAGAACCCTTGCCAGGGTTCTTTTTATTTCGCTATAGCCGACTCACTCAGTTCAAATATCCTTAATTTTAAACCAGCGTCATGGAGACTACGAGTCCACTACGAGCTCAAAAAACACCGCACCCCTTGCCCCATATTACGACCGCTTGCGTGTCCAGGGCTAACACTACTTGCATTAAAGAACCCATGGTGTGCATTACTGGCATGAGTGGCAAACGCAGTTCGAGACCACACGTAGCCACTGGCCCCTTGGTGTCCAAACACTCCTCCTGATGAGTAGCCTGAAAGCACACCCTTGAATGGACCGC
>CAZEGC010000017.1:0-16110 GCA_964511635.1 uncultured Candidatus Saccharibacteria bacterium | reverse complement strand
ACGGCGTCGGGCAAGACCCCACACTCCCGCCTGCCGACACGCGCCAGAGGTAAACCCTGTCACCTGCAAGGCCATCTCCACATCAAAACGGCCCGTTTGCAGGTCGCTATCCGCTAGATTCTGCAGGCAACTGCAGGGCAAGATAGATGATCGTCCGCGACAGAACCCGGCTTATCGACAGGCTGCCAATGTAAAAACACCCGCTTAAAGCCGGGTGTTTTTTTACTGTAGGAATTAAAGATTTATTTGCTTGCACTTTTTACGATCGCTGTGAATGCCTTTGGCTCGCGGACAGCAAGTTCTGATAGGACTTTACGATCTAGCTCTACACCAGCCTTTTTTAGCCCAGCAATTAACTTCCCGTAGGTTGTGCCGTTTTCGCGAGCAGCAGCGTTGATGCGGGTTATCCATAGGCTGCGAAGGTCGCGCTTTTTATTGCGACGGTCGCGGTATGAATATTGCAAAGACCGAATGACGGCCTGTTTTGCTAAGCGGTAAGAGCGCGTACGATTGTGCTGCATACCCTTGGCTTGTTTTAAAATCTTCTTGTGTTTAGCGCGTGCGGCGACTCCTCGTTTTACTCGCATATTAAACTCCTAAAGCTCGTTTAATATTTTTTTCCATTGAACCTTTAACGGTTGCTGGGGTGTTAATGTTGCGCTTGCGGCTACCGCTTTTCTTAGCGAGCATATGGCCACCAAACGCACGACGACGCGTGACTTTACCGCTAGCGGTAAGTTTCATACGCTTGGCCGTTCCTTTGTGGGTCTTTAACTTTGGCATTACTTACTCCTTACTGTGATGCTCAGATTGCGACCAGCCATCTGAGGCTTTTGCTCAACTACCGCTACATCATCTAGTCGATTGATTATATCTTCAATCAGTTTGAATCCCAGTTCTTTATGGGCCATTTCACGCCCACGGAAGAAAATCATAATTTTCACCTTATTTCCGTCATCTAGAAACTTACGAATCTTGCGAAGCTTTATATCTAGATCTCCTGAACCAATCTTTAGACCAAAGCGCATTTGTTTTAATTCAACGGTTTTGGCTTTTTTGCGATTTTTTTGCTGCTCCTTCATCTTTTGGTACTGGTATTTACCCCAGTCCACGACTTTCGCAACAGGTGGTTCGGCATTTGGTGAAATCTCAACGAGATCAAGGCCAGCTTCTTCAGCGATTTTTAGTGCTTCGGCTTTTGATAAAACCCCAAGCTGGTCTCCGTTTTCACTGATGACGCGTAGTTCGCGAGAGCGTATAGCCTCGTTTATACGAACAGATTTATTGATCGTAGATCTCCTTCCTTAGAGTATGCTGGTAGTTTAGCTTTTACTCGAACACTATTTTATCAGATAAAAAACACTAGTACAAGGGTATAGTGTAAAGTATTACGGATGAGTAACGATTCTGTACTGGAGCGCCTCGCTAATGTGAGTCGATTTTATATACTCACTTTTTTCAATATCAGCAATGGTTCGGGCAACTTTGACAATCTTGAAGTAGCTGCGGGTGCTAAGCTGTAATTTATCGGCAGCTTTTATTAACAGAGCCTTGGCGTCCTTGTCTAGGCTAATTCTTTTTGAGATATACTTACTGGTAAGATTGCTGTTGTATTTAGAGCCACTTTTGTATCTGTTAAATTGACGTTCGGTAGCAACTGACACTAACTTTACAGCTTGATTATGTTGTGAATTATGCATTGAACTATGATCTAGTAAAACTTGATTTGGCACTCTTGCAACGTTGACCACTAAGTCTATACGGTCCAGTAAGGGGCCAGACAAGCGTTTTTGATATGAAATAAGTTGTGTATTTGTGCAGGTGCACTCTTTTTGTGGGTCGCCGTAGTGGCCGCAAGGGCAGGGGTTCATGGTGGCTACCAACATAAAGTCAGCTGGGTACGTAACACGCCCACCAGCGCGGCTGACAGATATAGCCTTGTCTTCTAGCGGCTGCCTGAGTGATTCTATTACAGATCGGGGGTACTCAGGTATTTCGTCAAGAAACAATACGCCTAGGTGCGCCAAGCTAATCTCCCCTGGCTTGGGGCGATTTCCGCCACCCGTGAGTGCTATCCTGCTGGCAGTGTGGTGTGGTGAGCGAAATGGACGGCTAGCAATAACCTCGCCATCGATCTCGCCAGCTAGACTATGTAGTTTAGTTGTAGCTATTTTCTCTTCATTTGTGAGTGGTGGAAGCAGGTTTACCAGTGTCTTCGCTAGCATAGTTTTTCCAGTGCCGGGCGGTCCTGTGAATAAAATATTGTGTCGGCCTGCGGTGGCAATTAACAGGGCTCGCTTGGCCTGCTCCTGACCGTATATGTCGTCAAGTATCGGTCCCTTTCGGCTTGGTTTACTTATAGTAAATTCATCAACAGCCTCTTCAATTCTAATTTCGTTTTTCAAATGTAAAAATAGTTGCTTTAAGGATTTGACGCCGACTGCTTCGATGCCTTCAACTAGCCTTGCTTGCTTAGTGTTAACAGCCGGTAGGTAAACTGTAGTGAAACCGTTACTTTTAGCTGTTTCTGCGATGTTAATCGCTCCTTTAATAGGCCGTATACTGCCGTCAAGCGCTAACTCGCCCGCGAAGACCGCCCCTGTTACATCCTCTTGCCTTAGCTGCCCGCTGGCCGCTAGGATAGCCAGGGCTATGGGTAGGTCGAAATGTGCCCCGTCTTTTGGTAGCTCTGCAGGCGCCAGGTTAATTGTAATGCGCCTAGCTGGGAATTCCATGTGAGAATTAGTTACCGCGCTTCTGACGCGCTCTCTTGCTTCATCAATGGCCTTGTTGCCGAGTCCCACAATCTGTAAAGAGGGCAGGCCACGCGTAGCATCGGCTTCGACTTCGACTAGAGCTCCGTCAAATCCTACTGGTGCTACTGCCGTAACCTTTGCTACCATAAGTAGCTCTAGTTAACCATGACTAGTGTAATCAGGCAAATTTTGCTACAATAAGTATATCGGTTGGGGCTGATTTAAGCTTTCGACGGAAGGAATTTAACAGGTTATTCTGCAGATCGATGATGCTCGATAAGCATATTTTTAATTGCAAACTTTACTGCAAAAGTAAAAGCCAGTGTTGCTCAGTTAGCTAATGCTTTCCGTGCACCTGCTTTTGCACCAGTCGTAGCCTAATTCGCTAGCGACCATCGCTTGTTACAGGTGACATAGTAGCAATCGGTGTTATATTTCATGTCACTTACGCTTAGAGTGGGCAGCTAACACTTTATATGCGGACATTTTATAGCGTGACGATATAACCGTTTTTGTTTACCTTACTTAGGTTTTAGCGTCATTAAATTTTCAAGGTGAACTATATCTGTAGACGAATAGCTCGTTACCTTTCGGACCCGGGGGCGGTTCCCGGCAGCTCCACCACATAGAAACTAAAGTTCTCCTCATGTAAATTTTTAACGTGAGGAGCTTTATTATTGACTGTAAATCAGCAAAGTAAAACAACCACCTGCGAGTAGTGGTTGTTTTTAAGTGGAGTTTTTTGCTGTTTTTTGTTTTTGGCTTTTGTATAAATAAATTATTCAAAAGCTACCCCTATAATATGATGGAAAAACGCTCATGTCAACGACTTTTTGAAGTATTTTATTTGTAAAAAATACTTCCTGTGGAAAAGCCATATGTAGTATAGAAAGCCTAGTCCAGGCTACTGCTTATGGTGCGAGGAGGAATGTAGCGCCAAGTTGCCGCCCGACGACCCTAGGTTATGTATAAAAGCAAACCCCATGCCCATAGTCTTGCGTCCTGCGGGGCACCTTAATCAAAAATCAAAGCGCTATTTAGCGCTAGCTTGGAAGCTGAGCTACTATATTGACTTGGATTTTGTTAAGCCCGGTGAAGTAAGCGGCCTGGATCGCTTGTTTGATGGCGTAGGCAAAAAATAAGTGAATCTTTATGGCTATTTTAGTGACCATACTATAAGTCTGGCGCAAGCGAAATTAAGAAGCATTCATGGTATGGGTGGTTTTTAATTTCGCTAAAAAAGTCTAGATACTTTATATACTTGTAAGCTCAGGCGTGGCCAAAATAAATCAAGCCTTGGGCGGGATAATGTCATAGAGGCATAAATAGTCAGCGTAAAAAATGTGGACGGCTGATGACAAGGCGCATACTGAAATTTTGTCATTTTAGCATTAAAAAGCCTCGAAACGAGCCAGCAACGGCTTCTAAAAAGAGCAAGAATTATTAAATTGATGATAAAAAAACAATATAGTAATTAATAATATCCATAAATTCAATCTGTTAAATCTATGATGTAATAATAACCTAGTATTTTAACATCATAATTATTGACACAAGCACTTTTATTTGCTAATATAAACGTAAGCTTTTAATAAAACAAAAAAGCAAAAACACATTAACAATTAGAAAAGCTCGAATCGCAACTTTTGGCGAAAATTCGGCGACGACACGCGTCAAGATTATGATCCTATAATTTCAGGATCAAGTACCTTTCTTAGACCGATTATTGTGGCGTTGCCGATGCTCCGCCAAACTTTTGTGAAGCGTTGAGCGCGCGCTTGATTAGTACCGTCTCGTTGTCGTCTGACAACGATTCAGAGGAAAATCGCGCAAGGACCGGTATGCCCCGGATAATTCCGGAGCGGTCAGATTGCCCGTAGTGATAGACTACTACGATTCGCACCTGCCTAATAATCTCAATTTTAGCGGCAGATGATGCGTGTCTAGATTAGCGTTTATCACTCGGGCTTTTTCAATTTTTACAAATTGTAGAGTACTATTAAATTATGTTAGCCAGAGTTTTATTTAGTATCAGTCTAGCTAGTTTGCTACTGCTGGCTTTAATACTATCGGTGTCTACGCCGTCATCAGCGGGCCCCTTAGGAATACTAGGGGTTTTTGTTCTAGCATATTTGGTATTTCTAGGTTTTTTTACTTTTTTAATCTATGGGGCTTCAAGAATGCTGGGTAAGTTAATTTTAGCTAAGTCGGGATCACCGCGCAGTCGTGAGGTCAGTCTGCAGAAGGCATACTATTATTCATCTGTTATTGCGCTCATTCCGGTTATGCTAGTCGGACTCCAGTCTGTTGGCGGGGTAGGGGTGTACGAATTTTTCCTAGTAATTTTATTTGCTTTTATTGGAGTTATTTACGTATCGAAAAGGTTTATATAATTAGCCTATTATTGCTAATGGCTATGCTATAATTACAGATATGGATCCCGAGCTTCCAACCCCAAGATTTAATCCAGAGCAATTGCCCCCGCCCCCGCGATATGAACAGGGTCCGGACTTGCTACCGCCTACTCCAGAGGCTGGCATAGAGATAAGGGGGGAAAAGCAGGAAAGACAGGCTGAAGCACAGCCTATGGCAAGTCAGCCTAGCCCTGTGCCAGTATTGCCCACCCCGGTTGTACCTCAAGTTTCTGACCCAGTGGTCGACGATAGCGCACTGCAGCAAGACGACGTTCCGCTGATAGCAAATGACGATGACCTAATAGAAAAAGAGTGGGTGGATAAAGCAAAGGCGATAATATCTGAGACAAAAGACGACCCATATCGCCGAGAACAAGAAGTAAGCCGCTTGCAAATTGAATACCTTCGTAAGCGGTATGGTAGGGAAGTTGGTGAGTCGCAATAGCGGCAAGCCAGTTAGGTAGAGCATGGTAAATGTGTTAATTGGTCTATTTATTATGACATTCCTCGCAGCAGTCGTGGGGATTTTTGCCTTTACTCAGTATAGGAAGACACTGCGAGAGGCGAAAAACTACGAACGAGGTCTAAAGATGGTGCCCATGTTAATTCATTTGCCGCCTGCAACTGACGATCTAGAGGGTGGTGGGCGTGATGAGCGCGACGTGACCGAAGAGATACTGTCGCAGGCCCAAGTGATGTATAACATTATCGCCAGCACTGCCACCAAAGGTTTTAAAAGTAAAATTTATGGCCAGCGACACATTTCATTTGAGGTGGTTGCTAGGGACGGGCTGGTGCATTACTATACAGTCGTCCCTAGCGTATTGGTTGATGTGGTGCGCCAAGCGGTATCTGCCGCCTATCCTTCGGCTAGGCTAGAGGAAGTCGAAGAGAAAAACATTTTTAGCCAAACAGGAAAAATCAGCGGGACTATAGGTGGCGAGTTTACCTTAAAAAAAGATTTTGTTTATCCCATAGCAACCTATCAAGAAACCAAGAGAGACGCCGCCAGGGCGCTGCTCAACGCCTTATCAGCAGCTAATCGAGATGATGGCGTAGGAGTACAGTTTTTACTGCGACCAGCTAGCGAAGGCTGGACAAGGAGGTCGATTGAAGCTGCTGGAAAAATTAAAAAAGACAAGGGCAAAACAAAGGCCGGCCCAGGTGGTTTGATGGCCCCAAAGGATTTAATGGGGGCATTTTGGAAACCACCGGAGGTTGATGACAAGAAGCCAGAAGACAAAGAGCTGACATCACTAGAGCAGGCAGCGGTTGAGACAATTCAGGAAAAGACTCGCTATCCAGGTTATGAGGTATTAGTGCGGGTGGTGGTTTCTTCCAGTACAGCCGCAAGGTCTCAGGCAATTTTGAAAAATGTTGTAGCCGCCTTTTCATTATTTGACTCACCTACAAATAACGGATTTAAGTTTGCCTTGGCAAAAGATATTGACGAGCTAGTGACTGCCTATATATTTCGCTTCTTCCCTCAGCATGTTACCCAGAACATATTAAACACTGTTGAGCTTGCAACAATCTTCCATCTGCCAAGCCAAAAAGACATACCAACTTCCCAGGTGCAGCGACAGATGTCAAAGCAAGTCGATGGGCCAACGCATGTTATAGAGGATGGGGTGCTACTAGGCTACAACGTGTTTCGAGGGGTGAAGAAGCCAATTCGACTTAGCGAGTCGGATCGTCGTCGGCACACGTATATTATTGGTCAGACTGGAACGGGAAAGTCAGTACTTCTAGAGAACCTGGCATATCAAGACATGATGGACGGTCGAGGGTTTGCCTTCGTGGATCCTCACGGTGATTCAGTTGAAAAATTGCTCGGGAACATCCCCAAAGAGCGAGTGGAAGATGTCATATATTTTAACCCAGGTGACATGAATAATCCGATTGGCCTGAATATGTTTGAATTCGACCATCCCGACCAAAAAGACTTCTTGATCCAAGAAGCTATTAATATGTTGTATGGTCTGTATGACCCGGGGCATACAGGCATTGTGGGTCCGCGGCTTGAACATATATTTCGTAACAGCGCTCTACTGCTGATGGCAGACCCAAAGGGAGGCACCTTTATCGATATCCCTAAGCTATTGATTGATAAAGACTTTATGTCCAGTAAGCTGAAGTACGTAACTGATCGAACCGTGTTAGATTTTTGGACGAAAGAGTTTCCTGATTCACAGCGATCGAATGAATCTGGGGAAGTCATTAGTTGGGTGGTTAGTAAGTTTGGTCCATTTATGTCCAATGATGCCATGCGAAATATTATTGGTCAGACAAAAAGCGGGTTTAACTTACGCGATATTATGGATAACAAAAAAATTCTGCTAGTTAATTTAAGTAAAGGTAAAATGGGTGAGCTTAACTCAAAGCTACTAGGCATCATATTTGTTATGAAATTTCAGGCAGCTGCAATGAGTCGGGCAGACATTACAGATGAAAATATGCGTGAAGACTTTTCACTTTATGTGGATGAGTTTCAGAACTTTGCCACCGAGAGCTTTGAGTCTATACTTTCTGAAGCGCGAAAATACCGGCTTAACCTTATTTTAGGTAATCAGTTTATGACCCAGCTGACCGACAAGGTCAGGGAGGCCATCATAGGTAATGTCGGTACTGTAATAAGTGGTCGCATTGGTATTACAGACGCTGAATTAATGCAAAAAAAGTTTGCGCCTACGTTTGAAGCCGAGGACTTGGCGAAATTACCGAACTTTGAAACCATTACTTCCGTCATGATAAACAACGTACCATCTGCCCCTTTTAGTATGAACTTGGTGCCGCCAATGAGTCAGTCGAACCCTAAGCTGAGTGATGCAATGAAAAAGCTATCTGCCGCCAAATATGGCAAACCTCGTGCGGTAGTTGAAAAAGAAATATTTGAACGACTAGGTGCTGGTGAGGAGGCCAGGAAAAAGAAGATGGACGCTATGAAGAATGCTCAGCGTGCGCGGATGAGTGGAGGTGCAGGCTCATCCGGATCATCCTTTTTGGATGAGTGGCTAGCAAAGCGTGAGCAGATGGGGGGAGCGAGGCCAGCACCTGCTCGGGTGACGCCTCCTGAGCCACTAGCGGTAGCTGCGCCTAGCGCTACTGATGGTTCTAGCTACCTTGCTGGCAGTACAACCTCTAGTGCGGCGCCCCAGACAAAGCCAGCAGAACCTGGTGACATTAACAAGCTTGCAGAGCAAGCACGCCATAGCTCTTCTCCAGGGGATGGGAATCAGCAAGCTATAGCGGAAGATATTGCGTCTGGCAAGAGGGTGGCGGAGCTGCCGGAGGCTCGTCCATCAGATGAGCGTCTTCACCTGAGAGGCGGTGATAACTCTAACCGTCGAGAAATATCAGTGAAGTTGCGGGATTAAAAGCAGAGCAGCTAGCCTTACTTAGCGGCTCTTGCCAATTATCATGATTCGCAGATAATCAAATAATAGACCGAAGAGCCAGCCAATAATAAATGTAGCTATACTCTCAAAGCCTGACAGGGGGTAGCCCATGTTTCTGGCGATTACATAAATGGCTAGTGTTAGGATGAACGCTGAGACTGACCCTGCCAGTATGGCATTGGGGCGCGCCACGGTAGACCCTACAGCCCCGCTAGCGCGTTCAATGGCCTTGTGGTGGATTACCTTGCTAAATGTGCGACTGGCCACTGGTAGCTCTTCCTGGACCTGGTCCATGGTCTTTTTAAAGCTAGCTTCGCGCTCCTTTTTACTAATAGGACCACGGCGCCTGGCCGGAGAGTTGTCGGCCCGACCCTTTTCAGTCTCGAGGCCTGACTGATCGATACTGGTAGCACTTTCAAGCGCTTCAATGCGGGCTGCTTCAGCCCTAGCTTCGCCGTTTTCTACGCCTTCTGATAGCGCCTCGTGCTTGCGAGCTAATTTTTCCGTCACAAGACGATTAGTTTCGCCGAGGTTGTCAAATTGATTTTCGGGGTTTTGCGGTAGTGTTTCAGGGGTGCGTGCCATTGGTACCTCCTAGAGCGAGCCTGCGTTTAAGTTTTTTCGAATTAGGCGAACCTCTGTTCTTAATTGGCGCGAGCGAGCGTAGAAGTAGGTGACTACTGATAAAATAAGGCCGGCAAACAGCATATTAGCGCCAAGTCCTGTTTGGGGCAGTTCGGCCACTACCTGCTCGATCACCTTTTCAGGTGGGCACTCCACATCGATATTCAAGGTGTTGCCAAATGTATTAGTCATGATGCAGTCATACGAAGTGCGATCGCTTTGACCTCTGGCAGTCGAGGGGATAGTGCTAGCAAGTTGGACTGTAAATACACGCGTTTGCTTTTCTTTGGCGGCAAGATTTATAGGGTCCCAGGAAAGGGAGCTAGTCTCTTCACTGAATTGACCGCCTCCAGCATCCACGATGCGAGCATACTCTAGGACGTCATCGAGTTGTTCTTCGATTTTTACATCGCTTGCAGGCATATTGCCAATATTTTCTATTGCTAGCGTATAAGTTATTCGGTCAGATGCTTGAGCGGTTGTGGCTGTAGCGTCCGTGTTGTCTTGGGATATGTTCATGGCTTCTTTTTGAATAATAACTTGCTCACTACAGTCTTCATCCTTGACCCAGAGGCTTGAGTCACCTGGGCATGGCTGGCATTCGGGGTCTTCAACCGTTAACTCAGGATTTAGCGGGCATTTTTCTGGCTCTTCGATTACAAATGGCTTAGCGCAGTTAGAGCTCGTACGCTTTCCGACGCTAGTATCAATAGTGACTTTGGCAGTGTATCGGCCCGAATCCTTCAAATCAAATGACTGGTTATTGGATTTACTGGTTGATTTGACCGTTCGATTTGCTACTCGCTTACCATTTGAGTCTGTAATTTCATAAGTATAGCCGTGAATGCCTGCACCGTTAGCGCTAGAAGCTGTGGCCGTTAGCCTAACTGATGTGCGTGAAAGAGGGGCCACACTCAGTGATGAGCAGGCGGCTTCTGGCTGCGGAGGGATTGTACAGTTTGGGGGCGTTCCAATTTGGCCTGGAGGGCAGGTGGGCGGCGGTGGAGGCGGTGGGGTAGTCTTTGTCAGCAGGTTAGCACAGTGCTTTAGGAGACCAAAACTACCAGCTTTTTTAGATGTACCGCGCCATCCGTCATATGTCGAGCCATTTTTAATCGTGTAAGGCTTGCTATCCCATAACTTTAGAGGGCGGGAATATACGGTAGTGGACCCGCCACCTCTTGTCGATACGGTGTGCTTTACTTCGCCCTGAGCCCTACTGAAACGGGCCGTACGACCCCATGAAAGATCACCTTGCTTAGAATTGATTTTAGCTGGTTTCATAGCTGCTATTTCAGCGCGAGTAATTCCAGCATAGTCAAAGATATCTTTTAGGTTGCGATGGTTTTGATCGTATAGTCTAAGGAACTCATTCAATGAGCTGACGCCACCGCGAACAAAGTCACTGGCGTTAGCTGCATTGGCTGATTCAGGTGGCTGAAACACAACTAGTGACTGAACAATTAGAGCAAAAACGGTAAATATAACTCCAAGTCGCCGCGTAGCCTCTTCTTGGCGCAATCGTTTTGCATAAAAACTTAACTGCCCTACTAGGGCCGGGCTAAAGGAAAGATTTGATACCAACTTCCTGAACATTTTTATCCTTTTTTATTTCATATACCTCTTGTATGTAACATTAGCATAATAAATGTGTTCAGCGCAAGTCGCTTGAGTGGATATTATTTTTCATATATAATGGTGGAAATGTAAATAAGCTGTTTCAATCTGAAGCGAATGAGGGGATAATGGCTAAACAAAAAGACACTGGGTCCTATGATGGATCACAAATTCAAGTGCTCGAAGGCCTTGAGCCAGTACGCAAGCGTCCGGGAATGTACATTGGTAGCACGGGATATGATGGCGTACACCATTTAATAAAAGAAATTGCTGATAACTCGATTGACGAAGCTATTGCTGGTTTTGCTAGCAAGATTGTAGTCACTTTGCTCGAAGATGGTGGGGTGATGGTGACAGATGACGGTCGAGGTATTCCAGTGGATAAGCACTCAAAAACCGGTAAAAGTACACTTGAAACTGTCCTGACGGTTCTGCACGCTGGTGGTAAGTTTGGCGGCGGTGGTTATAAGGTGTCTTCAGGCCTTCACGGCGTGGGCTCAAGTGTTGTTAATGCGCTTTCGAGCAAGTTAATCGCTGAAGTCCATAAAGGCGGCAAGTTATATCGACAAGAGTATGAAAGAGGTGTGCCGCTGACTGATATTAAAGTGGTCGGTAAAACTGACCGCAGTGGAACTTCAATCACATTTTATCCGGATGCTACCATTTTTGAAACGGTAGATTTGGAGTATAAGTGGGTCGTTAACTACTTGCGCCATCAAGCCTACTTAACAAAAGGCATCTATGTGGCGGTTCGCGATGAGCGTTCCAAAGAACGAACAGCATTTTATTTTGAAGGTGGCATCCAAAGTTACGTAAAGCATCTAAATATTGGCAAAGATGTCGTTAGTGATAATATTTTTTATGTTGAGCGCAAGGTCGACGAATCACTAGTAGAAGTCGCAGTTCAATATAACGAAGGTTTTAATGAAAACGTCCAGGCTTTTGCTAATAATGTCCTGAACCCTGGCGGCGGAACCCATTTAGTGGGCTTTCGCTCGGCTATGACGCGAACTATTAACGACTATGCCCGAAAAAACAGCCTACTAAAGGAAAAAGAAGATAATCTAACCGGTGATGACATTCGTGAAGGCTTAACGGCCATTATCCTTGTTAAGCTGCCGGATCCACAGTTTGAGGGTCAGACCAAAAACAAATTAGGCAACCCAGAGGTGCGGCGTTATGTCGAACAAGTAATGAATGAATACTTTGCCTACTATCTTGAAGAAAATCCATCTGTTGGGAAAAAGATTGTTGGCAAGGCATTGCTTGCAGCTAGGGCACGAAAAGCCGCTCGAGCAGCTCGTGATAACGTCATTCGAAAAGGTGCGCTTGACGGCATGGGGCTACCTGGCAAGCTATGGGACTGCTCGAGCAAGAAACCTTCCGAAAGCGAGATATATATAGTAGAGGGTAACTCGGCTGCAGGTTCGGCCAAAGAGGGTCGTGATAATAAAACCCAGGCTATATTGCCGCTGCGCGGTAAAGTGCTTAATACTGAACGCGCTAGGCTTGATCGAATGTTTGCTAACAAAGAAATTGTTGCGATGATCCAGGCCTTTGGCGTCGGTATTGGGGATCAGTTTGATATCAATGGTTTACGTTACCATAAAATTATCATCATGACCGATGCTGACGTCGATGGTAGTCACATTGCCACCTTGCTACTAACGTTCTTTTTCCGGTACATGCGCGAGATTGTCGAAGGGGGCTACATCTACCTAGCTAAGCCGCCACTATTTAGTATCAATAGAGGACAAAATAAGCAATATGTCTATGATGAAGGCTCGCTTGATACGGCACTCGATAAGATAGTTGAAGATCGAAAGTCTCGTGGTGTTAAAGTTGATGATGGTGAGGATAAGATAAAGCAGGCCGGGGTAACTGTATCAAGATTTAAGGGACTGGGCGAGATGGACGCTGAGCAGCTGTGGGAAACAACAATGAACCCAGAAAATCGCGTTCTAACGCAAGTTAATATAGAGGATGCCGAGCGAGCTGATGCAGTGTTTACCAAGCTAATGGGTGATGAGGTGGCTCTGCGAAAGAGTTTCATTCAGACCCGCGCTAAAGACGTAGAGCTAGAGGAACTGGATATTTAATATGCAAGACGATAACATGCCAAATACACCAAACAATGAAGACGCTCCGCTCGAGGGTGAAGTTATAATAGAGGCTCAGCGAGGAATTGAGAGTCGAACACTCGAAAACGTGATGGAGGACAGCTTCCTGCGCTACTCAATGAGTGTAATCATTGATCGCGCTTTGCCCGATGTCAGGGACGGGCTTAAGCCAGTACATAGGCGCATTCTGTTCTCAATGGATCAAAATGGTAACCGTAGTACTGCCAAATTCGTAAAATCTGCCCGTATTGTCGGTGACGTGATGGGTAAGTACCATCCGCACGGTGATTCAGCAATTTATAACTCGATGGTGCGTCTGGCGCAGCCTTGGTCACTTCGTTACCCGATGATCCAGGGTCAGGGTAACTTTGGTTCAATGGACGGCGACGAGGCGGCGGCCATGCGTTATACCGAGGCCAGAATGGCCAAGGTAGCGGATGAAATGCTAGCTGATATAGATAAAGAGACTATCGACTTTAGAGACAACTTTGACGGTGCGTTTCGTGAGCCTGTAGTCTTGCCGGCAAAACTACCGAACTTGCTGCTAAATGGTCAGATTGGTATTGCGGTGGGTATGGCAACTAATATTCCCCCTCACAACTTGGGTGAATTGGTGGATGCTACTGTCGAGCTAATCGACAACGAAGAGGCAACTGTTGACGATCTGATGAAGCACGTAAAGGGGCCAGATTTTCCAACAGGTGCTACTATTTATGGCGGTGCTCCGATGCGTCAAGCCTACCAAACTGGCCGCGGTAGTGTAATGATGCGGGCGGTGGCCGACATAGAAGAGACAGCTCGTGGACGTCATCAAATTATCATCAGTGAAGTGCCCTACGGTGTAAATAAAGCTACGTTAATTGAAAAAATAGCTGAACTTGTCAAAGATAAAAAAATCAACGGCATTAGCGACCTGCGTGATGAAAGTGCGCGCGGTGTAGTGCGAGTTGTAGTTGAGCTTAAAAAAGATGCATATCCGAAAAAGCTTCTTAATCAGTTGTACAAATTAACATCACTTCAAACTAGCTTCAGCTTTAATATGCTGGCGCTAATTGATGGCATTCAGCCCCGAGTGCTCGGGCTCAAGGATATGTTGAGCGAATTTGTGAAGCATCGTCAAAGTGTGGTGCGGCGCCGCACCGAGTATGAGCTACGAAAGGCCAGGGAGCGAGCGCACATCCTAGAAGGTTACAAAATTGCCTTAGATCACATTGATGAGGTAATTAAAACTATTCGAGCGAGCAAAACTCAGGATGATGCTGAAAAAGCCTTGGTTAAGAAATTTAAGCTCAGTGTAATTCAAGCCAAAGCCATCTTAGCGATGCAGTTACGTCGGTTAACTGGCCTAGAGCGCCAGGCTATCGAGGACGAGTTAAGTGAGTTGATGAAAGCCATTAAGCGTTATGAAGAAATACTAGCTGACGAAAAAGAAATTTTTGGCATCATCAAGGCCGAACTACTTGAGATTAAAGACAAGTATAACGACGAACGTCGTTCAAAAGTAATTAATCACGAGCTTGGTAAATTTAGCGATGAAGAGTTAATCCCAGAGGAAGACTCAGTGATTCTACTTACTACTGAAAATTATATTAAGAGGACTTTAGTTAGTGAGTATCGTCGTCAGAACCGAGGCGGTAAAGGTAAGCGCGGTATGACTACGAAAGAGCTAGACGTGATTGATCAGCTGGTGCCTGCAAGCACCCACGACTGGCTGTTATTCTTTACGAATCGTGGGCGTATTTTCCGCCTCAAGGCTTATGAGGTGCCAGCAGCTGGCTTGGCTGCAAAGGGTGTAGCGGCAGTTAACTTACTTCAGTTGCAGCCAGAAGAGAAGATTACTTCTATCATTAGGCATGAAAAAGACGCCAAAGACGATGGCTACATGTTCATGGCGACCATTAAGGGTACGGTCAAAAAGACACCGCTTAAGGACTATGCTAATATACGCACCAACGGTTTGATTGCCATCAGGCTGGATGAAGGCGATGAACTGCGTTGGATACGTAAAACTACTGGCGATCAAGATGTGATTATATCAACATCAGCTGGTCAAGCGGTTAGGTTCAACGAAAAAGATGCCAGGCCAATGGGACGCGCCGCTAGGGGTGTGAGGGGTGTTCGATTACGGCCAAATGACTGGGTCGTTGGTATGGATGTGGTTGTCGACGGTTCGAAATTACTGGTGATTAGTGAAAAGGGTTATGGTAAGACTACTAAGGTGTCGAATTTCCCAACCCATAAGCGCGGCGGCGTAGGCATTAAAGCAGCAGTAGTTACGGCGAAGACAGGTCCAATTATATCTGTAAAGACTGTAACTGAAGCGCTAAGTGAGGTGCTGTTGATTTCTAGCAAGGGTCAAACTATTCGCGTTGGCCTCAAGGATATCCCGACCCTGGGGCGAACCACTCAAGGGGTCCGGATTATGCGCCTAGGTAGCACAGACACCGTTGCTTCACTAGGCTTGATGCCCGAACAGCAGGCTGCCTCTAAAGATGAAGACGACGAAGGTTAGAGGATTAGTATGTTATCGCCGTACCTATTAGTGGTCTTGCTGTCATGGCTGGTGGCGCAAGGGGCAAAATACCTAGGCTACTCCATAAAGTATCGGACACTGAGCAATTACCGCCAGCTGTATCGATCAGGCAGCATGCCAAGTGCGCATGCTGCAACGGTCGTATCACTACTTACTGTGGTGGGGCTAGAGGACGGCATCGAGTCTGGATTATTCGGGCTAGCGTCAGTATTTGCTCTAATTGTAATGTATGACTCTATGATGGTGCGACACGCATCAGGTACTCAGGGCGCAGCAATCCACGCGCTAATAAATGAGCAGAAAAGTAAAGTGCCACTACCTCGTATAGCTAAGGGCCACACACCCGCGGAAGTAGTGGTTGGGGCAGTCTTAGGATTGATCTTGGGTCTAATTGTATTTTTAGCTACAAATTAATCTGATAAAACCCTTGACTTACACTGTTAGTGTGCGATATGATTAATTCTAGTCTGTAATAACTTCTGCGAGAAAATTTGAAACAACGCGCTAGTTGAACAGATTGAAATTGAACTTTAACAATTTGGTTGTGCAAAACATCGTCAGTCTATTTTTATAGACGTATCGTAAGATACATCTTTTATGGAGAGTTTGATCCTGGCTCAGGATGAACGCTGGCGGCGTGCCTAACAC
>CAZEGC010000016.1:0-16610 GCA_964511635.1 uncultured Candidatus Saccharibacteria bacterium | reverse complement strand
TTTCCGGCCTTGCGAAGTGCTTTCGAGCACTTCTCACCCCGAATGCCAGGACCAAAACCTGGTGCCTTACCACTTGGCCACATCCCAGTGCAAGGCTAGATTATAGCAAATGTTTATCTTTATTGCTACATTAGCTAGCAGTGCTAATCATCTGCCGGCAATAATGACATCTGAGGTAAGTGCGGAAATCTAACACGTTTGCCACGTATAATGACGCTACCGCCCACGTAATAGTGCTTGCCCGGGATGTTAAGTTCGCACGTATCCTCCAGGGGACATCTCCTACATGACGAATCGTAGGCAGCCTGCTGCTTGGGGCTACTAGTGTCCACCGCACCTGGCAGCAACACAGTGGTACGACCACTTCGATTTTCTCTACCAAACGGCTCTAGGGTTACATTACCGGGGTGCTTTCCGCACGAAGACTCAGAAAGTAGCCAGACTGCATCACAAAGTCGCAAAGGATCAACGCCTTGGCTGACGCAATAATTAAAATATATTTCGCGTAGCATCGCTAGCATTTCATCGCTATATAGGTTTGTTCCGTGGGGTGCATCAGGAAACTCAATCAGCCGATTAGCGATACTTACGCGCATAACGTGAAGATCGACGGGGATAGGGAAGGTGAATGGCTCGATTAGGTTCTCGTCCATCAAATAATAAATAATCATGCTAACCATTTTTTCTCGAAAGCCTATGAATCCATCACCCTTGCCATCATTACGTATGGCAGCTAGGGACTCTTCGTAACTAGATACGTTATCAAAAATTTTACGTGGATCACCATCATAGCGTCGATGCAAACGAGCGGCATTCTCGACCCATTGACTAGCGACGGTCTCCTGAAAACCCAGCCCAGCCTGCTCTAACTCTTTAATGATGACGTCTTGTGACGTTTCCATAGCAACGTTACACTGAAATAAATCCGGGCGAGATTCATATATGCGCGACAGTCGTTTAAATGCATCGACTGACTTGATACCTCCACGCATGTAGTAACATGATGTCCATAAAAACATCGCATGATCAACACTGCCGTACTCTAAATTTGATGGCATATGCTCAGGGTCGTGGGGCAGACGTACATGATTCTGACTATAAGGGTAATCTTTGCTATCATAGGCCTGCAAAAGTATCGACAGCACCTCGTCGATACGTTCTTCATTTACAACCATGCGGGGCTGCTCGACAGCCGGCGGCAGCACTTCCGGCCTCCAGCCTTCAGGCAATACAAACCTTGGCGCCTCCTCTTGCTTGCGAGTATACGCATCTGGCTGAAATAAAACCCCATTTTCCATGTATCTATCATTTATACAATGGAGATGGCCTAGGCGCAAGCTACTGCGAGCAAGACGCCGCGCTCTCTTTGGGTTACACTGGTAATATATGGGGAAAAAATCATATCCAGTTGTGGAAGTTGCACTAGAAAAAATTGTTGGGGGCGGACAGGCGCTCGGTACACTTGAAGATGGTCGAAAAATATTTGTATGGGGCGGTTTGCCTGGCGAAATAGTCCGAGCCCAAATCACAAAGAGAAAAAGCAGCTACGCAGAAGGGGTAGTTACCGAAGTGCTAAAAAGCTCGCCCGATAGGGTAGGGCCAAAAGACCCCGACAGCTACCTATCAACTAGTCCGTGGCAGATCCTTTCACTTGATGCCGAGCAGCACTACAAGGCGGCCTTGATTGAAGAAGCATTCGAACTACACGACATAGTTTTACCTGAAATTATTGAAGTGACGCAGCGTGGCGACGCTTACCATTACCGCAACAAGATCGAGTATAGTTTTTGGTATGATACTGACCGCGATGAGCTAGACCTAGCGTTTTTCCGTCGCGGATCACATGGAAAAATTGCCATCATTGAAACCAGCCTAGCATCACCTAGTATCACTGAAGCATCAAAGAAATTTTTGCATCTTTTGCGCGATAAAAAAATCGAAGGTCGCGCTCTAAAATCGTTACTGATTCGCTCAGACGCCAGTGGCAACTCAACAGCCCAGCTATACGTCAAGGACAAGTCAGTAGCAGACAAGATAACGTTGTCTGATTTAGAGTCTCTGAACCTACGTGGCACGATGATAATATATTCAAATCCAAAAAGCCCTGCTAGCGTCATCACTGAAGTCCTGTCCAGCACCGGCAGCAGCTCGCTAACCGACACTATTTTAAGCGTCCCATTTACTTACGCATCAGAGGGTTTTTTTCAAATCAATTTACCAATATACGAGACTGCGCTAAGCGATATGCGCCAATGGATACCGACAGGCAAGCCAGTAGTTGATATGTATAGCGGGGTTGGCACCATCGGCCTAAGCATAGGTGGCGATAATATAACACTGGTAGAGGTGAGTGAAGCAGCTAACAATGAAATGAAGCGAAACGCGGCTAAGCTCAACCGAAAAGCGAACATCATTCACGCAAAGTCCGAAACTGCCCTTGACTACATCACAAGTGAAGCCACCATAATAGTCGATCCACCCCGCGCTGGACTGCACACTGACGTAGTGAGTCGATTAATTAGCGAGGCCCCTGAACGTATTATCTACCTTAGCTGCAATCCGGTCACACAAGCACGCGACGTGGCACTACTGGCAGAAAGATACGGGGTCAGGTGGCATAGGGGGTACAACTTCTTCCCTCGTACACCCCATATCGAGCACCTAATAGTGCTAGACAAGAAGACTTAACTTGTCTTAATCCGGCGATAAGCAAATTTGGCCGCCGGGCGCCATTCGCTCCGAGCATCAGTATCAAATTGTTTAATTTCACCTGACTTTATTTCCTGTATCTGCACTAGCGCAGGGTTGTAGGCGGCTAGAGTGCGATAAAAGATTAAGTCATCAGCGCTAATGTGAGTGCGACCTGGGAATACAGCACTGAATTTTTCGCGACCAATTTGGTCAAAGTAGTCCGACTGTCCTTTGGGTGGCAAAAACAGCTCACTTCTTAAGCCCATTCTGGTAATAATTTTCTTGACATCACTTAGCAGCAGCTTTTGTTTACCGGATATATACGCAAACAGCTGCTTGCGGTTAGTTAAAAAAACCGTCGCCTCAGATGTATGACTAACTGGTATTTGACGGACTATGACCTGTGCTATGTCAACCTCTATACCGAACTGTTCACGTGCGATATTTTCAATTGCCATATCGTCGATAATTTCGTTCATCCTGGTAACATTGTACCACTAGTGACAACTGAAGCCGTCCGCCAACACAAAAATACGCTACAATGAGACGTAATGGATTTTAACAAAAGATACCTAAAACTAAACGACCAGCAACGCCTGGCAGTCGATACGGTTGAAGGCCCCGTGATGGTTATCGCTGGACCTGGCACAGGAAAAACCGAACTGCTAGCTATGCGAGCTGCCAATATTTTAAAGCAAACGGACACCTTGCCAAGTAGTATTTTATGCCTTACCTTCACTGATAGCGGAGCGATGGCTATGCGAGAGCGCCTAGTTGAAATCATAGGTGCAGATGCATATAAAGTGGCAGTTCATACATTTCACAGTTTCGGGTCAGAAATTATCAATCAATATAGCGAATTCTTTTACGATGGGGCGGACTACGCGCCAGCAGATGACATCAGTAGCTATGAAATTATCCGCAGCATCCTGGACGAGCTCGACTACAGCAACCCACTGGCTACTAAAAACAACGGTGAATACGTTCATCTGAAGGCCCTTAGGCACACTATTTCAGATTTGAAAAAGAGCAGCCTGGCCAGCGACGAATTATTGGCGATCCTAGACAGTAACGATGAGGCGCTAGATAAAATTGAACCGCTTCTTGCCAGCGTGTTTGCCGGCGGCATAAAAAAGAATGATACCGACCAGAAACTTGCAAAATGTCTGCCAGCCATCAAGGACTGCATTAAGCCATTAAAAATACCGACCGTTCCACCCCTAGCACAGGTTATTCATGACGAGCTGCTTGAAGCTATAAATCAGGCGAGTGATGCAAATTCAACTAAGCCTGTGACTACTTGGCGAAATAAATGGATGAATAAAAATGACCAAAACGAATTTGTTTTCAAGACTCGTGCGCGTCAAGAAAAGCTCCGAGCAGCTAGCTATGTCTATTACCAGTACCTGGCACGGATGCATGAATCACGCTTATTTGATTTTGATGACATGATTCTGAAAGTAGTTCACGCACTAGAGGTATTCCCAGAACTACGCTACAACCTACAGGAGCGCTACCAATACATCATGGTGGATGAGTTCCAGGACACCAACATGGCTCAATCACGCATAGTTCACACGCTAGCTACAAGTGAATCTGCTGGCGATATGCCAAATGTAATGCTAGTGGGTGATGATGACCAGGCAATCTATAGCTTCCAGGGAGCTAAGGTCAGTAATATAAAAACGTTTATGAAAACGTATGAAAAAACCCGCCGCATACCACTGATCGATAACTACCGATCGGACGCAAAAATTATTGAAAAGGCAGAGGCCGTATCGCGCGAAATTTCCACCCGATTAGTTTACGAGTATCCAGATGTTGACAAAAACCTGCGCCCTCACGTCACGCTACCGGACGCCAGCGTACGACTGCATGAGTATGAGAATATCGATGACGAGCGAATTGCAACCGTAGAAGCTATCAAAAAGGAAATTAATAGCGGCACGAATCCCAGTGACATAGCAGTGCTCGCTAGAAAGCACGACGAAATTACCAGCTTGCTGCCGTACTTCAGCGAAGCTAATGTGCGTGTCAATTACGAACGTCGCGATAATGTACTGGAGCTCGAACCAGTCAAGCTTCTTGCAGGTCTTGGACGAGTTATAGTTGCAGTTTACGAATCTAGGTTCGATGACGTAAATAGCCAATTACCTGAACTACTAGCGCACCCAGCGTGGGGCATAAATACCAAGCAGATCTGGCAACTTAGTCTATCTGCCTACAAATCAAGGTCAACCTGGCTAGAGCAAATGGAGGCCATGCCAGAGTTTACACATCTACACACCTGGCTGATTAATTTAGCTAGCAAGGTTCCGCTGATGCCGCTAGAGCAGATAATCGACGAAATGATAGGGACTGAGAAAAATCAATCGCCTGAAAGTGAGCACGATGAACCGTTCCCGAATGAGCCTACAGCTAACAATCCGAGCAAATTCAAGTCGCCAATATATGATTATTTCTTTTCTGTTTCTGCTCAGGAGTCTAACCCTGATCTATACCTAGCTTACCTAGAGGGGCTGCGCACTATTCGTAATCGGCTACGCGAATACCGCACATCCGAAACTCCAACACTGATAAGTTTTCTGGAGTTTATACAAACCCACCTAGACCTTGAGGCTGGCATCACCAGTATTAGGCCGCCTAGCGCTGGAATTGAGGGTGCCGTTAATTTAATGACTGCCCACAAATCTAAAGGACTTGAGTTTAATTCGGTTTATATTATCGGAGCGGTCGACTCGTCCTGGGGTGAGCGCGTCAAAGTCCCTAGTAAGTTAATTTCATATCCAGAAAACCTACCAATATCTGAAACTGGTGGCACGGTTGACGAACGGTTGCGCCTATTCTTCGTAGCAGCCACCCGCGCCAAACAGTCGCTTCGCATTAGCTATAGCCTAGAAAACGATAATGGCAAAAAATTGATGCGGGCCAGCTTTTTAACTGGCGGTGCTTGGCAGGTTGAACCGCACCACTTTAGCCATAGCGACCTTAGTCGAATCAAAGCTGCCGAGCATAGATGGTACGAAAAATTCACAGATGGACTGCAGCAACCATCCCTGGTCGAGCTTTTAAGTCCACAGCTGGAAAAATACAAACTAAGTGCAACACACTTGAATAATTTCGTCGACATCACTAATGGTGGACCCAAAACATTCCTGCTGCATAACTTGCTACGATTCCCTCAGGCCATGAGCCCTAGCGCCGCATATGGATCAGCTATTCATAAAACTTTGCAGCGTGCCCATGCCCACTTGGCTGCAACCAACAATCGTAAGCCAATAGAAGATATTTTGCATGATTTTGAAAAAAACCTAAACGAAGCTCGTCTGTCGCCCAAAGACTCGTCTAACTTCCATCAGAAAGGAAGTGATGTACTAAATTCATTTTTAGCAGATAAATATGACAGCTTCAATCCAAACCAAAAAACAGAACTTAACTTTTCAATGCAACACAGTCTTTGCAAGGGGGCGCACTTAACAGGGTCACTAGACCTAGTTGACATCAACGAAGATGAAAAAACCATATCAGTAACTGACTATAAAACCGGTAAACCAAGCCTTAGCTGGAAGGGCAGTGCTGATTATGAAAAAATTAAGCTTCATAAATACAGGCAGCAGCTGATGTTTTATAAGCTGTTGGTCGAACGCTCGCGTGATTATAGCGGGTACACAGTAACCAAAACCTGCGTTCAATTTGTTGAACCTACCAATAATGGCGATATAATCCGCTTAGACCTGGATATTTCTAGCGATGAGCTATCAGAATTCGAACAACTTATCTGCAACGTATGGCAGCATATTACCACTCTTAACCTGCCAGATACGACCCAGTATACAGGTAACTACAAAGGGGTATTGCAGTTTGAAAAGGACGTAATAGACGGTAAATATCTATAAAACTATTGACATAGATGAGCCGATAGTGCATAATACCTAATGCTCGGGCGTGTAGGCAGCTATGATGCCGTAAGTTCAAATAACTTATGACCTCATAGCTGTTTACACTAGTCCCTGGAGCGTACTTTGACAGGAATAGTGTAACTCTAGTTCTCGTGCACGCGACGACAAAAAGGCCTTCCCCAGGCCTGACGGGTCATACCCCGCCCGTTCAAAAAGGGCGCTGCGCGGATGTAATATCTGCGTAAGGAGCCGTCCCCCCGGCCCCGCAAGCGCCCAGTCGCCGCAGTGTGCGGGACGTCGGAGCCCTTGGAGTCACCACATAGTGGTGCGCGGTAGACGACCCTGCTTCGCAGGCTTTCCGTCACAAGCGCACTGCCAGTAGGTGGCCGCCTTGGGCTCCGACACCCCGGGTTGTAGCTCAGATGGATAGAGCGCCGCCCCTGAGAGCAAGTGCTTTCGGGAACGGAGGTCGCGGGTTCGAGTCCCGGCCAACCCGACTCTGAAGATCCGGGGACGTGCTCTAGTAGCAGCTCTGTGTTGTCGGTGGACACCAGTCCGGCGACAATTCAGGGTGTGGCCACTAAAGCCACCGTCCCCACAACTTGGAAGGCACGAAAGTGAGCTTCACTTGGCACCCCGGAAGCAAGCCGCAGCAAGAGCCAAACCGGCTGGTGCTTCTGAACGCTGAGCTACAGTTAGCGTTCTGGAGGCTCCTGGCTACGATCACCCGAAAGGGGGTGAAGTGAGTGGCAGGGAAGGCCGAGACAGAGGCCGCTATCGCGGCGGTCAGGGCGGGCACCGCAACACGTCACCAGGAGGCCATCGCGGCACAACAAGCCAAGCAGTCGAGGACATTCGACCGATTGGCCGGCGAGGCGCAAGACGCGTTCAAGGGGCGCTGACGCGCAACAGCTTCGCAAGCACCTTCTGAGCGGACAGTGGGGACCACACGGTTCATCACACAAAAGGAGGCACTATTCCTGTCCGTCTCACATTTTACATAAATTTATTTGTGTGCAATGTCAGACGCGACGTATAATACAAACAGGAGCATAATATGCATAGTTTTTGGCAAGAGTTACCACGGCCATTTTTTATTTTGGCACCCATGGAGGCGGTGACTGATGTTGTGTTTCGCCACGTAGTTGCGCATGCTGCCAGGCCTGATATATTTATGACCGAATTCACCAACGCTGCCAGCTATTGCAGCGACAAGGGGATCCACAGCACCCGCGGCCGCCTTGCATTCACACCAGACGAGCACCCGATGGTGGCTCAAATCTGGGGCAATAATCCAGAGCATTTTGCTAAAATGGCTAGAGGCCTAGCTGAAATGGGCTTTGCCGGGATAGACATCAACACGGGCTGTCCTGATAAGTCAGTCGTTAAAAACGGCTGTGGTAGCGCGCTAATTCGTGAACCGAAACTTACAGCTGAACTCATTGCAGCGGCAAAAGAAAGCGGACTACCCGTAAGTGTTAAAACTCGCTTAGGGTTTAGTAGTACCAGCGAGTGGCGCGACTGGACTGAACATCTACTACACCAAGATATCGCTAATCTAACCATGCACCTTCGAACTCGAAAAGAAATGAGTAAAACTGATGCGCACTGGGAAATAATGCCCGATATAAAGAGCTTGCGCGACAAAGTTGCCCCACAAACTTTACTAACTGGCAACGGAGATGTCCGTGACCGGCAGCACGGCGAACAGTTAGTTAAAGAAACGGGCATTGACGGCATCATGATAGGCAGGGGAATTTTTACAAATCCATTTGCTTTTGAAGTTAAAAAGCGCTATCACGATAGGGCCGAGTTATTAGATTTGCTTTATCTGCATCTAGACTTATTCGATAAATATTCACGCGAATTAGAGCCGCGGCGGTACGAACCACTTAAAAGATTCTTTAAAATTTATGTACGCGATTTTGCTGGTGCTAGTGAGCTGCGCGAAAAGCTGATGCACACCAAATCTACCAATGAAGCAAGGGAGCTGCTGTCCGATGCCCAGACGAAATAAATCACGCAGCCACGTCCGCTACCAGTCGCCGCGTGACCCAAAGGTTTGCACGTCAAAAAAGCGCTACCCAAATGAGCAACTAGCAGCTAGGGCTGCTGACAATCAATCACTCGCGACAAATGACATAATCCAGTACAATTATTACCGGTGCGACCAGTGCTGCAACTGGCATATTGCCACCAAACGCTAAGTGGGCACGTGGCAGCGCTAGCACTTTGGTGTATAATGTATAGTAAATCTAATGGAGGTTAATAAAAGTGAGTGACACTAACAGTCCAAATATTACTGTCTATAGCACCAGCTGGTGCGCATTTTGCCACACCGAGATGCAGTGGCTAGACAAACTAAAAATTCCGTACGTAGCAAAAGACATCGAAGCCGACAAAGACGCCTACAACGAGTTAATGGAAAAAAATGGCGGCTCGTTTCAAGGCGTACCCGTTACGGACATCAAAGGCGACCTGGTACTAGGGTTTGATCGACCAAAAATTCAGGAACTAATTAAAAAGCACGGCATCCAACCAGCTTAATAGTTTCACAAAAACGGCTAGTCCATACGCTGCATAAAAATATGCAGCGTATTTTTATTAAAACACCTGTAATTGTAAAACTCTCGCACCCTCGCTATACTGATTAGGTTATGAAAAGTCCAGTACATCATACTGTTAAATTAAATAATGCTAGACAACTTCACTACTGGTCTTACGGTGACCGTGCGTTGCCGGTTATGGTTATGATTCACGGCTTTCGCGGCACCCACCATGGCCTGGAAGAAATTGCTAGACTAACCGACACGCACCATGTCATCATTCCAGACTTGCCAGGATTTGGGGCTAGCAGCCCATTTGACGATGGAAATCACTCACTAGATAATTACGTATCTTGCGTGCAAGACCTAATTAAGCACCTGTCACTAGACCGTCCGCCAGTACTGCTAGGTCATTCGTTTGGTAGTATTATTTGCGCTTCATTTGCCAGTCGCTACCACAGTAAGACATCTGATCTTATTCTTGTAAATCCGATCGCGCAGTCGGCACTAAGTGGATCACGGGTTGTACTAACTAAGTTAACCCTAGGCTACTACCAGTTAGCTAGAATAATGCCAAAAAAACTAGCCAAGCTGTGGCTGTCATCGAACTTGTCAGTTGACCTAATGAGTCAGATTATGACAAAAACAAAAGATAAAAATATGCGCCGATACATCAAAGACCAGCATCGGAAATATTTTAGTAACTTTTCTAACCCAACCATGGTAACGCAGGCTTTTATCGCTTCGGTCGAAACTAGCGTCAGTGATTACGCCGCTAATGTGCCGGCTAAAACTCTACTCATAGCAGGCAGTCTAGATGATATCTCCAGCCTGCAGCAGCAGCGACAGCTAAAATCAAAGTTTCCTGATGCTAGCCTAGAGATAATTGATTCGGTAGGACACCTGACTCATTACGAAACGCCTGAGAGAGTAGCTAGGCTAGTTCAGACTTTTTTAAATCGATAACATCGCGATAAATTTGCTCAAACCGGTCCAAGGTGTGTTCAATATCGTGCTCGCGCGCGATTTCTAGGCTTGCACGCGAAAATTTATCCCGAAGCTCCGCGTCAGTAATAATCTTTTTAATCGATTCGGCGACCTGCTTGTCATTATCTAGCTCTGTCAAGAATCCGTTTACACCGTCGTGGCACAGTTCACCCAATGCCCCGGCATCCACCGCTACGATTGGCTGGCCGCTAGCCATTGCTTCAAGAGTCGCAATACTTTGCAGCTCAGCCGGTGATGTAATAGCATAAAGTGTCCCTGCCCGATGAAGTTCAATGATTTCTTCGTCCGAAACTCGTCCAGTAAATGACACGTGAGTTTCAATATTCAAGTCTTTGACCATGCGCCTAAGCATTGCAGCGTCAGTACCATCACCAACCATTAGTAAATGTGCGCCTGTTTCAGTTTGAATTTGCGAAAACGCCCTAACTAATACTGATAAACGCTTCTCAGCATCCAAACGGCCAATGTAGGTCACAATTGGCGCTGATTCTGGGATGTTAAACTTTTTCATCACATGCTCACTGACACTACCTGGCTTGAATCGGCTAAGGTCAATCCCGTTAGAGACCGGCTCGATAGGCGCTGGCAGCTGCTCGGCGATATCAACGAACATATCGATTGCAGACTGAGTTGGCGTAGTGACATAGTCTGACTTAATATAAAATCGTCGCCCATAAACTTTAATCATATAATTTATCGGGCGAGCAAGCGGGGCTATCATCCTTAGGTTATCAAGTAAATTTTCAGGGATGGCATGGTTGGTGCTGACAATCGGAATATTCATTTTTTTACCATAACGCATCGCGGCTTGACCAATAGATAGCAGCATCTGAATGTGAATCACGTCAGGCTGAAATTCTTCGATTATCTTTTTGACCTCAATTTGTGGAGTCAATGAAATTTTAAAATTCTGATAAAAAGGAAAAGGCACCGAAGCGGTGCGTTTAACTATGTGGTTTCGATCGTATTCTTCGTACTTTTTACCAGTTTGACTAGGAGCTATAACCAGCACTTCGTGACCCCTGTCAGCCAAGCTTTGAGCTAGGTTACGACTAAACGTTGCCACGCCATTAATTGTCGGCCAGTGCAGATCAGCCGCGATAAGAATTTTCATATGCACCATTATATCACGCTGTTAAATACTGGCTTATCGAGGCGCGTGATAATATGAAACGGTATGAAACTATTTTTTGACGCTCGCTTTATAAGGACCGACTATCATGATGGCATTAGTAGGTATAGCACTGAACTAGCAAACGCACTAGGTAGCAGCGAGTCAGTTACTTTTATCATTTGCGATGATGGTCAGCGTAAATTCTTGCCAGAAAATAAAAACTTTATAAAAATTCATCCGCCAACTTCATTTAAAGAGCCCTTTACGTCCATAATATTAAACAAACATCGACCAGATGTAGTGTTTTCACCCATGCAGACACTTGGTAGTTTCGGTAAAAAATTCCGCCTAATCCTTACTCTACATGATATGATTTACTATCGTCACAAAACCGCGCCAAAACAGTTTAACCGAGCAATTCGGATGGGTTGGCGCATTTTTCATGCTAGCTATTGGCCCCAGAGAATAATTCTAAATCGTGCCGACACCGTAGCCACTGTCAGCCATACCAGCAAGCAGCAGATTTTAAACGCTAGACTAACCAAGCGTCCAGTTATCGTTATTCCGAACGCACCGCGAACATTAACGAGCGGCAATGACAAACAGGCCACTAGCCCGAAAAACTTAATCTACATGGGATCATTCATGCCATATAAGAATGTCGAGGCACTTATTAGTAGTATGGAGTTTCTACCAGGATACACGCTACATTTGCTTAGTCGGATATCTGATACCCGAAAAAGTGAACTAGAAAGCATCGTCACGTATAAGGCACGGGTAAGGTTTCACAGCGGCGTGAGTGACGAAAAGTACACCGAACTGCTAACAAGTGAAGCGCTGCTAGTTAGTGCCAGCCTAGATGAGGGCTACGGCCTGCCAATTGCTGAAGCGCTAGCGGTGGGTACGCCTGCTGCTGTCAGTAACCTGGATATATTCCGTGAGGTGGCAGGGGAGGGGGCACTTTATTTTGACCCCCATAACCCAAATGATATTGCAAATAAAATCAAAAAAGCCTCTGAAAAAGAAACTTACAAAATGTTAAAAAGTAGCGGCAAGAAGCACATCTCGCAGTTTAGCTGGCAAACATCAGCCGAAAAGCTACTTGCCGCCGCAAGTAGGCTGGTAAAATAGATCGAAATATGCGAGCCACTCTCTTTATGGGATTGCTGGATTTTGAAAGCACGTAAATATATTTATGCATCTTGCAGGTACTAAGCTATGGTTGTACCGATTTGGCTACCGCTGATGACTTTTTGAATGTCGTCTTCTTTTAAAAGTTCGAGCACAACTAGCGGCTGCTGGCTATCCATCGCTAGTCCAAGCGCGGCTTTGTCCATCACCTGAATATCGGGCTGCTCCAGCGCCTGCTGATAGGTTAGGTTTGGTAGCTTTAAAAATCGCGTCGCAATCTAGTTCGAGCGCCAGACTTACCGCTGCTGCATCAGTTGTTAGGTATGGTCTACCGATGCAGCCGGCTACAACTATAGCCCTGCCCCTAGCAAGGTGCGAGTGCGCGCGTAGTTTCGTAAAATGCGCTACAATTGGTAACATTATGAAACGTAAAAAGGCTACAACTAAGCCAGCCGCTATCGTTAATCGACGCGCGAGGTTTGACTACCAGCTCAGTGATGAGCTTACCGTCGGTATTGTGCTCTCTGGGCCAGAAGTACGCGCCGCCCGTAATGGACACGTGCAGCTAAAAGGCGCCTTCGTAAGCGTTAAAAATGGTGAACTTTGGTTAAACAATGCCAGCTTTAGTGTACGCCTAAATCAACGCGGTGAAGCAGATGCTAGGGCAGTTGATACATCAGCACGAAAACTGCTAGCTCATCGTAGTCAAATCGACGCTTTAATGTCAAAAAAACAGTCCGGCATGACAATTATGCCCTTAAAGCTGCTGACGCATTCAAAGCACATAAAATTAGTTATTGCACTTGGCAAAGGCAAAAAGCATCACGACAAGCGCGAAACCATCAAGCGCCGCGATCAGGCCAGGGAAGCTGCCGCAAGCCTAAAAAGATACGAACCCTAATCCTTGAATTTCCAACCTCTGGCGACGTACTGTATAATAGAGTTTAACTATGCGATTATATTCCTGGAACTTGAACGGCATTCGGGCTGTCGATAAAAAAGGTGAACTTCAAAAGTTCCTAGCAAGTGAAAGCCCCGACGTTGCTTGCTTTCAAGAAACCAAAGCAAATCATGAACAAGTAAAACTTGATTATCCGGAATATGAAAAATTCTGGCACTCAGCGACTCGTCCTGGCTACTCTGGAACCGCCATCTGGTCAAGAATACCCCCCAAAAGTGTCTGGTACGGCCTGCCTGATGCACTTATCGTCAAGTATCAACTAGATAAGGATGAATACGGCGATCCAAGCAGTGAGGGTAGGATAATCACGCTCGAGTTTGATAAATTTTATCTAATCAATGTCTATACACCCAATAGCAAGTCTAACTTGGGTCGATTAAAGCTTCGTGAAGAAAAGTGGGATCCGGCATTCTTAGAATACGCCAAGTTATGCGAAGAAACCAAGCCGGTCATATTATGCGGCGATTTTAACGTAGCCCACACTGAGCTGGATCTTGCTCGACCAAAGCAGAATATTGGCAAACACGGCTTCACAGACGAAGAGCGCAGTGGCTTTCAAAAATTACTTGATGCTGGATTTATCGATACATTCCGCATGTTCGAAAGTGAAGGCGGACATTACACTTGGTGGACCCACTGGGCGAAGTCACGGGAGCGTAACGTAGGCTGGCGCATAGATTATTTCCTAGCGTCATCCCAGCTAGCTAGCAGTATAAAAAATGCCAGTATACATTCTGAAGTTATGGGGTCCGATCATTGCCCAGTAAGCATCGAACTAGAGGCATAGCGTATGAGCTTGTCAATAGAACAGGCTGCCGACCTAGAAAGGTCATACAAACCCCACGACCCTCAGACCCTTCAAAGGCTAGCTCAGGCTTCGCTGGCGCCTTTTGTTGGTCCAACAGCAGTTGGTAAAAACTATGCCATGAGGCAGTCAGGCTATTACCAGGTCGGCGGAATCACCACGCGACCACTACGGGCCAATGACCCAGAAAACCTACGCCACGTATCGCTTCGCGAGGCGCTGACGGCAATAGAAGAAGGCAGTTTAGTGCAGTTTGCCGTTAGCTTAAAAACCGATACAATTTACGCTACATCACCCGATGATTACACCGTGGGAAATATCAATACGAAAGATATTTTTGCGCGTTCTATTGAAAATTTTTACCAGTACGGCTTTAAGGGTGTCCGCCCGGTAGCTGCAGTTGTTCGACCACTTATATGGAAAACGCGACTGGACACCAGGTTTAAAAATTTACCATACAGCGAAGTTGACGCCCGCCTAGACGAAGCCCAGGAAAGCCTAGAGTGGATATTGGGTGACTCGCGTCAAACTGGTGAAAAAGTAGTGATTATAGCTGACGACGAACACGCCAGCGATAACGCTCGACGCATTAGTGCTTTTGTAGAAGGGGGTGAGTCGGTCGATCCAGATTGGCTGCATATCGACACAGCCGAACAGATGTTACAAAAAATTCCTAGCCTTAGACGACGCTACTGGCGCGAAAAACGTTTGGCACGATTTGCTAACTTCAGCGTAATAAATAGAAACTAATTAAAGGCGGCTCTTTACTAATGGATCATTCTTACTGGAAACGTCAAACACCCGACAAACCGCTCTATCCTGACATAGAGTGGAGCAAGCCCGAACAAAAGTCACGCGCTGGAAGACTAGCTATCATCGGCGGTAACAAGCTAGGGTTTGCAAGTGTCGCGGAAGGCTATTCGACTGCTCTGGCATCTGGAGTAGGCGAGGTTAGGGTTATTTTGCCGGATGCATTAAAGCGAACCGTACCCCCATCCATGACCGATGTTATCTTTGCGCCTACTAATCCATCGGGTGGATTGTCTAAACAAGCTGCCAATGAAATCACAGCCGCCAGTCAGTGGGCGAGCGGCGTACTTTTGATTGGTGACTTTGGAAAGAATAGTGAAACTGCTATGCTAATAGATAACTTTATCCATGAATATGCGGGCCAATTAACCATCACGCGTGACGCAATTGACCTAGTTAAAAATTCTAGCCAATTTATAGTTGATCGACCAAACACATTGCTAGTCTGTTCGTTCGCTCAACTGCAAAAATTATTTCAAAATGTGTACTACCCAAAAGTACTAACATTTAGCATGCAGCTAACTAATCTAGTCGAAGCAGTGCATAAATTTACGATTACCTATCCGATTACTATCGCCGTCTTTCACAAAGACCAGCTAATCGTCGCTAGCGGCGGCAACGTAACAACCACGCCATGGGAAAACCCAATGGCAATCTGGAAAGGTGAGGTAGCGACGAATGCAGCTAGTTACTGGCTGTGGAACCCAGACAAGCAGCTAGAATCAGTTACTAGCTCAATTGTCTGACAATAATGCCATGAGCTACAAATTACACCTAGGGCAGTTGCGCGGGCCACAAGCTCAGAACGACCTAATGACCCTGACGCGTTCGGAAAACTGCTTACCATTATCGCCCTGGCTTGGGCTGCCAGTAGCAAAGCTACGATAGCGCGCATAAACATCCGTAGAGTTTGACGATGTCCAGTAAAACACGCCACCAAATCCTCCGATAGTTGATCGGTGCTGATACATTTCAGCCGATTCCCCCTCGGAGGGCAAGAACCAATCACTGTATCCATTTTGGGTATACGAATCAGCAACAGAAGCGGCTGTGGTTCCGCTACAATTCTCGATAATCTCAGCTGTATTTTGCTTACCTGACCCAATTTCTAAATTTGCAGCATAGGAAGCACTCAGACCCCTGCATCCCCACGGAGCCGATGTCTGATCATTAGTAGTCGACTCTAAGTAGCGCCATCCGTCCGTATACGACCCTCTATCATAGAACACAATACCACCGCCAGGACCTGTATCACCAACTTTAAACTCGGCTGCACCGCCACCGCTGTGTCCCGCGCATTGACCTTCCTGAACTGCGCTACTGGATGATGAAATATAATATGTGTTCTGTGTCCGACGCGACATATGAGCCGTCAAGCAATACGAGCTTTGGTCGGTCGAGTATTCATACTCGGTCTCACTGCTTCTAGGGATGTCGTCGCTGCTACTAGGATAACTGCCGGCGTCGGAGTGGACTAGTTCAAGGTGCGTCGATGCCTGTCTAAGGTCTGATTGCAGAGCAGCCTCTCTGGCCCTGCTTTGAATGCCGTTGTAGGCCACGATGGTTATAGCAGCTAGTATGCCTATTACCACTATGACTATTAGGAGTTCTACTATGGTGAAGGCTTGGTTGGGGTTGTCTTGGT
>CAZEGC010000015.1:0-18000 GCA_964511635.1 uncultured Candidatus Saccharibacteria bacterium | reverse complement strand
AATCTAGTAGCGATTCCTAAAGTAAAAAACAACAAACAAAAATACCCAAACATAACTTGGGTATTTTTAATTAGTGAACAAGAACTACATTCTAATTTCTGCGTCTACACCAGCTGGTAGGCTTAGGTTCTGCAAGTTATCAATCGTTTTTGGTGTGGCATTTGTGATGTCAATTAGGCGCTTATGGACGCGCATTTCAAATGCTTCCCCGCCAGTCTTATAAACGTGCGGGCTTTTCACTACAGTAAAGGTGCTGCGACGTGTCGGTAGGGGTACTGGTCCCGCGATTGATGCACCGGTGCGTACCGCTGTGTCGATAATTTGTTTTGCTGACTGGTCTATAACCTTGTGGTCATATGCCTTCAAGCGAATACGAATGCGAAGCGACTCGTTTTTTGCCATTGTTCATTCTCCTCATGTACTATTTCGTAACCTTGAGCTGGAGTGACTACCAGACAAGTTCTCGAAATAAATTTAATATATATTGAAATTATACCACATTAAGCCGGGCTCTCAATCAGTTTTTCAATGAATCGCGGTCTACGAGCCTACGTATAATGATTCAATAAAAAAAGCGTCGGGCTTGATACCCGACACTTTTTACTTGATCAGCTATAGGGATTGTTACTTGGTAATCCCAGTAACAACACCTGCACCGACTGTGCGACCACCTTCACGAATAGCAAAGTTTAGACCTTGCTCCATGGCGATCGGAGCTAGCAACTTCACCTTGAAGGTTACTGTGTCACCTGGCATCACCATTTCCTTATCAGCTGGAAGCTCAACTTCACCAGTTACGTCAGTTGTACGGAAGTAGAACTGAGGCTTGTAACCTTTGCTGAATGGTGTGTGACGTCCACCTTCTTCTTTTTTCAAGATGTAGACTTCAGCGTCAAACTCGGTATGAGGAGTGATTGAACCTGGCTTTGCAAGAACCTGTCCGCGTTCAATTTGATCGCGCTCGATTCCACGCAGCAAGACACCAGCGTTGTCGCCAGCCTGTCCTTGGTCAAGGTTCTTTTTAAAAGCTTCGATTCCAGTTACAACAGACTTCTGGGTGTCTTTTACACCGATGATTTCAACTTCATCGTTAAGCTTTAGGATACCCTGTTCGATACGACCAGTGGCAACTGTACCGCGACCCTTAATCGAAAATACGTCCTCAACTGGCATTAGGAACGGCTTGTCAAGGTCACGAACTGGCTCTTCGATAAAGCTGTCCATGGCTGCAACTAGTTCCATGATGGCGTCTTCGTACTTTTCGTCACCTTCAAGCGCTTTTAGGGCTGAACCCTTGATGACTGGAGCGTTGTCGCCGTCAAAGTCGTGCTTTGATAGCAGTTCACGAACATCCATTTCAACTAGTTCAACCAATTCTTCATCGGCCATGTCCATCTTGTTTAGGAAAACAACGATGCGAGGCACACCTACCTGCTTTGCAAGCAGAACGTGTTCACGAGTCTGAGGCATTGGACCGTCAGCAGCTGATACAACCAATACCGCACCATCAACCTGGGCAGCACCAGTAATCATGTTCTTTACGTAGTCGGCGTGACCCGGCATGTCTACGTGTGCGTAGTGGCGAGTTTCACTTTCGTATTCTTGGTGTGAAGAAGCGATGGTAATACCACGAGCTTTTTCTTCTGGGGCATTGTCAATTTGGTCGTAAGCAATCGACTTGTTTACGTCACTTGGAAGACGCTTTGCAAGCACAGCAGTAATAGCCGCTGTCAAAGTAGTCTTACCATGGTCTACGTGGCCCATAGTACCGACATTGACGTGGGGCTTACTTCGATCGAAATCTGCCATTTAGTTATATCTCCTTATTACTTAATTTTTGCGCATGAAGAAATACTCCACGACGTATAGATTAATTATACAGAAAACTATTGTTGTCGTAAAGTATTAATTAATTCAACCCGACCAAAGTAATCCTGGTATCGTTGCTTGTAACTAGCTTCGAGCTTATCACTTGTATCGGGACACACTAATTTACCCTGCTTGGCAGCTTCGAGCTTGGCGAGCTGAATGGCAACGTGGCGCGACAGTTGATCTGGTTCAACAGATTCAAAATCTGGATACGCGATTCCCGTGACAAGTAGCAGCGCAGCAGTCCCCCTAGTGCACGGTGAAGCCACAATGCACCCATCATCTCCGCCATCAACGATGCAGGTATGATTATCGGGTGAATAAGTACTGCTTACCAGCTCCTGGACTGCAGATGCATACCACCAGGCAAGTTGATTTGTGGGACAACTAGAAAATTCGTGGATTGGCCCTACTACGCTAATGGGTAGTAGGGCTAATTGCTCATAGGCCTTGGTGGGCTCCTTCATTAGTCGCTGGCCGCTTGGTAAGCGATTCGATTCATACATCATACCAATGGCTGTATGTACAGGCACTACTGGCCCTGGTTCATAATCTAAACCTGGTACAATTCCTAGCTCAGCTAATTTATCAGTTGGGAATAACTTATATTCATCTATTTCGCTACGAATGAACTGTTCAGCGCCAGTCATGATGACCCGGCAGTCCCCGCCTTGCATCGCCCTTTTTAGGTCGCGGTAATAATGGGCGATACTAGACTTCTGTTCAAAGATTTTTTCTGTTTGAACTCCAGTCTCCTTCATGTATAGATGATATATGAAAACGAAACTAGACACAAGCAGTATTAAAAATGTAAGTAACCCGCTTAAAAGTCAGCGGGTTACTTACTGATACATAGCCAAGGAAAGCTGTTACTTACTGCGCTTTTCGATTATCTCTTGGGCTACATTTGGTGGAACTTCTTCGTACCCATTAAGCTCCATCGTACTAGCAGCGCGACCTTGGCTCATTGATCGCAAATCGGATGTATAGCCAAACATGCTAGCTAGCGGCACGAATGCACGTACTAGTTTGGCGCCACCTGCTAGATCTTCCATGGCGTCAATTCTTCCACGTCGTGAGTTCAAGTCACCAATCACATCACCCATGAATTCTTCGGGCGTAGTAACTTCAACCTTCATGACTGGCTCGAGCAAGACTGGCTTTGCTTGCTTGATTCCTTCGCGTGTCGCCAAGCTTCCGGCTAGCTTAAACGCTAGTTCGCTCGAGTCAACGTCGTGGTAGCTGCCGTCATAAAGCGTGGCCTTAACATCAACCACTGGATAGCCGGCAATAACACCGCCCTCCAATGTTTCAACGACACCGGCTTCAACTGGTTTGCGGTATTCCTGTGGAACCACTCCACCCTTGATTTCATCGATGAATTCAAATCCGGCACCAGATTCGTTAGGTTCAAAGCGAATCCAAACGTCACCGTATTGTCCGCGACCGCCTGATTGCTTGGCGTGCTTACCTTGAACTTCACTGGTACTGCGAATAGTTTCACGGAAGGCGACCTGAGGCTCACCTACGTTAGCTTCAACCTTGAATTCACGCTTCATACGATCAATTAGAATATCGAGGTGAAGTTCGCCCATTCCACTCATAATTGTCTGGCCAGTTTCTTCATCTGTGTGAACTCGGAAAGTTGGGTCTTCTTCGGAAAGTCGCTGCAAAGCCATAGCCATCTTTTCCTGGTCGCTCTTTGTCTTAGGCTCAACTGCAATAGAAACTGGCGGCTCGGGAAAGTCGATACTCTCTAGCACGATTGGGCTACCCAAATCACAAAGCGTTGCACCCGTAGTGGTGTCCTTTAGTCCCACAACAGCTGCGATATCGCCAGCTCCGATTGAGTCAATGTCTTCGCGCTTATCAGCATGCATACGAACGATACGTCCAATCCGCTCTTTACTGCCGGTCATGGTGTTAAGAATATAGCTGCCTGCAGTTAGCCTTCCACTGTATACGCGAACAAAAATCAACTTACCTACAAAAGGATCAGTTGCAATTTTGAACGCCAGCCCGGCCATAGGCTCAGACTCCTCTGGCTTTCGTTCAACTTCTTCACCGGTTTTTGGATTCTTACCCCAAATTGATTCAATGTCTAGTGGGCTTGGCAAGTAGTCTGTCACTAAGTCTAGGACCTTTTCAACAATTACTCCGCGTCCATCGCCACCGGTAACAAGGAAGAAGTCACCAGCCAGCACGCGTTTGCGAAGAGCTGCCTTTAGCTCATCAACTGTAATCGAGTCTTCGCCGCTTTCTAGGAAGCGTTCGAACAATTCATCATCAGCTTCTACGGCCGCTTCTACTAGTAGCGAGCGTGCGTTTTTAGCCTTTTCTAGCATGTCAGCTGGAACTTCACTAACCTTGAGCTCGCGATCAGCATAGTCATCGTAGGTATAGGCTTTCATGTCAATTAAGTCAACTACACCGTTGATGCTTTTTTCAAATCCAATTGGCAGGTGTACTGGCAGAGCGCTCCTAGACAGACGGTTGTGGATGCTTTCTAGTGATTTGTAAAAATCACCACCGGTTTGGTTAATCTTGTTAATAAAACAGATTCGTGGCACACCGTACTTATTTGCCTGACGCCAAACAGTTTCGGTTTGGGCCTCAACACCCATTTTGCCATCAAATACAGTCACAGCCCCATCAAGTACACGAAGTGACCTCTCAACTTCAGCCGTAAAGTCAATGTGACCCGGCGTGTCGATAATGTTAATTTTGTGGTCTTTCCAAAAGGCGGTCACAGCTGCAGAGGTAATAGTAATACCCCGTTCCTTTTCCTGAGCCATCCAGTCAGTAGTTGCACCGTCTCCGTCACCCTTAACGACACCAATTTTGTGCGTTAAGCCTGTTCGATACAAAATACCTTCGGTAGTGGTCGTCTTACCCGCATCAATGTGGGCAATAATACCAATATTTCGATAGTCCTTTAGCGGGACAGTTTTTTGAGCCATGTAATTACGTCTTCCTTGCTATTAATAGTTATTTAGTCTCTACCTATTTTTTGCCACAAAAAATAGCGCTTAAAGTCAATTATATCAAACGGGGTCGAGTCTGGGTAGTGCGCAATTTATTGACCTAATAGTATATAATTAGCCCCATGTCTAAATTAACAAAAAATTATACGAACAAGTTTTTCTGCTTTTCACCACCCGTAATGCTAGCAACATTCCTAATAGAAATATCATTTGCCGCCTATGTGGTGTGGCGATACAAAATGAATGTAGTGGGACGATTAGTTGCCCTGATCCTTACGTTTCTAGCACTTTTCCAGCTATCAGAGTTTATCGTCTGTGGAGGTTCGGGCTGGCAGGGGTTTGAATGGACTCGACTGGGTTATGCATCAATTACCCTCTTGCCCCCGCTAGGGCTTCACCTATCAGCCAGCATCGCTAAGAAAAATATAACCCCCCTAATCATTTTTGCCTATATCACTAGCGTAGCGTTTATACTATTTTACGTATTTACAACTGGCGCCATATCCGGAGCTACCTGTTATGCTAATTACGCTGTTTTTGACACTCACGCGGCTAGTTCAATCCCATATGCACTCTATTATTACGGCTGGCTTTTTGCTGGCACTTTTCTATCGCTTTTATGGTCAAAAAGCGCTAAAAAAAGCAGCGAACGCACAGCACTGATAGCTCTAGCCGTAGGATATGTTAGTTTTATTCTACCAACCACCACGATAAATATTATTGACCCTAGTACAATCAGCGGTATTCCTTCTATTATGTGCGGATTTGCTGTTATACTGGCCTTCATTATGGTTGGTAGAGTCGCACCCGAAGCTGCTACAAAACGCCTGAAATAGCCCCTACCACCTACCACCTACCACCTACCACCTACCACCTACCACCTACCACCTACCACCTACTCAGATGCTATAATATATAAAGCATAAGTTGAGTTTTTGGTGGATATATTAAATAAACCCCTGGCAATAGTGGACGTTGAAACAACCGGCATGAATTATAGAATTGGCGGTGTAATTGAAATTGCCATATTGCGGGTCGAAAATAGAAAAATAGTTAAAACATATTCTTCGCTCGTAAACCCCGGAACTGGCGTGTCGCCATTTATTACAAAGCTTACTGGTATCAGTAGCAAGGATCTAATGACGGCACCCAAATTTAGTGAAATAGCTAATGAAGTCTACGACCTACTACATGGTGCGATACTTGTAGCACATAACGCTAGGTTCGATTATTTATTTATAAAGAGCGAGCTTAATAGATTAGGGTATGAATTTTCATCGAAACAACTTTGCACCGTAAAGCTATCGCGTGCATTATACCCAGTCTATAAAAGTCATAAACTAGCCAGTATTATCGAGCGCCATGACTTAAAATATAACGTTAGGCACAGAGCTTTTGACGATGCTAGTGTAGTATGGCAGTTTTTAGAAAAAATTAATAACGACTTTAGCGCTGAAACTATTAATAGCGCCCTGAAGCAGCAGCTGGGCCACCCGTCGCTTCCAAAAAACCTACCCAAACTCGTAGTTTCAAATTTACCCGAAAGTCCAGGTGTGTATATATTCAAAGACGAGCTAAACACCCCTCTTTATATTGGCAAAAGTATAAATATAAAAAAACGGGTACTTAGTCACTTTACGGGCGACGGGACGAAGTACCGTGAGTTTAAAATATCACAAAATATTTATGACATTGAACATCATAAAACTGCCGGTGAATTAGAAGCTCTTCTGCTCGAATCCCAGCTAATCAAAGAGCTTAAGCCAGTTTTTAACAAAAAACTCCGTCGAAAAAAACAACTAGTAGTAACTAAAAAGTTCACCAACCCCGATGGGTATAGTGCGATTAAGCTCGAAACCCTTAGTACGCTAGACTCATCTAGATTCAGTAGTATCTTAACAACCCATGAAACGCGCTTCAATGCTAAAAGTTCTTTAATAGATACCATAAAATCATTTGAACTATGCCCTAAACTCAGCGGGCTAGAAAAGTCTAAGAAAGCTTGCTTTCACTACCAGCTAGGCAAATGTCGCGGCGCCTGCATCAAAAATGAATCACCCGAAAGTTATAACGATAGAGTGCAGGCTGCTTTCAAGCAAAAATCTATAGAAAAATGGCCGTTTGACACGCCCATTGTGATAAACGAACCAAGCGTCGAAACTAATAGCGTTACTAGTTTCATAGTGGATAAATGGTGCATTATTGGCAAAATAATTCATAACCATAACCTTAAACCATATTACGTGAGCTATGACGCTTCGTTTGATCTAGACTCATATAAAATCCTTCGCACGTTTGTGAACAATCCCCTAAAAGATATTCACGTTCGACCGGCTACAAACGAAGAACTAGGCCTTCTTTGATACGTAAGGGTTATCTTTTATAAAAAACCGCCACGGGACGTCAATGCCTTTGCTAATACCGATCCTAGTGGTGGTTACAATTTTAGCACTGCCCACATGGCCATCGATCAGTCGAATCGGCTCTTTTTTCAAATCATGACCATTGAAGGCTAGGTTAATATCGGTCGCCTGGCACAGTTTGGCTGGACCATTCGTGGCGTCAACCATTTTGCTGGTCTTTCGATATCGCCAAGCGATGTCGCTGCCAACCATCAGCTCTCCTGCGCGAATCAAAACTGCCGAACCATGCCCAACTGGACCAGTAACAATATTGGCGCAGTAGTGCATGCCGTAAGTAAAATAAACATACAAAAACCCACTGGGCCCGAACATGACCTTTGTGCGCTGGGTCTCGCCACCAAAGCTATGACTAGCTACATCGGTTTGGTCATATGCTTCGGTCTCAACAATTTTTATGCGAATTTTACCGTGGCTTGTTTGCCTTTCTATCATGCAGCCAAGTAGCCTAGGGGCCACTTCCCAGGCTGGTTTATCTAAAAAATCAGGGAAATCGGTTAATTCTTTGGGTGCCAATTATCGTCTGAGCCTTTCTCGTACTTTTGCTTTACAGCGTTCCAAGCCACCTTGTGGGCCACCTCTTCTCGACTGTCGTTGCGGTCTCTTTTTGATGAATCTTTGTACTGATCATAGGCACTACTATAAGCCTCTCTGTAAATGTCCTGAGCGTGACTGGGCAGTGCATTTTTCACGCCGTCAGGTAGGTCGCTATTGTTGCTGTACGGCATGCCTTCCCCCTAAATGGTTAATGCTATCTTTGCTGTTGCTGTGGTCCTCTATTTCACGTATTTCTAAGTCACCGCTACCGTAGCGTTCTTCGTATGAAAGCGCGCTTAGGAACTCACCTATATTATCAAATATGACTCCGTTTAATATGTATAGTGGTCGCATCGCTTCGTTCATAAGCCCCGTACCCTCCTTTAGTTCTTATATAAGTTTTACATGACTTGGGTGTTGAAGCTGTTAACTTTATTACCCTACGTACAAAAAACACAGATAAACTACTACGTGGCGTGTTCACCAATTTCACATAGAGTTTTTATGAGTTCATCTTTTCTAAGGTGAGAAACTTTTATGTTATTATGCTGGGCTATCACGTAACCCTGGATAATTTGCTTTATATACAGCGCTTCTTTGCGGCGCAAGAAACCTACATCAAAGTGATCAGTTGAGTTCATGACTCGACTGCTTATCGTTACCGTACCGAACAAAGGCCCTAGCGAAACTGAAACATTTAAAATGTCTTCGATGCGTATACTAATGATTTGCTCTGTCATAAAAAACTTTTTTAGGATAATCGTAATTTTAGTTCTATCCAGAGTAATTGAATTAGGGAATAGATCAAAAGGAAAAACCGCAGTTGATTTAGCTAGAATCTGATGGGCCATTGAGGCGGTTTCTTGTAGCTCTTTTTTCTCTTCTTGGCGAGCCTGCTCATCGGCTATCGCCTTAGAGCTTAGCCAGCTTCTGGGTTCTGGGGTGATGTTTTTGTCTTGGTGCAGAATATGCTTCAAATTGCTTAGGTTCCTCATGGCTGCATTGCCAAGGCTTCTACTACTACTAATAATTAAGTTTCTTGTATTGTTAAGCGGCTTGCTGACGCCATCCTCTGGCAGTGGCATGTACTGATCCGTTCCCTTATTAATCATATTCACCCCTTTACCATTTATTAATTTAAGCAAACTAGGTTAGTGGTTTAGTTTTAATACCTAATAGGCAGCCTCCTGTCGCGCCACCAGCGGAACAAACGCAAAACCATAATGGGAAGTCTTAAGGACCTCGCTAGCCTCGCCCCTAGAAAGTTCAATAATCTCATTTCTAACTGGAATAACCATTTTGCCGTCATTTGCGAGTTGATCAATCAATGAGTCGGGTAGACTTTCGGCACTAGCACTGACCAGTATCCTGTCATATGGAGCATCTTCTGGCCAGCCGAATTCATTAGTAGCCTGGTGAAATGTTATATTTTTAAGTTTGAGCTTTTTGCAATTAGATTTACCCAGTTCAACTAATTCGGGGACTATATCTACCGCTACAACTCTGCCCTTTGGACCAACTAGGTTTGACAGTAGGGCTGCTGTCCACCCTGAACCTGATCCGACATCGAGAACTTTTTGACCTTTTTTAACATCAAGCCAGCGCAGCATGGCCTCGACTGTGGATGGCTGGCTATTGGTTTGACCATGGCCAATTAATATTGGCTTGTCGATATCAACTAATTGAGTCGAACCCGCCTTTAAGAAGTTTTTACGCGGTACCTGCCGAAAAGCTTCCATCACTACATCCCTCATACCTAGAGAATAGCACCCGCCAATAAAATAGCTGTGATAATTTTTACACCGAAACAAACAGTGCAGTAGAGGCGCGTAGCTTACGGGCGGGCTAGCTCGATTGCTCGCACGATAATCGTTCCGACCAGGAGATACACAATGGCAGCCACTAGTGTTTCGATTTCGAACCTTGCTACCCCAGCTTCGAATTGGCCAATCTGAAGTAGGCCCCGGAAAGGACTAACGAATGGATCACTCCATGAATAAATTAAACTAGCAAACTCATTGTCAAGATTTGCCCCAATAAGCGCTAACATTACACGTACAAATAGTAGCGTAACGATTAACCCTACTATGAACCAGACTATCTGTGAGAGTTTTGATATCGCACGGCCAGCAGAGCTCTGCTCATGCACTACCACTCTTTCGGCTCTTTCTTCATGTGCCATTAAATGCCTCCTTTACTAAAAGGTAATATACCGATATTCTATCACGCGATTTACCCGCACTGTTGTGAATATTCTTACAGCAAAAATTTTATCCGCTAATACTATAGAAACAGTATGAATAGACCTAAAAATGAAGTATTTCAAATTACTGGCAGTCAATTGACCAAAAAAGTTAAACAACTTGTCAACGAAGGGGATATTGAGCGTTTGATTATCGCAAGTGCCGATAATACCCCATTAATAGAAATCCACCTCCAGGCGGTGGCTATGCGAAAATCTCTGGCGCCAGTTTTAACGGCTGTTGAGGCTGTAGCTGGCAGTATCAGTAGGGTTCATATTATTGTCGAACGTTCATCTAAAAAAATCTACATATAAAACACCCTGTCAAGTCACGCCTTGACAGGGTGTTTCTAGGTTATGCCAACTAGCCCCGAGCAAAGTGAGCAAAGGCTCGGTTTGCCTCTGCCATTTTGTGGGTGTCTTCTTTCTTTTTGAAAGCAGCGCCAGTTTCATTGTGGGCATCAACAATTTCCTGAGCTAAACGCTCAGCATATGGCATACCGCTTTTGGCGCGAGCTGACTGAACTAGCCAGCTAAACGCATGATGCAACTGCCTATGGCCTTGCACCGGGAACGGAATCTGGTAATTCGCTCCCCCAACTCGACGACTCTTAACTTCAAAGTTAGGTGAAATATTTTTCAGGGCACGTTCGAATATTTCGAGTGGATCTTCGCTTTTTAGCCTTTTAGCTGCAATCTCTAACGCGTCATAAACACACTTTTCGGCTGACTGCTTCTTGCCGTCTTTCATGCTTTTATTGATAAGACGCTGAACCAGTACACTTTGATACTTGCGATCAGGCTTTAGTTCACGTTGCAGTTTTTTCGTAACCTTACGAGGCATAATTACTTATCCTCCTTTTTGGTGCCGTACTTAGAACGACCTTGCTTGCGGTTTGATACGCCCTGAAGGTCGAGCGCACCACGTACGATGTGATAGCGCACACCAGGCAAGTCTGGCACACGTCCGCCGCGAACTAGCACGACAGCGTGCTCCTGCAGGTTGTGCCCCTCGCCACCAATATACGCCCACACCTCGTGTCCATTGGTCAGGCGCACACGGGCAACCTTCCTAAGGGCAGAGTTTGGCTTTTTAGGCGTCTTTGTGGTCACACGGATACAAACACCCCGCTTTAGCGGTGCGTCTTGATCGTAGTAACGAGTCTTTAGTGTGTTATTGATACGACCTAGCGCCGGAGATTTACTTTTTTTACTGGCAATCTTCCGAGGCTTTCGCACCAATTGGTTAATTGTGGGCATGAAAACTCCTAATTATTATTGCATCACGCTACTGTTAGCGTTATTTTTAATCTGCAAATTTAAAGTCAGCATCTTTAGAATCTGCATCTACACTTGCTTAGCTTAAAGTACTTGGCAAAATTAACACCTGCAACTTAACTACACTAAACAGTGGAAACTCATATGTTAATATAGCAAATTCTACAGTTTTAATCAATAGTTAGAGCCCCCGGCGCTTAGGGCGCTCGTAGCAAGGGAATGGGGCCCGAAGGCCCCCGAGCTTATTCCCAACCGCTCAGGTCTTCGGCGACCTTCTGAACTAGCTCTTCGCTAGTGTCTTCGCCAGTAAAGCCTTCGTCCGATCCAGTACCTACTGGGATTTTACGCCCAATGATGACGTTTTCTTTAAGGCCCTGAAGCCTGTCGATTCGTCCGGTAGTTGCCGCATTAATTAGTACGCGGGTAGTATCCTGGAATGATGCAGCCGACAGGAAGCTGTCGCTCCAAATGGAGACCTTGGTGATTCCAAGCAGCAGTTGAGTATACTGGACCAACTCGCCACCTTCTTCGGCTAGCTTTTCATTTTCTTCAACCACGGCCGCCCTAGAAACAATGTCGCCAGTTACAAACTTACTATCACCCGGATCTTCGATCTGGACACGGCTAAACATCTGCCGTACGATCACCTCTAGGTGCTTGTCGGCTACGTCTTGGCCCTGTGCAGCATAGATCCGAAGCACTTCATTAATGATATAGCGCTGAGTGGCTTCAGTACCTTTAAGTCGCATTAAGTCGTGTAGATTAAGCGACCCAATAGTTAGACGATCACCAGCCTCAACCTGATCACCAGGTTTAACAACTATCTGCATCTTGCTTGGTATCTCATAACGAGCTGGCGATCCGGCTACGGCAGCGATTACGATTGTATCCTCTGCTACTTCTACCACTCCATCAAATGGAGCAACCAGAGGCTTTGAATCACCTTCGGCAGCTGCCAGCACGTCACCAACTTTCACGTTGCTGCCGCTCTTTATGGCTGGCTTGCGACCATCTAGCGGTATCCGTTCGACATTACCGCTATCCGGTGTGACCTGGACGATGTATTTCGGTCCATCTTCCCAGATATCAACCGTACCGCTGATTTCGCTCATGTATGCTTGACCTTTTGGATTCCTGGCCTCGAATAGCTCTTCAACACGTGGTAGACCCTGGGTGATGTCACCACCCGCCATACCACCCGCGTGGAAGGTTCGAAGAGTTAGCTGCGTACCCGGTTCACCAACCGACTGGGCTGCAATTACCCCTACCGGCTGAGCCCTGGCTACCAGACTGCCAGTTGCCATGTCGATACCATAACTCTTTTGCGGAATACCACGTAGGTTCTTGGTCGAAAGTACTGACTGAATCTTGACGCTTTCGATACTCTTATCGGCATCTATGGCGTCAGCAATGTCGCGAGTGATAAGCTGGTCTCTTTTTACGTAGTCCTTAACATCTTCAGCTGCAAATCTTCCGAACAAACGGTTGCCGAAATCAATCATGGTGTAATCAGTTTCGGAACGGTGAATTGCAAAGCCGTCGTCATCGCCCTTTTCATCCGCCACGGTGAATACATCCTGCGATACGTCAACCAGGCGTCGTGTTAGGTATCCAGAGTCAGCTGTTTTAAGAGCCGTGTCAATCAGACCCTTACGAGTACCACGTGTAGACACGAATGCCTCCAGCGAGCTTAGACCCTGCTTGTAGTTAGAGCGGATAGGAAGTTCAATTTCACGGTTGGCAGCATCTACTAGGATTCCAATCATGGCGCTAGCCATTTTAACGTTCGAAATGTCACCACGTGCCCCAGAGTTAACCATAACACTGATACTGGTATCCATTTCGCCCATTGCATCCTGCAAGAAATCAGTTACCTTGCGGTCAACCTCTCGCCATGCCTGAACTGTTAGGTGATAGCGTTCCTCTTCAGTGATTAGCCCTTGGTCGAACTGATCTGAAATTTGAGCCGCCCGTTCGTCCCCTTCATCAATGAACTGCTCAACTTCGTCAAAGTCAAGGTAGTCGTCCTTACCAGTCGAAACAGCCGCGATGGTGGCAAACCTAAAGGCAAGCCCTTTCATGCGGTCGGCAGTTTTAGCGGTAGCTTCGGCGCCGTAGCGATTAAAGATGATCGCTAAAACGCGCTTTAGCTGCTTTTTATTCTGGACTGAATTATCGAACGGAAAATCTTCTGGCAGAATTTCGTTAAAGAACACTCGACCAAGCGTAGTGTGTCGCACTTCACCCTTGGCATAAACACGAATTGGTGTCTGAAGCTGTATGACACCCTCGTCATAAGCCATTTCAGCTTCGTAAACAGAACTAAAGGCGCGAACTTCGTCAGTTTGTGCGCTTGGCTTGTCGTATGTTAGGTAGTAGTTACCCAGTACGATATCCTGACCGATACTAAGCACAGGAACACCATCAGCAGGCTTCAGTAGGTTGTTGGTAGCCGTCATTAGCTCGCGTGCTTCACGCTGGGCTTCCCTAGATAGTGGAAGGTGTACAGCCATCTGGTCGCCGTCATAGTCAGCGTTAAATCCATGCGCCACCAACGGGTGAAGCTGGATCGCTTTTCCTTCGACCAGCTTAGGGCGAAATGCCTGAATAGACAGACGGTGTAGCGACGGTGCGCGGTTAAGTAGGACGTACTTGTCTTCGATGACGGCGTCGAGTGCATCCCAGACAATAGTTTCACCAGCTTCAATCAAGCGAGTGGCTGAACGAATATTGTGAGCATGCTCATTACGGATCAACCAACTTATAACGAATGGCTTGAAAAGTTCAATTGCCATTTGCTTTGGAATACCGCACTCATCGATTTTTAGCTTTGGTCCAACCACGATAACTGAACGACCAGAGTAGTCCACGCGCTTACCAAGTAGGTTTTGGCGGAATCGACCCTGCTTACCCTTTAGCATGTCACTAAGGGATTTTAGTCGGCGCCTACCACCGGTTGCATTGACGGCACGTCCACCACGAGCAGCAGAGTTATCGATTAAAGCGTCGACTGCCTCCTGAAGCATCCTCATTTCATTGCGACGAATAACCTCAGGCGCATTTAGTGAAATTAGCTTTTTAAGTCGATTGTTACGGTTAATGACACGTCGATACAAGTCATTTAGATCACTGGTGGCAAATCGTCCACCAGTAAGCTGCACCATCGGTCGTAGGTCCGGTGGAATGACAGGGAGAATCGACAAGGTCAGACTAGATGGCTTGATCCCAGCTGCATGCATACCTTCAAGCACCTTCAGGCGCTTGAGTAGTTTTTTCTCTCTTTGCCCCTTGGCAGCTTCGGCTTCTTCAGAAAGCTGAACAATTAGAGTCTCTAGGTCGATTTCGTCAAGCAGTTTCTTAAGTGCAGGTCCACCCATGCCAACTTCGACTAACTCTTCGTATTCTTCTGGTAGATTTCGGTAATCAGTTTCGTTAATTAGAGCACCCTTCACTAGCCCTTCAAGCTGTGATTTTTTAACTTCATAGCTTTCGGTTAGTTCTTCAATTTCTCGAGTCTGCTGTTTGGCGAGCGCCTTAACGTCAGCCCCTTCGGCTTCGGCCTCTTTCTCGTAGCGAATCTTGATAGCCGCGCGGCCAGCTTCAGTTTCAGCCTCTAGGTCTGACATTAGCTGTTCACGCTTTTCTCCGTCAACATTCAAAATAACGTAGCTAGCAAAATAAGCAATTCGCTCTAGGTTCCTGACCGTGATCCCTAGTAGCAGACTCATTGCACTAGGCGTACCGCGCATAAACCAGATATGCGCAACTGGCGCCGCCAGCTCGATGTGGCCTAATCGCTCACGGCGAACTATGCTTTTGGTTACTAATTCACCGTTTTTATCTACAGCAGCCTCGCGTGAGCGTACACCTTTTAGCTTGCTGTCATGGGGGTTGATGTCTTTGACTGGTCCGAAAATTCTTTCACAGAATAGTCCGTCACGCTCCGGCTTCTGGGTGCGATAGTTAATGGTTTCTGGCTTGGTAACTTCACCATGACTCCAGTTCTTGATGTCCTCAGAGCTGGCTACGGCCAGACGAACTGCATCAAAATCTGAAATACTATTAGTTATAACAGCTCGTGGCATACTTACGCCTCCTCGCTTTCTGCGTTAATTTCTACTTCATCTATATCCTGAATACTAGTGGCGTCACCTAGATCACCTAGCTGATCAGCTTCATCTAAGACAGTTTCCTTTTCGTCATCACTTAGACTTGCTGTGGATGGCTCAGTGTCTTCTGCTGAGGTTGATATGACCTCTTCGGCATCGATGATAGCTTCGCCTTCATCCTCTGAATCCACTAGCAGGTCGACTCGAAGTCCTAGACCCTGCAACTCTTTTACTAGAACGTTAAAGCTTTCAGGTAACTTTGGTCCGACAATCGGTTCATCTTTGATGATTGACTCATAGGCTTTTGCGCGGCCGTATACATCGTCTGATTTAATAGTTAGCATTTCCTGAAGTGTCGTAGCGGCGCCGTAAGCTTCAAGTGCCCAGACTTCCATTTCACCGAAGCGCTGACCACCATTTTGGGCCTTACCACCAAGTGGCTGCTGGGTGACCATAGTGTATGGTCCGGTTGAACGAGCATGGATCTTGTCGCTCACCATGTGGTGAAGCTTGATGATGTGCATGACACCAACAGTCGTGCGCTCTTCAAACGGCTCGCCAGTACGACCATCATACAGTTGACCCTTGCCGTCTCGAGCGTAACCAGCTTTTTCGAGTTCTTCACTAATTTTTTCATTAGCTACACCGTTAAATGATGGGGAGGCTACCTTATAGCCTAACGCTCGTGCTGCCATCCCGAGATGTGTTTCAAACAGCTGACCAATGTTCATTCGACTAGGTACTCCTAGTGGGTTTAGTATCACATCCACTGGAGTGCCGTCTTCCATAAATGGCATGTCTTCAATTGGCATGATTTTAGCAATCACACCCTTGTTGCCGTGGCGCCCTGCCAACTTGTCACCTACAGCAATCTTTCGCAGCTGGGCTACAAAAATCTGGATCTGCATCAAAACACCAGCTTTTAGTTCGTGACCATTTTCACGGCTAAATATCTTAACACCCACGACTTTTCCGCCACCGGTATTATTCATTCGCTGCGAGGTATCGCGGACGTCTTTGGCTTTTTCACCAAAGATTGCACGTAGCAAGCGCTCTTCACTGGAAAGCTCTTGCTCACCTTTTGGAGTAATTTTACCAACTAGTACGTCGCCACCCTTTACTTCTGATCCGATCTGAACGATACCGTTTTCATCGAGATGACGAAGAGATTCTTCGCTAACGTTTGGAATGTCACGAGTAACAATTTCAGGACCTAGCTTTGTTTCGCGGACTTCAACGGTGTAGTCTTTGATATTGATGCTAGTAAGAGAGTCTTCTTTGACCAGTCTGTCAGACAGAATAATGGCGTCGTCCATGTTGTAGCCACCCCAAGGCATAAAGGCTACAGTTAGGTCGCGACCTAGGGCTAGCTCGCCGTCAGCAATTGAGGCTCCTTCAATCAAGATGTCGCCTTGCTTTACTTTATCGCCGCGACTAACAGCAACTTTCTGATTGATCGATCGATCGTCGTTGCTTTTTGTAAAGTGAATTGGTTTATAAACCTTAACCCCTTCTTTGTACTTGACGTGCACTTCATCAGCATCAGCCCGAGTAACTTCACCTGAGCCTTCGGCTACTACTAACTGACTGGTGTTTCTAGCGATTTCAGCCTCAACTCCGGTACCTACTATTGGCGCTTCTGGAGTTAGTAGTGGTACTGCCTGCTTCTGCATGTTTGTACCTGTTAGCGACCGGTCAACTCGGTTTTTTTCAATAAATGGAACAAGTGCGGCTGGTGGACCTAGGATTTGCTTGTGGGCCGCATCCATTAACGTGACTTCGCTCGCGTCTACCTGTCCTGGGTCTAGGTTGATCCTAGCGCTAACACGCTCCTCGGCAAATGATCCATCCTCATTAAGTTTTGCGCCAGCATCGGCAATAACTTCATTAAGTTCTTCGGCGGCGTCAATATATACAATTTCGTCAGTTACCTTACCGTCTTTTGCGCGCAGGTACGGGGTTTCGATAAAGCCGTATTCGTTAATGCGTGCATAAGATGCAATGTTTAGCACCAACCCAATGTTGGCACCTTCTGGTGTCTCAACGGCACAAAGACGCCCGTAGTGAGTGGGGTGTGCATCGCGCACATCAAAGCCCGCGCGCTCACGGCTAAGTCCACCCGGGCCCATCGAACTAAGTCGACGCTTGTGGGACAATTCAGAAAGCGGGTTCACTTCATCAAGTAGCTGTGATAGCTGAGAGCTAGCAAAAAACTCCCTAACAGCAGCCACGACTGGCCTGGCGTTGATAAGTTGCCCCGGTGAAACATTTTCAATGTCACTCATACTCATGCGGTCCATGGCGTTACGTTGCATGCGAAGCATACCCACGCGGAACTGCCTAGCCACTAGCTCGCCGACTAACTTAACGCGGCGGTTAGATAGAGCATCGATATCATCGGCTGGCTCTTGGGTGTTGTTAAGTCGAATGATTTCTTTGATGATAGCCACCAAATCACTCATTTGGAATACACGGTTTTCAGTGGTATTAACCATGTCAATACCCAGACGCTGTTTAATCTTGTAGCGACCGACTCGACTATAGTCAAAGCGCTTGAAATC
>CAZEGC010000014.1:6532-19295 GCA_964511635.1 uncultured Candidatus Saccharibacteria bacterium | reverse complement strand
AAAAACTAATTACCCACTCTGGTGTATGAAATGTCGAAGTCATGACTCCAATTTTTGCCATCACTTGACTTCTCCCATTTTCCAACGATTCTATTCTTGTCTTGGCTTATAGTGGCTTTAAAACGCTGCGAGAAGCCTGGAGTACCTCTCCATATAGTCCACGCATTCTCCTCGAAGGTCATATTATATACTCGAGTAACCTGACGATTATCATAATAAAGAATAGTGTACTCTGCGAGATCATGATCACGACTAATCAGCCAGGTTGCCCAAGCAGTTTCTTTGCGCGACTTTTCTCCTTGATCTAAGGAGAGGACGTTTCCATTTTCAGACCATTCAAAAGTTGCAATGTCCTCAAGTGTCTCGTTTAAACTTGCAAGAAATGGAGCGTTGGATATCTTCATATCCCACACTCCAGTAAGTACATCTAAATCTGTCAAAATTGGATTTATTAGCTTACTGCTCATAGTTACAGTATATCAAAAGTCTAGTAGCGTGAATGCTTACTGGACTTTGTGTAAAATATATACTATTGGCTCCGGGGACCAGATTCGAACCAAGTATTTCTACCACCTAATTTTTAGGTTCGCTTTACTTTAGCTTAAGTCTGTTATTTTTCAAAATTGTTTTTAATCGTAAAGTTTTTACCGTCAAAATCAATGTTCACTGAGCTGCTTTCAGTCACTTTACCTTCAATAATCTCCTTGGCAAGCATATCGAGGATTCTTTTTTGAATAACTCGTTTAAGTGGTCTAGCTCCAAAAGCAGGGTCATAACCTTCTTTTGCGAGCGCTTCTTTTGCTTTGGTAGTAAAAATAATTTTAATTTGCTTGGTGCGCTCAATCTCAGCAAGCATAGATTTAAGCTGCACTTCAACAATGTGCTTCATATCATCTTCTTTAATGCGGTCGAACACAACAATGTCGTCTATGCGATTAATAAACTCTGGTCGGAAATGGGTAGACAGCTCTTTGTGCAGAGTTTTTTCAAGCTTATCATAGTTTTTACCGTCCCACTCTTGAATATAATGGGAACCGATATTGCTGGTCATAATAACCACAGTATTTGCAAAATTAACCGTTCTACCTTGACCATCAGTTAGTCTACCGTCATCGAGCACTTGAAGCAGTACATTAAATACGTCTTGATGAGCTTTTTCTATTTCATCAAACAACACGATGCTATAAGGACGACGCCTAATCGCTTCAGTCAGTTGACCACCTTGTTCATAGCCCACATAACCAGGTGGAGAACCAATGAGTCGTGATGCTGCATGTTTCTCCATGTATTCACTCATATCTATGCGAGTAATTGCTCGTTCATCATCAAATAATGACGCCGCCAAGCTTTTAGCAAGTTCGGTTTTACCCACACCAGTTGGGCCTAAGAATAGGAATGATCCAATTGGCCGCTTTTGATCACCAATACCAGCACGCGAGCGTCGGATTGCGTTAGCTACTGCTTCAACAGCTCTATCTTGCCCTATCACTCGCTTGTGTAGGTCTTCTTCTAGATGACTTAATTTCGCGGTTTCACTTTCTTTTAGGCGATCTACCGGTATGCCAGTCCATCGGGCAACAACGGCTGCAATATCATCTGCGGTCACTTGGTCTCGCAGTAATCGTTGATCAGCTGGAATCATATTAATTTGCCGGCGATATTCAGTTATGTTTTGCTCAATTTCTGGTATTTCACCATATTTAATTCTACTTGCAGCACTTAAGTCGCCTTCATTTTCGGCCATCTCTAGCTTAGTCTTGGCTACTTCTAGCTTTTCGCTTTCGCTATTTAGTTTATCTATGAGGTCTTTTTCTTTTTGCCACTTAGACTCTAGCTCATCAGCCTGAGCTTTTAACTTAGTAATTTCGCTGTCAATTTCTGATTTACGCTTTTTGGCGCTATCGCTTTTATCTTTCTTTAGGGCGGTTTGCTCAATCTGCAATTGCATGATTTTTCGGTTAAGTCGGTCAAGTTCTATTGGTTTAGAATCGAGCTGCATTTTAAGAGCAGAAGTAGCTTCGTCTATTAAGTCAACGGCCTTATCAGGCAAAAAGCGTTCTGTAATATACCGGTCACTTAGTCGTGCTGCGGCAACAATAGCGTCGTCCAGAATTTTCACACCATGATGAACTTCATATTTTTCTTGTAGCCCTCTCAGTATTGCAACCGTATCATCAAAATCCGGCTCTCCAACGTATACTGGTTGCAAGCGTCGCTCTAGGGCAGCGTCTTTTTCTATATATTGACGATATTCATTTAAAGTTGTTGCGCCAATCAGGTGTAATTTACCTCTTGCCATCATCGGCTTTAGCATATTTGCAGCATCAACAGCACCTTCGGCTTTTCCAGCACCAACTATGGTGTGAATCTCATCAATAAACAGAACAATTTCACCGTTGGCCTCTTCAATTTCTGTTAAAACTGATTGTAGGCGTTCTTCAAATTGACCACGATAGCCAGCTCCAGCCAACAGACTACTGATTTCTAGTCCAATAAGACGCTTGTTTTTAAGGCTTTGCGGTACATCTCCTTTAATAATCCGCTGAGCCAATCCTTCCACAATAGCAGTTTTGCCCACTCCTGGCTCACCAATAAGTACTGGGTTATTTTTACTTCTTCGAGACAATACCTGCATACAGCGACGAATTTCTTCGTCACGACCAATAACTGGGTCAAGCTTGCCTTCACGAGCAAGCTTAGTAAAATCTTGACCGAACTGCTCTAGGGGTTTCTTGTTGTCTTCTTGTGGTTGCATAGTTTCGCCTCCTATAATTCAAGTGTATATAATTAGCACTCTCAGTGCAAGAGTGCTAATACATCACAAAGTCGATAAGGTCTAGGAAACAGGTCAGCTTTCCGGCTGTTTGTTCCTTCAGGACGATAGGGGCCGGGTTCGAACTGACTAACAGGGGTGACTACGAAAGAACCGTCCTTTCGAACGGTTCCAACATTTGTGCCGTATTATCGGCATAACTCGTTCTTGACTGACCAAGAAGAGAAGTTATTGTAGGTCTAGGAACTAGGTCTACACTTTTCTCTGCTGGGTCTGGCTCCCCATGCTGGTCACGAACTTTCTAGCAGAGGTAATGCGAGACAAATGAGACACTGATGCTCTACTGGGCGACTGTCTCAATGCTCAGGTATAATAGAAACATGAATACAGTTATTGAAAAACGCTCAGCCGGTGGAATTGTCCATTCAGATGGAAAATTTCTAGTAATTAAAGCTGTTCCTTACGACGAGACTATTCTCCCAAAAGGGACTATAGAAGAAGGTGAAACGCCCGAACAGACAGCCGTACGGGAAGTACTAGAAGAAACGGGATATAAAACAAGCATTACTGCAAAATTAGGAGAGATATCATACGAGTTTGATGAGGATGACGGCAAACGCTATCGTAAAACAGTCTACTACTACCTCATGGATTTAATTGACAAAGATGCTGAACCTACTCCAGACCGCCAAGAGGATGAGGACTTTGAAAACATTTGGCTAACCGCCGATGAGGCCCTGTCACAACTGACTCACGATAATAGTAAAAACATGCTACAGAAGGCCCTTGAAATATTAGAAAAATAAACCCTTTAGTTCTCGACTTAAGCTTCTCGTAATTGTAGTTCGAGTCCGCACTTTTCTTTGAGCTCATGGGCATATAGCTCTTTAAAATCAAGGATAGAACCATTGAATTCACCCCTAATAAATACTTCATTCCTATTGAAAAGATGAACGAACAAATGAGCCAGCTGGAAAGTATGGTTAGAACCGAGAATAATGAGGCTCTAAAAAGCAAAAACACCCCTGTTGGAGTGTTTGCAGTACCTGATAAATCAACGTCAATTCTTGACCCTAGTCTATCTTGGCTCCGGCGACTGGGCTCGAACCAGTGACCTATTGGTTAACAGCCAACCGCTCTACCACTGAGCTACGCCGGAATACAGAGGTTATTATACCGATTATCACCCGCTGGCGTCAAGGTTAGATTAGTGATTACCGGAGCGTTTCTATTTTGCGCACTAGTTCAGCGATGCCGTTCCAGGTGCTACCGTCACTCATAATCGTAAGTACGTACTTACCACTGGGGCTGTCGACAATGGCAGCATCATGCAAAAGTCCTGATAAAAACCCCACCTTATCGGCCACCTGCCCACTAGCGCCAGCCGGGATTCCCTGTCGGTATTGGTTGCGGTGCATTGCATTAATTAAGCGCTCGCGGCTGTCTTTTTTTAGCATTTGACCACTCTCTAATTTAGTTAAGAAAATTGTTAAATCACCAGCGGTCGACTCCATCTGCGTACCCATAAATGAAGTTTTGCGAAGCCCTAGTGCCTCCATTTCATTAGTGATATCCGAAAAGCCGATTTTTTCTAACAACTTTTCGGCACATGGATTGTCGGATTTTACAATCATATCATCAAAACAAGTCGATAGATTACGATCGCCTGTGACTTTATCGGACCATTTAAAATCACCGCTTTCGACCCGCTTTAGAGTCGAATAGGCGATAAATAATTTATAAGTACTAGCAGGGTGAAACACTCGGTCGCTGTTATAGTCGGCAGAGCGACGCTTGCCCGTTAACTCAACCAACGAGACGCCAAATGTACCAGGATTATCCTGGGCATAGTGCGTAATCAGTGCCGTCAGACCAGTGCTGGTCGATGTATATCTGCGGGTGTACTCGACCTCTGGCTCAACTGGTGCCACCTGCACAGCTGGGCGAGTCAACTGCCTTTTTAAATATGCCGTAAGCTGTAGGGAAGTAGAGCCAACATCTAATGCTTGGCCAGGCTCGCCCTCGTCACGCGAAAGTTCAGTAAAGTCCCGTGTGGTTACTTTAGTAAGACCAGCCGGGCGATGCACCTTGTCGCCAAACTGCTCATACAGGTAGTCGGCCGCTTTTTTCGGGTTGATTTCGTAATCTAGCACTTCGCCGCGCTCTATCGATGATATCCATGAATAAATGTGCTCTGGTGGTAAATGATGCTCTTCTTCGCCCTCTAGCAACGCTATCCCACCTTCTACCCGTTCGACAATACGCTCTATCAGGGACCTTGCCTGCTTATCGCTAATATCTGCCGGGATTGTTTCAACTGGTATTTGGACTTTTTCTACCGCGTCTAGTCGCGGCCTTACGGTAGCTAGCGCCGAGCGAACATCATCAATATTGCAGGCCCCTCCGGGCTCAGACGGCACAATCGCCAGGCGGCCATCCTCTCCTTTGATGGCGGCATTTTTTGGCGCTACTTCACAAGAGCCGTCTAGGCGCCTGTCAATGAACTTACCAAGCGCACCGTCGTCGCGTCTATACTCCGGCCCGTGATCATCATATGTAGCATGTGCCCAAAGTAGTGAAAATGGGATTAGTCGCCAGTACCAACGATACTTCATGTCATCAATGCGTTCACTGTTCTTAGCCACAACGCCAACATCGCCTAAGCCTGGCTCGATCTGCGGGCTCGCTTTATCGCCAAAAAATATTGGAACTTTTACGGATTGGTATTCTTTATCAAGCTGCCTAACAGCATCATCTTTGTGCCAGCCACCAACTTTCACACCATCCACCGCACTAAAGGGCAGTAGGCGACTACTAGGATAAAGCACCTGCACTAAAACAATCACGCCAAGCGCAGCACCACTGATCAATTTTAAATGCTTTTTATGCCGCTTTGCCCAAATAGTTAGCGCCTTACGCGCTTGTTTTACCCTTTTCACTATACCTAGTATACGATAGGTTACTCTATGTTAGCTAGCTCGCCAAGCTGTCGTTCGCGCACTCGCTTAGCTTCGTCAAACTCAAGGATTCCTAAAACCTCAACCAGTGCTGACATTTCGCGCATTAGCCCATGCTTGTTGTCGCTAGTGTCATAGCGTTGATAGCGTTCGTCAAACGCCTGGGTCAGCTTTTGCTCTAGCGAAGCGTCTTCCCTAGTCCGGGCTGGCTTCGACTCTAGAACGTGACGTGACACGACCTCTAGTGACCTGGCCGAATGATCACGCTTTATTAAATACCCCTTGGCAATCAAACCATCGATATGCGTCGCAACAGTTGAAACTGACCTGTAACCCAGTGCTCTCATAATTTCGCGGTAACTTGGTCCGTAGCCATTGCCATCAATAAATGTATCGACAAAGTTAAGTAATTCTTGCTGACGCTTAGTTGCTCTATCGTTGCTCATTTTATTACTCGCCTCCTTTGCTACCTAGGGCCAGTCCTGCTAACCCCCACCAAATAATACTAACCGTATCATCAACCCAAACTGGCAGCAACAGTCCGACCAAACTAAGGCCCACTCCGCTTGCCAGCACCGCTAAACTTAGCCAATCCTGTCGATGCTGCCATAAGCCATAAAATACTGCGACCATCACAATCAAAAATAGTCCTAGCCCCAGCCAACCTACTTCATGGGCTATGAAAAAGTACTGATTTTCAATAATCAGCGGCTGATCCGTAAATAACGATGCCGAGCCAGTGCTGCCAACTCCTGCGCCTAGCGGCTGGCTTATCATGCGCTCAAAACCATCGTGAAGCGAATCAATATGCTCTTGATTTGATGTCGTGGCGCTACCTCCGGATGGATTCTCGTGAAATACTACGTTGCTCACAAATTCGCTGCCAGATGATGCTAGCAAACCACCTAGCATCCCCATGGTCAGAGTAATCGTCACCACCCACATCCGCGGTGAAAACCTCCTGGCGACAGTGGCTAGGAATATAATACCCAGCGCCGCGCCGCCTGCTACCAGTGCGCTACGCGAATAGCTAAACCATAGCGCCACCAGCGCGCCAAAACTTATGAGCGCAAACATTGCCTTACGCACCGCAGGCCAGGCGCCAAGCCCTAATTTAGCCAGATACGCAGATAACACCGAAACAACCACCACCATGTACGCACCCAGTGGGTTCGGGCCGCGCAGCGTGCTGTTGATGCGCACGTATTCATAATTTCTATCAATCGTTAAATACGGCTGAATGGTATCTGGACCATACCCCAGGTGGCGCAAGACATCAATTGGCAGGACAAAAACCTGCAAAAGTGCAAACATCGTAACGATGATAACGCCGCCTGCAAATACATATAAAAACACCCGGCGAAGCTCGGGATATAGCCTGGCGTAAACATATACGAGTCCAAAAAATACAGTAAAGCGTAGGTCAATCGCTAAACCTGCTAATGTTGCCGCTAGCCCGGTCTGTGGCACCAATGCAAGCAGCACATGAACCAAGGCGAAGGCTAATATCAGCCACAGTAACTTATCACTAGTAAATTGATTCAGCCTCTTAGACCTTATGAGTGACGCAGCCGTCAGCACGCTAGCGATGACAAGTAAAATCTCTTTCCAGGATTTTACTATCAGCTCGAAATCAGGCAGCAATACACTGCCGCTAACTGACAGGGGCGCATGAATTACTACGCCACCAAAAACAACTAGCAATATAACTACACTTATTCGATCCAAAAAGGGCAGACGTTTGAGTAATTTCATCTGACTTTAGTATAGATAAAAACTGCCAGAATGATAACACCCGCTAGGCAGTCTCGTCCTTAGCGATACAAAAACCTACAAATCATTTCCCTGCTACCAAATGCTATAATGGCACTACTGATGCTGAATCGAAATGTTAAATTTTATAGCCTGCTACTAGTACTGTCTGACACCGCCGTACTATTACTGGCATTCACTATTGCCTACATCGTTCGTGTGCAGCTTGATTTACGCCCGCTTGTGACTGAAATTTCTGCCATGCAGTTTTTTTATTCGTTCCTATTAATCGTTCCAATTTGGATATTAATATTTGCGAGCCTGGGGCTATATAGCGCTAGCGTCTACAATCGCCGCCTTATTGAATGGAGCAAAATTGCTATTGGAACCTTTATTGGTATTTTGCTTGTTATCGGCTGGGAATACGTCAGCCGGGAAAGTATCCTGCCTGCTCGTCTAGTGGCAGTTTATGCCCTAGTTGGATCATTTGCCTTGATTGTGTTTGAGCGGGAAGTGCTGCGACTAATGCGCACCCTGCTGTTTCGTTACGGCCGAGGAATTAGCCGCGTGCTACTAATCGGTACCACCGATACAACTACTGATATTGCCACTAGCCTCTCAGATACTCAGCGAAGTGGCTACAAAGTGGTGGCCATTGCCGGACCTAAGAAAATCCTACCACCGAACCTTGATGTAAAGCACTATTCGTACGTCGAAGATGCACTTAAAAACATCGAAGACGACCAAATTTCAACCATCATACAAACCGACCTGTATGATTCCCAGGATCGCAATCAGCGCATCCTTAGTGCGGCACAGGTAAACCACATCAGCTATAGCTTTATTCCGGGTGAGCCGGAATTTTATTCTGGTAAAAACACTATCGACGTATTCCTAGGCTACCCGATGATTTCGGTTTCACAAACCCCGCTAATTGGCTGGGGTGAAATCGTCAAACGCATATTCGATCTAATTGTGAGCACTATTTTAATAGTTATATTGTCCCCACTGCTGCTGCTAATCTACTTACTGCAAAAGATACTCAATCCAGGTCCGGCGCTATATCTATCTAGTCGCCTCAGCCGTTTCTCAGAACCAATAACTTTATATAAATTTCGCAGCATGGATGCGCGTTACGGTAAAAAAGACGCTGCGATTGAGTTTCGCGAAATGGGTCGCGAAGACCTGGCCCGTGAATACGAAATTAATCGCAAGGTTGATGATGATCCGCGCATCACGCGATTTGGCAAATTCCTGCGAGCCTCATCGCTAGACGAATTACCCCAGCTGTTTAACGTATTCAAAGGCGACCTCAGCCTGGTTGGCCCACGTCCCATCCTGCCCCAGGAAATGAAGCTATCCCGCGGCCGCACTGCACTACTTCACAGCGTCAAATCTGGTGTCACTGGGCTATGGCAGGTGTCTGGTCGCAGTAACCTAAGCTTTGACGAGCGCATCGAACTCGAGCTATTCTACGCCCAAAACTGGACCTTTTGGCTGGATATTAAGATTCTGTTTCGCACTATTGGGGTTGTGCTGCGACGTAGAGGAGCAAAATGATGGAAATTCGGAGTTCGGAGTTCGGAGTTGGCGGCAAAGGCCCGGTTCAGACTTTCGAAGACTTAATAGTCTGGCAAGAGGCTCAAAACCTAGCGGTAGAAATATACAAAGCAACCAACAGCTTTCCGAAAGAGGAAGTTTTTGGAATTACCAGCCAAATTCGACGATCATCAAGTTCTATTTCGGCCAACATAGCCGAGGGTTTCGGCCGCCCATCAATAAACGACAAGCTTCATTTTATGTCCATAGCTTATGGCTCCTTACTAGAGGTAAAGAATTTTATCTACCTAGCAAGCAAACTCGAGTATCTGCAGGATGATACGTCCGACCAGCTACTCTCGCAAGTTATCCGTTGTCAAAAACTAATCAATGGATTCAAGAGGTCACTAAAAAATGGCCAATAAACGAACTCCGAACTCCGAACTCCGAACTCCTAATATAGCTATTGTCCACGATTGGCTCACCAACATGGGCGGCGCCGAAAACGTTGTACTGGCGCTGCACGAAGCTTTTCCAGATGCGCCTATCTATACGTCGGTCTATACCCCAGAAGCCATGCCAAAATTTAATGGCCTAGATATTCGAACCAGCAATCTTCAAAAACTACCCCGCTCACTTCGCAAGCTTCATAAACTGTTTCCATCCATGCGAATTAAAGCCTTTCAAAAACTCGACTTAAGCGAGTTCGATATTATCATCAGCAGCTCGAGCGCTGAAGCCAAGCAAATTCAAAAAACCCGACCTGATCAAATTCATATCTGCTATTGCCACACCCCAATTCGCTACTATTGGAGCCACTACCGTGAATATAAAAAAGACCCTGGCTTTGGCAAACTAAACTGGATAGTTAGGCTACTGATGCCAATAATAGTGCCTAGGCTCAAAAAAGCTGACTTTAAAGCAGCACAAAACGTAGACATTTTCATCGCTAATTCATCCGAAGTACAAAAACGGATTAAGAAATACTACAAAAAACCTTCGACCGTTATTCATCCGCCAGTTGAGGTTAGTCGATTCACGCCGGTCCGCAAGCGTAGCGACTATTACGTCGCCCTAGGTCGTCAGGTGCCGTATAAACGCATTGACCTGGCCGTCGCAGCCGCCTCGAAACTGGATCTGCCATTAAAGGTCTTTGGCAATGGAAGCGAACATGATCGTTTATTAAAAATGGCTGGACCAACTGTAAAATTCTATAGTGATCGAAACGGAAACGCTAGTGATGAAGCTGTCACCCAGGCGTTAAATCACGCCCGCGGCTATATTTTTCCCGCCGAAGAAGATTTTGGCATTGTCCAGGTCGAAGCCCTGGCCGCCGGTGCTCCGGTGATTGCCTACGGCAAGGGCGGGGCACTTGATATCATTCAGGACGGCGAAAGTGGGGTGCTATTTAAATCTCAGTCTGTCGATGCGCTCACATCGGCAATTAAAAAAGCATCGCAAATTGAATTTAATCCAGCCACCTTGCAGCGAAAAGCCAAACGATTCGATAAGGGCCTGTTCATTACCAAAATCCGCAAAATTGTCAGAGACTCAGTTGCCTAAGATTGAAGCTTTTTAGCTACTTCTCCGGTTCTATGGCTAACGTCTTTTCGGGCTACTAATATGCCGTCAGGAGTATTGACCACCACCACATTATCAAGGCCAATTACAGCAATTGGCTTGTCCTCTTCGTTGCGTACATACACGTTTTCAACGTCAATGTCATGAATACCTTTACCTTGGAGGTAATTGCCAGTCTCGTCTCGATGCACAACTTCGTGAAGATCCTTAAACGATCCGACGTCCATCCAGTCAAAACTAGCCGACACTACCGTCAGGCCTTTAGCCTTTTCAATCAAAGCAATATCAATCACCTGATTATCTAACGCTAGATAAGCATCGGTGTATTCTTTATCTGTTGGATCAGTAACCGACGCTAATGTGTTAAAACTTTGCCTCAGCTCAGGCGCACTCCGGTCCATCTCACCTAGAAAAGTATCGACCGACCCAACAAAATATCCGCAGTTCCACAAGTACCGGCCTGATTCTAAATACTCTTGTGCGGTATCATAGTCCGGCTTTTCTTTAAACGATTCAACGTGATACACGCCCGAATCAGCATCAATTGCGCCATCACGCTCTATGTATCCGAAACCAGTTGCCGGATGGGTTGGGTCAATACCAATTAATGTAATTTCATTGCGCTCACTTGAAAACTTACCCGCCACACTGAATGACCGACTAAAACCTTCGATGTCACGAACGTGATGATCCGAGTGAATGAAGGCAATCGGCTCTCTGCGGTCATGGCGACGCGAAATAACATCTAGCGCCATAACGATGCAGTGCGCCGTGCCGCGACGACCTGGCTCGATAATGAACGCATCGTCCGGTAGCTCGGGCAACTGCTCGCGTACGTGGTCCGAGTGACTAGCCTCGGTCACTACATAGACCGACTCTCCCAAACGAACTGCCCTGTCGTAAGCAGCCTGCAGCATCGTCCTCTCGCCTGTTAGATTTAATAAATGTTTTGGATAACTAGGTGTAGACAGTGGCCAGAGTCGAGTTCCTGACCCGCCAGCGATAATAACTGTAATCATATGGACCCTATTATAAACCAAGATAGCCTATATAATAGAAGACATGAAGAGAATGCTAATCACTGGTGGGGCAGGGTTCATAGGCGCGAACTTTGTTCACTACACCCTTGGTAATCGCCCCGAGTACGAAATCACCGTTATCGACAAACTGACATACGCCGGCAACAAAGACAGCCTGGGTTCGGCGCTAGATAAAATAAGCTTCATACAAGGAGACATCTGCGACCAAGAGCTTGTAGATAAACTAGTTAGCGAAGCCGATATTGTGGTGCATTTTGCAGCCGAGTCGCACAACGACAACTCGCTGCGTGACCCGTGGCCTTTTATTAATACCAACCTGGTTGGTACTGCCACGATACTAGAATCCGTTCGCAAACATAATACTCGACTACACCATATCTCGACCGACGAAGTTTACGGCGACCTCGAAATTGGTAGCCCCGAAAAATTCACCGAAACCACACCCTACAACGCCTCGAGCCCCTACTCCTCCACCAAGGCTGGCTCCGATCTGCTAGTAAAAGCCTGGGTGCGAAGCTTTGGCATTAAAGCGACCCTTTCTAATTGTTCCAATAATTATGGTCCTTACCAGCACATCGAAAAGTTTATTCCCCGCCAGATTACCAATATTCTAAGTGGCCTAACACCCAAGCTATACGGTACTGGCGAACAAGTCCGCGACTGGATCCACGTCGATGATCACAACTCGGCTGTCCATACTATCATCGATAAGGGTCAGTCGGGTGAGCTCTACCTCATTGGTGCCGACGGCGAGCAGAATAATAAATACGTGCTCGAAACTATTCTAGAGCTTATGGGCAGGGATAGATCAGCCTACGAACACGTCGCTGACCGCCCCGGCCACGACCAACGCTACGCCATCGACAACACCAGACTAACCACCGAGCTAGGCTGGCAACCTGAATACACCAACCTGCGTGAAGGCCTGGAGGCGACCATTGAATGGTACCGCCAAAATGAAGACTGGTGGCAGGCCGAAAAAGCCAAAGTAGAAGCAGCCTACGCCGAGAAAGGCCAGTAGTACACTATGGCATTTGACCCAAATGACTACAACGAACTCTCGGTCACCGAGTCACCGATACCAGGGCTGTACATAGTTAGACTACCCGTTCATGGTGATA
>CAZEGC010000014.1:0-6432 GCA_964511635.1 uncultured Candidatus Saccharibacteria bacterium | reverse complement strand
TTTAAATGGACGATAGCAAAATTTTTATAGCTGGTGCCAACGGTCAGCTAGGCACAGCCCTACGAAAACAATATCCTAACGCTAAATTTGCCGACGTAGCCGAACTAGATATCACCGACAAACAGTCTGTCTCTAGCTACGACTGGTCGAGCGTCGATGTTGTTGTTAATGCTGCTGCGTTTACCAATGTCGACGACGCCGAAACTAACGAAGGCCGAGTAGCCTCGTGGCAGGTGAATGCCGCTGCAGTATCCCACCTGGCATCAGTCTGCCGAAACCATAATATGACTCTTGTTCACATTTCGAGCGACTATGTATTCGATGGCACCCGTAGCCCACATACCGAGGATGAACCTTTTAGTCCCTTGAGCGTCTACGGGGCTAGTAAAGCCGCTGGCGATATTGTCGCCGCTTCGGTTGCTAAGCACTACATCTTACGCACAAGCTGGGTCATTGGCGAGGGAAAAAACTTTGTTCTCACTATGAAAAGTTTAGCCGAGCGCGGTATCAAACCTAGTGTCGTTAACGACCAAATCGGCCGCCTCACTTTTACAAGCGATCTAGTGGTCGCTATAAGGCATTTGCTCGACACAAACGCCGAATACGGCACATATAATCTCACCAACAGTGGCGATCCTGCCAGTTGGGCTGATGTCGCAACGCTTGTGTACGAAAAAACTGGCCACGACCCAGCCGACGTTACTGGCGTCACGACCAGCGAATACTACGCCGGCAAAGACGGCATCGCTCAGCGCCCCTTGGATAGTACACTGTCGCTTGCTAAAATAGAGTCCACTGGCTACAAGCCACGTGATTGGAATGAAGCACTCGAACAGTATTTAGTTAATTAATTTTTTGCGAGGAAATAATATGAAGGGAATCATTTTAGCTGGCGGCTCGGGCAGTCGTTTGTGGCCTATTACTCAAGGAATCAGCAAGCAGCTTATGCCAATTTATGATAAACCGATGATTTATTATCCGCTCACCACACTGATGCTAGCCGGTATTGAAGATATCTTAATCATCACCACACCCGAAGATAAATCACAATTCCAACGACTCCTTGGCGATGGATCACAGTGGGGCATCTCGTTGCAATATGAAGTGCAGCCTTCACCCGAAGGCCTAGCCCAAGCCTTTATTATTGGTGAGGAGTTTATTGGAAGCGACAAGGTAGCACTAATCCTAGGTGATAACATCTTCCACGGCGCAGATCTGGGAACTGCCCTGAAGTCATGCACCAATCCTGATGGCGGACGAGTCTTTGCCTACGAAGTGTCCGACCCGGAACGATACGGCGTAGTAGAGTTTGACGAAAACAACGCCGCCATATCTATCGAGGAAAAGCCGAAATATCCGAAGTCAGATTTTGCTGTCGTTGGATTATACTTTTACGATAACGATGTAGTCGAAATAGCCAAAAACGTTCAGCCAAGTGACCGTGGCGAACTTGAAATCACCAGTGTCAACGAAGAATACCTTCGCCGCGGCAAGCTAACCGTCACTGCACTGGATCGCGGAGATGTCTGGCTGGACACCGGGACAATTGACTCCATGAATGACGCCGCCGACTACATACGCGTGCTGCAAAGTCGTACTGGCCTCATTATCGGCAGCCCCGAGGAAGTAGCCTACCGCGAAGGTTATATCAATCACGACCAACTACTGAACCTTGCCCAGCCACTCATCAAATCTGGCTACGGACAGTACTTGAAATCACTGAAATAACAGGAGGTTCATCATATGACAAAGCACTCTACTATCACTGTACTTGGTGCAGGTTACGTTGGCCTAACTACCGCAGCCCTACTGGCGCACGCCGGCTACAAGGTGTATGCTATCGAACCAAATCCGAAACGCCTTGAGGTCATAAAACAGGGGCGATCGTTCTTTTACGAAGCGGGACTTGATCCGGTCATAAAGGTCGCCATGGATGCCGGAAACCTGATTGCTACCGACTCATATAGCGAAAGTGTGCCCAGTAGCGACATCGTTTTCTCTAGCGTCGGCACACCAGATAATCCCGACGGCAGTTCTAACCTTGCCTACGTCTTTAGCGCGGCCCAAGAAGCTGCAAAATACCTAAAAGACGGATCGATTTTCGTTCAAAAAAGTACCGTCCCCGTTGGCACAGGAAATCAAGTCGAAGAGGTATTTAAAAAAGCCGGTAAGCGCATTCGTTACGTATCAAATCCGGAATTTCTTCGCGAAGGCACCGCCCTTTATGACACCCTATTTTTTGACCGCGTGGTCGTTGGAGGAGATGACAAAGAGGCCGTAGAAGAAATATTAAACGTTTACCGAAATTTAGAAAATCATCGTGATGAGATTGCCGATGTCGCTGGAGTAAAAAAAGAGTCTCGACTCGGTAAATATATTCCCACTAGTCGAAACAGTGCCGAGCTTATTAAGGTATCAGCGAACGCACTGCTCGCGCTAAAAATATCTTTCGCTAATTCAATCGCAAAACTCGCAGACAAAGTCGATGCTGACGTAGTTGAAGTCATGGACGCCGTCGGAGCTGACGAGCGCATTGGAAGGGCCTTTTTAAACGCCGGGCGCGGGTACGGTGGTGGGTGTTTCCCAAAAGACGTCAGCGGCCTAATCGCAAGTGGACTAGAAAATGGTGTTGACCTAGAGATAATGACTGCCGCTCAGAATCTAAACGCGTCTATGCCCGGGTATATTATGGAAAAACTAAAAGACACCATCGGCAGCTTTGAAGGAAAGAATATTGCCGTGCTTGGACTCGCCTTCAAAGCCGGCACAAGTGACGTACGTAAATCCCCTGGCGTCTCGATGGCAAACATACTCGCAAAGTCTGGTGCCAACGTCACCACTTACGACCCAGAAGCGAGCGAGGAGGCTAGTGAAGACCTGCGGCGCAACGTAGTGCAGCGCGAGTCAATCAAAGAAGCTACGAGTGGCGTCGATGCCATAGTGGTTGCCACCGAATGGCCCAAACTGATCAACTATCCGATCAGTAAATACAAAGACGCCATGGCGGGTGACGTATTCGTCGACGCTATCAACCATTTTGATAAAAATGAAGTCACTTCTAGCGGCCTTCGCTACATTGGTGTCGGTCGATAGCCTCTAGTTGTCTTTTTTGTACTTGATTCGCTTAATGTCTTCGTATATCTTTTCTTGATTTTTCAATACTCGCACGTTCATATCGGCAAGCAAGCCGATCAGCCATAGCAGCAACCCTAGCGAGACCAAATATAGACCAGTGAACCCTACAAATTTGTAGGGTGTAAATTGACCACTATTCAACCAGTGAACCCCAATAAATAGACAGCAGCCAACTCCTACCAAGAAGGGTAAAAGCCCAAGTGCTGTAAAAAATCGTAGCGGGGCAAAGTCACGAAATGCTCGCAGTATATTAAACGCACTGGTGGCAATATATAGCGGCACGCTCGTAACGACACGTGACTTTCGATCCTTAAAATATTTCACCATAACTGGCACTGTTGCAATACGCATACCTTTTGCTGCCAGTACTTGGAATGATTCTTGGGTGTATGTGTGGGTGTTATTGATGTTAATCGCTAGCAGAGCGTCTTGATTATAGGCCCGAAAACCACACGTCACATCGCGAAACTGGCGTTTGCTCAATTTACCTACGACCCACGAGCCGAGTTTATTGCCATGATACTTAACGGGTGGCATGTTCTTTGGTCGCCGCTGTTCGCCCGTTTCTGGGTCAGTGAAGCGATCGGCCGCCACAAAGTCAGCTTCGTTGTTAATAATCGGCAGTACGAACTTAGGGATGTCCTCTGGGGAAAACTGCAGATCCCCATCAATGTTCACCATCACGTCGTAATCATTTGACAGTGCATAGTCGGCAGCTTGATGAAAGCGAACTACCAAACCCCTATTCGCGCCATCAGACAATACCACGGCCCCCGCTTTCTTAGCTATATCTGCTGTTTTATCTGTGCTGCCATCATCTATGACACAAATATCTATCTGTCCGATGCCCTCTATCTTTTTTGGAACACGACCTATGAGCTCCCCGATTGTAGTAGCTTCGTCTTTACATATAGATACAATTAACAGCCTCATTGCCACCATGATACCACTGCGATACGTGCAGTGCACTAGTGATATAATAGAAGCTATGAGAGTTTTTGTGCAGGTCCCCTGTTTAAATGAAGAAAAAACACTTCCACTGGTGCTCAAATCTATCCCAACAAAAATAGACAATGTAGACATCATCGAGGTCCTAGTTATTGATGATGGCTCCACTGATAAAACCATAGAAGTTGCAAAAAAACATGGTGTTAAGCATTTTGTAAAGCACACTAGAAACATGGGGCTTGCAAGATCGTTTCGCGATGGAGTTGACTATGCATTAAGCCATGGGGCTGACATCGTAGTTAACACTGATGGAGATAATCAATATCCTCAGGAGCGCATTGCTGATTTGGTACAGCCAATTATAGCTGGCAAGGCAGATATCGTCATTGCCGATCGCCAGACATCAAAAATTGCCCATTTTTCTGGCTTCAAAAAACTAATGCAACGGTTTGGCAGCTGGGTTGTAAATAAGGCAGCTGAAACCGACCTACCTGATGCTGCCAGTGGATTTCGTGCCTACTCGCGAGCTTCGCTTTATCGCCTAAATGTCGTTACCCAGTTTAGTTATTGCATGGAAACCATCATCCAGGCTGGCAACAAACGTCTACGCATAGCGAGCGTTCCAGTTACGACTAACAAAAAAACCCGAGAGTCTAGGCTGTTTAATAATATAGGTCAACATATGGTTAAGTCAGCCCAGGCCATTACGCGTAGCTACCTAATGTTCAAACCATACGTAGTCTTTAACACACTTGGCTTAATCTTTCTGGCAACTGGGGTTGCTCCCTTTGTGCGATTTCTCGCTCTATGGATAGGGGGCGAAGGTACAGGGCACATTCAGTCACTTATCTTTGGAAGCGCCATGCTAGTAGCAGCACTGCTGTCATTCGCCCTAACAATAATATCGGACCTACTTAGGATAAACCGCGTCCTACTAGAAGACCAGCTAGAGCGCATCAAAGAAATGCAATACGAGCATACTAAAAAATAATGGCGACCCGCTATTTATTTTCAATAACATCAGCGATTACATCAACCTGCTGAAGCGACAGTTTCTTTACACTAGGCAAGTTACGAGTTAGCTTTTTCTTTATATCATCGGCGTTTTCTACTAGTTTTTCAAACCTACCTTGCAGATGCTCCTTCGTCAGGTCCTGATGCCCAAACGCCCACTCATCAAGTTCAAACATTTCTAAAACCTCACGGTACTTATGACTCCAGCCTATCACTAGTGTCGGCACCTTCATTGCAAGCGACGAAACCATAGCATGAAAGCGTGAAGCTACAAAATAATCACACTCTCCGATCCAATACCTAAGCTCCTGTGAGGATAGCTCTTGATCAATAAATAGACACTTTTGGGGATGCTTAATCTTTGCGTATATTTCCCTACATAGCGGCAGGTCATTGTTATGCGTTTTATCTGTACCTGTACGAACGCTGTGAGCGACCAGCATAGTTTTTAAGCCCTTTTCAGCAAGATAATCTATGAACTCTACCATCTGCAGAACATAATTATCGCCAGCAGCCTCTACTTTTTTGCGCATAACCACACTCGGTGATAATCCGACTACTTTGCTATCTTTAAAGAATGAAATGTCATATCTTTCCTGGGCAGACTTTACCTCTTTATCTGTTAGCTCCAGAGCAAATGCATAATCAGCACCTTCGATAACGTTTTTTAAACCCAAGGAAGCGAGGTGACTAGTTGTCACTGCGCCTCGCGACACAACTGCAGCCATACGCGGCAGAAAGAACTTGGCGCAAGCTCTGTTGATAGGATTATTAAATGGCCCCAACGCCTGAGCGCATTTCACCACTGGTGTTTTCAGGTTAATAGGAGGCAGTATTGCTGCCGTATTAAATGGCAAGAACTTCTCCCGCCCATCTACAAAAGTGATCCCGCTCTGATCTAAAAACACATCAGCCTCGACTATGGCCCTAATGGCGGGCGAGCGCCTAGTAATAAAGCCCCTTGCAAATGGCAATATCCGATGCAGCAGGGCAAGTACATTCATAATTACACCCAGCTGAAACGGTCGACCATCAATAATTTCTAAATTTTTATATGGGTTTTGCTGTCGATCTGCATGCGGATACATTGACAATGAAGTAAATCTAGCATTAGGATAGCGTTGGCTCAATGTCTGAATTGAGCTCTCCAGCATCGCTGCTGCTCCTTTATTTCCCGATAGCGCCGATCCAATAATCACAATATTTTTACTCATACCTGTTTTACCTTACCATTATTAAGAGCTAAATATACACCAGCTACGCCGATATCTGCAATCGTTGCATAAAACCTGGCGACCAGCGACAATAATATGGCTTGTTCAATTGGAAAGTACG
>CAZEGC010000013.1:9053-21033 GCA_964511635.1 uncultured Candidatus Saccharibacteria bacterium | reverse complement strand
TCGGTTCATAGCTAGCAATTTCTTTGTAAAAAATATGCGCTAACGTAGTGGATAACATTTCATCATTCATACGCACCCTAATGTATGCATCGCCCGCATGCTTCAAGTTTGTTAGATCAAGATTTAATTTTTCTTTTGCCTCTCGTAGTGCAGCTGATTGTAATGATTCATCCTCGATATGTAATTTGCCATAGGGAAGTGTCCACCTATTAATATACGGTTGCTTGGTACGTTTTTGCACCAAGACTTCACCATCTGGATTCTGTAGCAGCAACATCGTGATGATTTTTGGCTGCTTTCGCACCGTATTTTTTGCCGTGCTTACCCTATCGACATACGACAGGCCTTTCATGGAAAGCGTATAGCCATCAGGCGTTTTTTCGATCCAGCCGCCACTCATCAAAACTTTTAAATGATAGCTAAATAAATTTGTATCGGTTTTTGGCGGACGTAGGTCACGAAAGCGAGCGTACTCACACCCTAGCAAAGTCCCAATAATATACTTTTGAATGTGGTGTGTGATTGTGACCTGCTCAATCATATTTGACTCAAATTAAACTTTCTATTCAGGTTAATAGTAGCATAGTATGCTAGCAATGTAATCAGTTAATGGCAACCCCGAAAGGACACTAGCAATGACAAAAACTTTATTAGGTAATCCAGAATTTGAGTATAGCTTAGAGCTTTATGACGAAACTGAAAAACAGTTTCTGACCTGCCGACCAGAACGACTAGATAAATACAGGCCTGAAGCTAAGTCCATAGAGCAAATTTACCTCAGCCATCCGGACGAACCGTACAGCTTGCGCCTGCGTGAAACTTTTACTGCCGAGGGTATATCCTACACAGCTGCACTAAAAACTCGTGGCCGCCTGGTGCCGAACGGATGGCTACGAAAAGAAATCGAAACTGAAATAAGTCCTGAAGTGTACGCGCACTTTAGTGGCTCCAAATTATACCCGCGCCTGCGTAAACTTCGTGCCTGCCCCGCACCGGGTGTAATAATTGACTGGGTAGAGGGGTTTGATATTCCACAAGTCGAGATTGAGAATATCGGCAGTAACGCGCAAGCACAGGCATTTTTTGAAACCCACCGTGAAGACCTACTAGACATGTCGGGCACACCGGAACTCAGCAGCGAACATCAGTCGCATACCTTATCAGGTGGTGAATTGCTAGCCCCGCCTGAGGTTATATCAGTCGAAGAAGCACTAGAACGCACATTAGAATGCTGGAACAACGGTATGCGGCAAATCGTGATCGGCGTGTCTGGCAGGTCAGGATCGGGCAAAACGACGTTTGCCAGGGAGCTAGCAAGCGCCTTAGAGTCGATCGACAGCCAAAAACTAGCAGTGGCTCATTTATCGAGTGATGACTATCACCGCGGGAAAGCCTGGCTTGAGGCTAGCCAGGACGGCAATCCTTGGCAAAATTGGGACGCACCGATTGTCTATGACACCGAAGCGTTAGCCAAAGATTTGCTGCGTTTAAAATCAGGGGAGACGATCGAAAAGCGCTACTTTGACTTTACAACCGAAGAACCAGCCCTTAATGGAGTCGTCCATCCCTCGCCTATCGTAATCGTTGATGGCATTTACGCAGGTAGTCGCGACCTCGCGGGCGTTCGCAACCTCCATTTTCACATTGATACACCACTTGCCACTAGCATTGGTCGTCGAATCGAGCGCGACGCGTCTACCCGCTTAAACGATTCACTCGGTTCGGTCGAAGATATTTTGCGATACCAGCTAGAAGTCGCTGAGCCAACTTTTAAGTCCCAAGAACGCCCGATGACCACATCGCTCGCTACCGCCAGGCAGCTCGGCAGAGTTGCACTAGAATCATCTGACGATACTCATTCAATAACTTAACCCTAAGCAGGTGATAAACGTCCGTTTTTATAGAGCTAGATGTTGGCATCAACAGAGGACGAGCAGGTTGCTTTAATAAACCCGATCTTTCTACCCTCACTATAGTAACGCGATTCATAGGTTGTCATGATTTTGTACTGAATAGCCAGATTTGAGCTATGAAGATCAAAGCTTAATTCCTTTATAATCCAACCGCTAGCCACCAGCTGCTCTAGGCTCCAGGTAAACAAACCTTCTGCATCCGTTTTAAAGTGCAGGCTGCCGTTAGGGCGAAGTAGAGATTGATATAAATCTAGATACTTCGGATGAGTCAGGCGGTGCTTGGCCGAGCGCTCGCGTGGGAACGGGTCAGGGAAAGTTATCCAAATCTTATGCAAGCTGCCAGCGACTATAAGCTCATTCAGCTGATCGGCTCGCGCGCGAAGGAACGATATGTTTTCTAGCTTTTTATCTAGTGCCTGCTTGGCGCCAGATTGCAAACGATCAGCCTTTACATCAACTGCTAGAAATTTTCTGTCTGGATACTGCTCGGCAAGTGCGGCCGAAAATAGTCCCGTACCTGCCCCCATTTCAAGAATGTCTACTGACGCACCCTTGGGCCACTGATCAGCTTCAAAACAGTTGCTATAATTTGCAAATAGCGCGAATTTGTATTTTTTACGCTTGCGAGTAATGATAAAATCTTCTGGGTTTAAGGGGTTCATCGCAGTCGCTCCACGTGGTGTTCATCGTTAATACGAAAAAGTTTTGATGGCTCAGCATGCTCTACCTTGCCACCATCTATATAGATGTCTACTTCGCTGCCAAAATAAGCTACCGCCTCACCTACCGAGCTAGCAGGCACTAGACCCTCAGGATTAGCACTGGGCGCAATGATTGGTCCGACTGACTCAATTAGTTTTCGCAAATTAATATCATCTGGCAGTCGGTAGGCAATCGCCCCGCTACCACGCGTTAGCCAGGTGGGCGCATTTTTGTCTGCTGGCAGAATCAAACTGTTTTTACCTGGCCAATAACTACCCAGTTGCCGTTTGACCTCTAGGGAGGGCTCTGCTAATAACTGCCTGATGTTAGAAATTAGCACGATGGGTGGCTTTAAGGCCGTGCGACGTTTAATTTCATAAACTCGCTGCACCGCGCTCTGATCCATGGCACTTGACACTATTCCATACAACGTGTCAGTCCGCAGCACTGCAGTACCGCCAGCTTTTAAAATATCAGTTAGCTGAGCGTCGTAGATATCAGATAAGATTTTAACGTCCACTGCCTACCTATTAATTGCTGTTATTGCCCTGCACGATATCACCTAGCGGATCACCGCCAAACGCATCAATTGACGTAGCTTGGGTAGAATACTCCTCGTATAACTCGCGAAACTCTTCTAACGCCTCGTCGTCAATTGAACCAGTCGCAGAAAAAAAGTTTATTTTGGAATCAGAACTTTCAATTTGATCACGCACTTCGCTAAAACCCGGACGACTGAGATCCAGTTGAGCTGCACCGCTGCGGGCATACATCAGCAAACTAAGCACCACCAAGCCAATGGCTATAGAAATCGCGACAATTATCATGATGACAAAACGATGCTTACTCCAACGGTTAAACCCCTGGGGTTCGTTTTCAGTTGGCTCTATAGGCAGGTCGCTCATGCTAACTTACCTCCTCGAATGATTCAGCAAACGATTCAAATGCATCGCGATAGTCATCGATATGACTGTGCAGGTTTACTACCTCTTCATGAACCAATTTTCGTAATCGACGCGCCTCAGCCACCTTGTCATTGAATTGCTCTGGCTGATTGCTGCAATTTATCCGCATCGCTTCAGATAAAGCCCTTTCATAATCAATATAGCGTTCACGAAAATCTGATAATCCGCTCTCGTAACTAGCAACAATCGAAAACAAATCGCCGCCATCGAGCCTACTAGAAGCTACGCGACTATTGAACCTAGCCATTAAACGCGTTGAGATGGATTCGTATAATTGACCCCGATTAACCCTGAGCACCCCGTCACTGGCATTAAGCCTACTGAGTGCTTCTTGTTTTGAACTACATTGTTGACGTATCATTTCGATCTCATCTGTCGTTAGCGACTGCGAACTAACGGGTGGTGCACCGACCAAAAAAAACGTCAGCCCACTGACGATAGCAATTGCTACGGTAATTTTTATACTCTTCATCTTGTCTAATTATCATACGTATTAATTATTTGGTCAAATAAAAGTTGGGAGCAAGAGATCTCAATGCGTCATGCAGCAGTTGATGCTGTAAGGTATTTCATAGCCTGGTGTTCATACTAGGCGCTATGATGGATGCACACAGGAGGATTAGCACGTGTTGAGGATAACTAAATACGAACATGCCTGCTTTACAGTCGAAAAAGACGGCAAACTATTAATTATTGACCCGGGAAACCTAACCACAGACCTAGTGCCGCCCGATGGCAGTGTGGCTGGTATCGTTGTGACCCACGAACACAGCGACCATTTTGACCCAGCCGCGCTAGGTGCTATTTACGCTCACAACCCCGATGCTCTTATTATCGGCACAGAATATATTACGCAACAACTAGGTGACACACTACCCACAAAGACAATTACGGCCGGTAGCACCATCGAACTCAAGCCATTTAAACTAGAATTTTTTGGGGGCGAACACGCTTTAATTCACAAAGACATTCCAGTAGTTGCAAATACAGGTGTGATGATTGATGGGCGCATTTATTATCCTGGCGACTCGTTCACTATACCCGATAAACAAGTTGATATTCTGGCGCTACCTATTACGGCTCCCTGGCTAAAAATCAGTGAAGCAATTGATTTTATGTCCCAGATCAAGCCAAATCTAGCATTCCCAACCCACGACGCGATTGCATCGAATGCCGGCAAAAGTATAGCTGATAATTTAATCGGACAAGCGGCAGATGCTGCCAATATAAGCTTCAAAAGACTCGAGAGTCAACAAACCTTAGATATCAACAGTTAGCATACATTTTTTAACGGTAATTATTAAATTCAATAGGGAAGTCAAAATTTTGTTCACGAATGACATTCATGGCGGCCTGAAGTTCGTCCTTTTTGCTACTTGAAACTCGCACCGCTTCGCCCTGGATTTGGGCTTTTACTTTTGGCAGTTTCTCGCGCAGTAGCTTGGTAATAGATTTAGCCTTGTCTTGGTCGAGGCCACGCTTAAAGGGGATTTCTTTGGTGATTTTCATGTTGCCCTCGACTAGCGCCTTACTCTCGTCAAGCACTTTGGTGCTTTGTGATCTCATGGCAAGTTTTTTTCTGAATATATCAATAACGCTATCAATCTGCCACTCACTAGCGCCTGTCACTTTAATGCCATTTTTATCTGCTAACCAATCTATGGCAGCTGGTGTATCTTTGAAATCATACCTATTTGTCATTTCCCGGCGCGCTTGGTCGAACGCATGATTCATTTCACCTTTGTCATATTCACTTACGACATCAAAACTGAAAGTGGCCACGATTATACTCCTTTACTAAGCACCCTACCTAGATTAATAAAAACCGACCAGCTCGTTAAAACATAAGTCCGGTCGGCATCTACTCTGCGTGTTTCCTATAAATTACTGTGCTCGTTTGGCTTCTTGCTTTGCCTGACGGGCAGTTCGATCAGCTTTAGCGGCAGCTCGTGCTCCTCTTGCCTCGGCTTCATCACTCAGTTTGTCAGCATGGTTTTTAGCACTAGCACCAAATTTCTTGGCTTCATCTGCTACATCTTTAGCACCACTACGTACAGTTTCGTAGGCATCTTGCGCGGCAGACTTTACCTGAGACGCCCTTTCAGCTGCCATCTGCTTGGTTTCCTCGGCTTTCGCCATTAGCTCTTCACGGGTTTCTTTGCCGCTTTTTGGAGCCATTAAAATTCCAGCTACAAATCCAGCTGCTGCTGCAAGCACTGTATTAACTACTTTTGACATATCATTTCCTCCTGATTGTTTAGATTATTTACGAAAAGCTCTGGCAGCTTCGCGGAAAACTTTGACGGGCGACAGCCACTCGGTCGCTGATGCCAAATTATTGGTGACTTTATCCACACTAGTGGCGATTTTTTTAATTTTGACTACTAGTGCAATAATTGCAACCAGTAGCCCCACAATGACTAGTGACAGTAATATTACGACAATCGTCAGTAAAGTCACGACGGTCTGAATCTCCATGTGAGGTCCGTTCCTTTTTAATTATTAAAGATTAGTATTATAACTCTATCATCGCCTAGATCGGTACGTAAAGCAGTGAAATTTATCACACTAATTAAATTGTAGCGTTTCACTACTACCTATTTCATGCAGCCTCCTATGCGGGCAATGGGACAGTGGGACTCTAGGGGGTTAAGCGGTTAATATCACGAGGGAATAAAGTGGCCTCTTTGACGTTGTTTAGGCCGATTGTTTTTTGCACTAAACGATCTATACCAAAACCACAGCCCCCGTGCATAGGCAGACCATATTGAAATGCCTGTAGGTAGTGCTTGAAGCCGGCGTGATCAGTATCAAGTCCAGCTTCTTTCATCTGGTCTATCATTTTATGATAGTTATTTTCACGTAGAGGGACCGTAGCGATCTCTAGGCCTCGAAATAGTAAATCCCCCCACTGCACTGTGCCGTCTTCATTAAACTTATGGTAAAATTTGCCAGCTTCACTCGGAAAATGCGTAGCATATACTAGGTCAGTCCCCAATTCTTTTCGCGCATAATCTGAAATCCAACGCTCTTCATCCGGAGTTAGGTCTTTTTCACTTGTAGTATCGTTCTTGGTGGCTTTAGTGTACATTTCATGAATCTGGGCAATAGTAAACCGCGGGACAGGCTTATCGTCGTCTAATTTGAGCTCTGGTGCATTTAGGCTTTTTAAGTCTAGTTCATGCTCATTGTAAATACGTCGCAGTACGCTGCTAGTCATTTTACCAACCATATCTAGTACTTCGTCGTGATCCTCAATAAAGCCCATTTCTATATCCAACATTGTAAGTTCTGTTAGGTGACGGGTGGTAGCGCTTGGCTCCGCACGATAGCTGTGGCCAATTTCAAATACTCGCTCAAACACTCCTACCATAATCTGTTTATAAAACTGCGGACTCTGAGCGAGTGTGGCGGTTTTACCAAAGTAGTCTAATTTGAAAACTTCAGCCCCGCCTTCAGTTGGTTCGGCCAGCAGCTTGGGCGTATCGATTTCAACAAATTCATTTTCATTTAAAAACTCACGAATATAGCGCGTTAGACTAGACCGAATTTTAAATATTTTCTGCTCTTGCAGGTTGCGCAGGCTTAGAACTCGGTACTCAAACAACGTGTCTAAGTTTTCTGGCTTATGGCTGATTGGTTTGTCAATTTCAATTGGCGGCTCATCGGTAACCGGCATCTCCACGGTAATAGTAACTTCGTGAAGCTCCACTCCGCCAGGGGCGCGCTCATCTGCAACTACGGTACCAGACAACGTTAGTACAGTTCCTATCTGAAGTCCGCGTAGTTTTTCTAGTTCTTCTTTTTCTTTAATCAAGCTCTGGGCAATACCAGTTCTATCACGCAGAGTGATAAAATTTAATCCACCCAACAGGCGCTTTTTATGGAGCCACCCCTTTAAGGTGACTACTTCACCGGAGTGATTAGATAAATCTCGGATAAGTGTTCTTTGCATACTGATCTATATTAACACTTATAAACTAGCCCAGGCTAGACGTCTTCACTTTTTTCTGGCTTGTTATTGCCATGCGGGTTACGCCTGGCCACTTCCCTCAAATCATCATGCGAATCAAATTCATCAATAATTTCACGCCCAAGCAAGGCTTCGATGATGTCCTCCAAGCTTAGCAACCCTACCGTTTCGCGATACTGATTAACTACAATAAACAGGTGGCGATGAGTTCGCATAAACGCAGCTAACGCATGGTGCAGACTTTGATCTTCCCTGATGTAGTGCACTTTTGAATCCATGGCAGTTTTGGCTTTAACTGAACGTTTTTTCGATAAAGTTAGTAGACTATGAACGTGCAAGATACCAACCACATGATCAATATCTCCATCAATCACCGGGAATCGACTGTGTCCAGTTCGATGAAGGTCATGCAGTACGAGCGGGCCTAATAGTTCGTCTTTTTTCACACTATCAATCATGCTACGAGGTGTCATTATTTCACTCACCAAGCGCGACTTAAAAGCAAGGGCATGGTTAATTAGCTGCTTTTCGTCGCTCGAGAGCAGCTCGCCCGCCTGAGACACTAAATGCAGCAGCTCTTCACGTGACTGCAGGTGGCGCGCTTCATTAGTTTCTGGATTTACGTTTCGAAGCAATGTAAATAGGCCTGGAACCTTTTCCACTAAATCGAGTAGTTTTGGTTCATACTTTTCATACAACTTCTGAGAGCGACTTTGAAAAAATGGTATACGAGCCACTGCTCCGGCCTCTAGCGCCACCAGAAGCGAGGCCATCAATCCGAATAACCACCCAAACAAAGCCCCACCAAGAGTACTAATTACCACAAGCAGCACTGCAACAACCACTCGTTGAAGTGAGAAAATATCATGTAGCAGCGATTCGCGGCGCAGTAAGCTAGCAGCGTACTCATCGCCGTCTTCTGTCCGGCGCCTTAACTCAAAACGGCTCATTGTCGTGCGATATGGCCTGACGCCAACAGCAATCAGCAAGCTCACGATCATGACTATATAAATACTTATCAAAAGTAAGGTCATTATGCTTATTGTAACGCATCTTTATTGCAGCTGGCACGAATTTTTACTAGACTAGACATAGAAGCAAAAGGAGTTTACGAAATGAGCAAAGCAGCGTGGATAATTTTTAGTGTCGCAGTAGTCGGGCTGCTGGGCGCGCTAATAGTACTGACCAGAGGAGAGCAAATTGATTTAAGTAACGTTAACTTAAACGAGACTCAAAGCAAAAGCGAGCAATCAGGCAACATTAGCGACCATGTTTCCGGCAGCAATAGTGGTGATGTGGTGCTAATTGAATACCTAGATTACCAATGTCCAGGCTGCGCAGGCGCTCACCCAAGAGTCAGGGCTATCATGGAACAGTACGGTGAAGATGTAACTTTGATTGTGCGTCACTTTCCAGTACCAGCTGGGTCAAACTCTCGCATCGCTGCCGCCTCGGCCGAAGCTGCAGGCATGCAGGACGAGGATAAATTCTGGCAAATGCATAATTTGCTACTGTCTAACCAGAGCGAATGGGGGTCCGCACCGGCAACTGAGCGAACTGACGTATTCGTAGGCTACGCCGAGCAGCTCGATCTTGATGCTGATAAATTCCGTGATGACCTATCGTCACCTGATATTGCCAAAAAAATAGCTTTTGATAGAGCAATGGGCGTAGAGCATGGAGTTACTGGAACACCTAGTTTCTTTTTAGGTGGCGAAAGTCTAGACAGCGAAGTCTGGGGTGACGAAGAGGCCTTTAAAGAAGCCATCGAACAAGAAATAAGCCAGGCAGATACTTCTGGGGAAGCTACCAATCGTAAAGATGGCGATGAAGACTCTGATGGTGATAAGGACAAAGATGACAAATAGGCTATAGCCGTCATTTAAGTTAAATATAATAAAGACCCCGGTGCCTTGGGGTCTTTTATTTGATTAACCTAATTCTACTAGGCTTAGTGTGCTATGTAAGTTTGCCATTCGGCAGGCACCACATCCACCGCGATCTTTTTGCGTCTAGATGACACAAATTCGACTGCTATTGGCATGTGAATCTGTACTCCTTTTTCGTATCTGTCCTGCGAATTGTCGACCTTTAAAATTTAAAAGTTATGTGTTTTGTCGCAGAACACAAAGATAATAGTACCAAACCACGTAAGTGGCGTCAAGACTTGCACTGCTTATGCTAGTGCTTACTAATTACTATAATAGGCTATTTATGCCAGCAGCATCAATACCATTAACCCAAATAGATATATTCTACAACATAAATTAGCTAGGTAAATACCTAGCTAATTACAGGTGCCTAATTGATTCGGTCTACGCTAGCTGTATGTCTTGCAGGCGGATTTTTGATCGACGGTATGGCTGAACCCTTCGAAAGTTATCGTCTCTTTTATCTCGTTTATACGAGCGTGCCATCTACCCCCTCCTTGTATTTTATTTTTTATACCTGCTACGCCCTAGTTCGATCGCTACGTGCCTTACGACCCCAGGGCAAAGCTTCAAATTGTCCAGTGGTTATTTCTGCAGTGTCGGATTCGGGCTCTAATATCCAATCAGCAATTACTTCGCTAAAATGTTTTCCGGATGTCTTTTTATTAATGAAACTTCTAATTTTACTATCGATATCTACGTTCTGTAGTTGGTTCATTTCTCACCTCCTAATCACTTTTCTACCCTCAAGCGATGTACTTATATTATGACTTTTACGCTTGTGCTTCTGTTAGGTTTCTAACGATAAACTAGTTAAAATATTCATTATTACTGTAAATACTACTATAATGGTAGTGTGGAACAAATTGCAGAACACCTACCAAATGCTACAACTAAGCGCGCTGTTCGTAAGCGTTCAATTTTAATTTACCAGGGTGAAGTTCCGCGCCAAGTTTACGTGGTGCTTTCTGGCGTCTTTAAGGCGTATCGCCTAGGTAACGGCGGTGAAGAGCAAATTGTTGGCTTTCGCACCGCAGGAGATATATTCCCAGAAACTTGGGTATTTGGTAAAACTTCTAGTGCGCTGTACTATTACGAAGCCATTGAGGATTCTTCGGTGCTAACTGTCGAGCGACCAGTTTTTCTTGATTTAATTAACAAAAATTCCGACTTAAAGGCGTTAATGGCTGACTATTTTATAAGTAACTATACGGCCCAATTAGTCCAGGTTAGCGCCCTAGAACAATCCAGAGCTGCCGATAAGCTGCTTTTAATGCTTTATTATTTAATGTTTAGGTATGGAAATGAATCAAAGCCTGGTGAGTTTAGCTTAAAGCTACACCTAACCCACACCACGCTGGCAAGCCTAATGGGTCTAACACGAGAAACAACCACCACTGAACTTGGTCGCCTAAAGCGAAAAGGCATCATCAACTATGATGCTAAAAACTTTACTATCTACCGCGATAAGCTTATTCGTAAGCTAGGCGATGATAGTTTTCAAAGTATCAAATCTCTAGGCTAAAGAGTGTCTTCAATAATCTTTAGTATTTCACGCGGGGATGCCCACGCTTTTAATACGTAGCGTTCTGCCCCTAATCGATACGCCTCGTCAATTTCGGTCTGCATGTCATAGTTACTAAAAACTATTACCTTAACGTCAGGATGATTTTCTTTTAAGTTATACTGCTTTAAGAACTCGACACCATCCATGATTGGCATTCGTAAATCTAGCAGAATAATATCTGGTTCAAAATCTTCTGTTTTTTCAAGCGCATCCTTACCGCTATGCGCAAGCGTTACGCTATAACCTGCTTTTTCAAGCAGTATCTGATAAGCATTGGCCAGATCTGGCTCGTCTTCAACAATTAAAACTTTTTTGGGCATTAAAAAATCACACCATTAACTTAATACAAGTACATCCGCAAGTAGTATAGAAATTCACGCCACTATTAACTATGAAAAATTTCACAACCCACGAGGCGTTCTTATGGTAAAAGTAGAACCTTTTCCTTCACGCGACTTAACTTCAATACTACCACCATGTAAATCCATCAAGTTTTTTGCGAGGTAAAGTCCAACACCCGTGCCGCTAACTAGGTGGCTACGCTCATTTGAAATCCTAGAAAACTGCTTGAACAAGAGGGGTATTTCTGCTTCTTTTATGCCTACGCCAGTGTCTTTTACTTCAATAACGTAATCGTCTCCTTGGCGCATCAGGCGAACTGCCACTTTTCCACCTGGGTGCGTGTATTTAATAGCATTAGAAACTACATTTTCTAATACCATCCTGAACATGTGTGCGTCGGCGTAGATTTTAGCATTTTTGGGGGTTTTTACTGTTAATTTTATCTTAGCTTTTTCGGCATCATCATGCTGTTCATCCACCACCGACTCCACTACATCTGACAGATTAAAGTTAGTTTTAGCAAGCACAATTCGCCCAGCATCAAGCTTTGCCAGATGTAAAATGTCGTTAATGACCTGCAGTTGGCG
>CAZEGC010000013.1:6271-8953 GCA_964511635.1 uncultured Candidatus Saccharibacteria bacterium | reverse complement strand
AGCCCAGCTGTAATGCTCATAATCAAAAGGGCTGGCGACGCATAGCGCTGCGACCTAGATAAGAACTCGCGACTATCAAATTCATACCTTAGGCGCAGGTCTTCACCATATGCGGATATGGCTTGAGTTGAAGTTACGTCAGCAGGACGTGAAAGTTCACCCCCGCCCTTAAAAAGTAGGTCATCTCCCATATAGATCGCTACACTCATCCCATTGCTTTCTTTGAATTCAAACACTTCCTCAAAGAAAGTTTCGGTTTCTATTGATACAAAGACCATGCCGATCGCCAAGTTCTTGCGCTCAGTCGCACTATCGATATCATAGCGCGGCACTTTATATATGGGGGTTAAAAGCAGCATAGTTTCACTGCTAGATTCACTCGATAAGTTCAAATTATCGTCATCAATTGGGCTAGCGATCAAAGTGGAGTTTCGATGACGTATGGTGTCTCTAATCATTTCAGGAATACCCTGCACACCACCCACATCAAGCCCTATAAACTGCTCTGTCTCATTAGTCAGTGGATAGATTAAGCGCACCACAGCCGATTTGTCCAAAACCGATGGCTTAATGTAGCGAAGATTAGAATTGCCGCTAGATTTGCGCCTTTGATTAATGAACGTTTTGGCCTCATCTTCTTCCATAAGCTGCGAAAAGCCGATTGCCTGAATGGACGGGAAATATTTAGGTAAGTTGTAGCGCTGATGTAAATCTTCCCACCTGCGTAGATGGTTTGTGCCGTCGGTGACCACACTCGAGCCAGCTCTTGAGATAATAGTATAATCATCTAGCATGCTAGCGATTCTCATCTCGTGCTCAAGCATGATCTGCTCGACGGCCTGGTTTCTGGCAACTTCATAGCTTTTTTGCGATAAAACATAGCTAATAACACCCACCAGTACGGTTGCTATTATCACAAATGCAGGCAGCCAGAAAACCGCCTGCCTCAACCAGTCACTTTGTAATTTTTCCCAAAAACTAGATTTATCTTTGTCGGCTTGTGTCACACTCTAAACTATAAAGAGATTTTATATTAGCGTCAATTTATGACTTAAGTCTTTGAATCAGTCTTTAGTCGCCAACTTAGACCATACACCAGGACTACTGTCAGCACCACCCAGGCTAGACTCACTACCCAGCCCGCTAAAACATCAGATAAATAATGTACACCTAGATAAATGCGTGAAAAGCCGATCAGTATCACGTAGATAGAACCAATTACTAAAGCCAAGCTGCGCCATTTAGTAGGCCATAAAATTGCCACCACCACTCCTGCTAGCGCGGCACTAGCCATAGCATGGCCGCTAGGAAACGAATAACTACTCTCAACCACCAGCTGGGTCCATAAATCTGGCCGGGGTCGCTCATAAATTAGCTTTAAAATAAGGTTTAAAAGCCCTGCCCCGCCAACGCCTGCAATCACTATCATGGCCCTGGTCTTTTTGCTGAAAAACAGAAGGTAAATCGCCAGAATAAGCGTAGCCCCCCCTACAGCAACCTTACCTCCGAGCGTGGTCACTGACAAAAATAAAGTGTCAAGCAAAGGGCTACCCTTAGCATTCACCCATAATAGAAGCTGGCTTTCATATTCGTGAACCGCGCCCCCACGAACAACATGCGCTAGCCAGGCAAATAAAACAATACTGACAGAAAATATCAGGAAAGCTATCGTTAATTTACCCACTACTGCGTTGGTGTTGGTATTTTCTGTATGTTTTTGAATTTTGACTTTAAATAAGCGCATGTTTATATAACATTATCATAGCAGTCAAAATGTGGCATATAAAGCGCAACTTTACTTGACATTATCGGTACATAAGCATAATAATAGGGATAAGCGGATGAAACATCAAACATGAAACATACACGCGAAATATCAATATCAACCAACCTAAGTGTCGCAGTCAAGCTGACGCTGGGTACAAAAGGGGCCAAATAAGGCCTGTTTTTATTTATGAGTAAAGAACTAAGTATGTACGTCGGTGGCTTTGGCCATCTAAAGGAAAGAGTAGTTGACACCTCGAGGCTGCACGGCGATTCGGTCTTTTTTGAACTCCAACCCGAAGCAGAACTATTTGACATCACGACCGACCCAACCTTGTCTAGATTTATAAGTAGTGACATGGCCGAATCAATACGCACTGGATCAAGACACATCGACCGCGACATACAAACTGTCTGTGCCGTTAATGCAGTGCGCGAGTTCGGATTACCAAAGGCCATCGGGGAAGCCATCGACCTAAATCATGTCGACATGCGCCGCCTGCTAAAGCGTGAACTGCGAGGCGCGGGACACGCAGACAGTGAGGACCCAGTAGTTTTTAAACAAAAACTCGAAACCTTTTTATGGGAAATCGGCCGCCTGCAATCACCACTCGAACGAGAGCAGCTAAAAGACAAGCTATACGTATGCGCCGAAGAAATGGCACATAAGGGCTACGCGGCGTACCGACTAGGTAATCTAGGCACCACTCCGCCCGACCTAGAAGCTAAGCCTAGCTACTTCGAGGAGGCTCTCGCAGTGGAGCCGCCGCAACCATCTGACTCGCAACTTGAAGAGTCCCGCCGCGCCCTATATGAACTAGGCAATAATAATTTCACATCTACATCCCACGACGCAGCTCAGCGCAGTGAAATAGCCCAGGCCTGTGCCATTGCGGCTTTTCATGAATTAGGTTTGCC
>CAZEGC010000013.1:0-6171 GCA_964511635.1 uncultured Candidatus Saccharibacteria bacterium | reverse complement strand
TAAACTAATTAAAAGTTATGACAAATTTTATTACTCGCTACTTGCCGCTTATATTAATACTGACCTCACTTATCGGCATCACTGCATCCTTTATATTGACCCACGACAAAATTGCTACCTTAAAAGATCCCGAAACGGCCGTTGCTTGCGACATTAATCCCATCCTTAGCTGTGGATCGGTCATGAAGGACCCTAGGGCTGAAATATTTGGCTTGCCGCATTCAGTGTTTGGAGTGGGCGCTTTTTCGGCGCTGCTGGCCGTAGGTGTTTCGCTACTAGCTGGCGCGAGTTACAAAAAGTGGCTCTGGCAAACTCTGCAAATAATTGCCCTTTTTGGCCTAGTCGGTATGCATTACCTATTTTTTATAAGTATAACTGTGTTGAATGTAATCTGTCCTTGGTGTCTGGTGGTATGGATTATCACAATCCTCGCCGTATGGTCCATTACTGTACGTAACGCTAGCGAGGGGCAGCTCTTTTCAGGCAGCAACAACACCACGCAGACAATTTCGCGCTTTATCACTCGCCACTCCGGTTTAATACTCCTAATCTGGTACGGGATTATATTCATGTCAATAATAGTTAGATTTTGGGATTACTGGTCTACGGTGCTGTTTTATTAATACCCCTTAGGCCATTCTTGGCTTAGCCTGCACTATGCTACACTCATCAAGTAATGAGCGTAGCATCGTTAGTAAGTGAATTCTTTTCTTCTAAGCCTAGGGCTTCCTACGATAAAGGGACGATCTTAATCACGCCAGATATTAAGGTTTCCACGGTATTCTATATTGAGACTGGCACAGTTATTCAGTATCAGATTAGCGACTCCGGAAACAAGGTGATTTTAAATACTTTCAAACCTGGGGCCTTTTTCCCAATGTCATACATAATTAACGACACGCCAAGTCCTTTCTTTTTCGAGGCTAATTCAAAAATAAACGCTCGAACCTGCACTGCTAGCGCAGCAGTAAGTTTTCTGCGACAAAACCCCGATGTCATGTTTGACTTACTGGCACGCATGTACCGGGGTGTCGACGCCTTGTTACTGAGGCAGTTTCAACTGATGGCTGGCAGTGCTAGCGATCGCCTAATTCAAGAACTAATCTTAAGCGCTACTAGATTCGGCACCAAACAAAAAGACCAAATATTTCTTAAAACTACCACCGAACAGCTAGCTCAACAGACAGGATTGGCGCGCGAAACCATTAGTCGCGAAATTTCAAAGCTAAAGGCGAGTGGCAGCCTAGAATCAACCCGTGGCGGGTTAATCATCAAGCTGTCTGAATTATTCAACTATCGAAACGGCTAGCTAGAGTAGCTACAGGGCGAAAAGTAAAGATCAAAAACCGTCAGCGCTATAAAAGCTGACGGCCTTAGGCGTCGTAAGACGGTTAATAATATAATTCAAGCATGATGCTGCGAAGAAGCGGAGCCGCCGCGAATTGCTTTTACTACCGCTAGTAGTATCACCGCGCCAATTACGGCCACTATAAAGCTTGCCAAGCTAAATCCTTCTGCTTCAATCCCAGTCAGCACTCGAACCACGAAACCTCCGATAAATGCACCAAGTATACCAACTACGATATTACCCATAGCGCCCTGTTCTTTGTCGGTTTTCATAATTAGCGATGCTATCCAACCGACTAGTGCACCGAAAATTATCCATAAAATAATATCCCAAATCATTTTTTCCTCCTTTTAGTGTATGAACGTTGCTACGCATTCATTTTGGCAGAATTTATATTGTTATGCTGTTAAAAAAATAACATTTTACATGCGGTCTATTTCACTAATATCAGCATCTTCGATTTCTTCGCGCATATCATCATCGCTTAAATCGGGGTCATCAACCGCGCGCATATCCATTTCTTCCCTTAGCTCATTTTCTGGCACGTCTAGTGCCTCAACTGGATCATCGGTTTGCTCGATAGTCGCTCTATCTAACTTGCGTGGATCTGTGTCAAAGTCATCTTGGTAGTTATTTAATCCTTCAGGCGTCAGATCGTTTGACTGAGTTATTTCTTCTTCGTCATCCATTTTGTCCCCCCCATCTTAATTGCTAGTCGTAATTTTATATTGACTGATTAATGATTAGCGTTCTGTAAACTATTTAACTTTTATATTTACTAGCTAGGTACTGAGGAGCCGGCGGTGATAGATAGTAATCATACCTAATATATTGAAATATTTATATATATCGATATAATAGATAGCACGTGAATGACCTAAATAATACCACTACTATATTAAAAAGCCTGTCGGACAAGACTCGCCTGTCTATCGTCCGTCACTTAGCTAATGAAAAAAACGAGGTTGCCTGCAGCAGGATTGTCAGTGACTGCGCTAACTCCCTTCAACTGTCCCAGGCGACTATGAGCCACCACTTCAATCGCCTGGTACATGCTGACGTATTAATTGAGCGCAAATCCGGCACGCAGAAATATTACCGGCTCAACCATCAACTACTAACCAAGTCCGGCATTGATCCAACCAAACTATAAATTAGGAGTAAATTATGCCTACAAACAGCAAGCCCCAAACTCCCCGTGTCATATTCGGACTTGATTCTTTTGGCGACATCCCAAAAGATGACAATAATAAGCTCATGACCCACGCTGGCGCTATTCGGCAAGTAGTCCGGGAAGCAAAGCTAGCCGATAAACTAGGTGTTGATGTCATCGCACTCGGCGAACATCACAGGGCCGATTTTGCAATTAGCAGCCCCGAAACCGTCCTGGCTGGCATTGCCACCCAGACCAGTAACATCAAATTAGCCTCAGGCGTCACCGTGCTTAGTTCCGACGATCCTGTACGCGTGTTTGAGCGTTTTGCTACGCTAGATGCATTATCTGACGGACGGGCACAGGTAATATTGGGTCGTGGTTCGTTCACTGAGTCTTTTCCGCTTTTTGGATATGACCTAAAAGATTACGAAATACTATTTGAAGAAAAAATAGAATTATTCGCCGAAATCCTCAAAGAAAAACCGGTCACATGGCACGGCACCACACGAGCGTCGCTTGATAGGGCTGATATTTTTCCAAAAACTGAATCAGGTCGAATCCACACTTCGGTAGGAGTCGGCGGTTCGCCACAGTCAGTTATACGTGCTGCACGCTATGGTTTTCCGGTGGTGTTTGCAATTATCGGAGGCTCGCCAGATCGTTTTGTGCCCTATGTCGACTTATATCGCCAAGCGGCGGCAGAATTCGGTACTAGCTCTAGTGAAATCGGCGTACATTCACCAGGCTTTATAGCCGATACAGACGAAGAAGCTGTGCGCGTAGCCTGGCCAGCTCATAAAACCAATTTTGACCGTATCGGGCGCACGCGCGGTTGGCCACCAGTCACGCGTGAACATTTTGATAACGAAGTCCAAAACGGATCGCTCTATATTGGATCTCCCGAAACTGTAGCAAAAAAAATTGCCCGCACTATCCGCCTGCTTGATGTCAGTCGTTTTGATCTGGTTTATGGTGGCGGGCCTATGCCAGCTAGTGCCAGGCTGCGCATGATTGAACTATACGCTAAAAAAGTAATCCCACGCGTGCGTGAGTTGCTATCAAATAAAAAGACCAAGTAGCTAAACAGAGGTTTTCAATTCATATAATGACTACAGCGACTAATATTTCGACCATCGGCATCCTGGGGGCAGGTAAACTCGGCACAGTAGTAGCCCAGCTGGCTTTAGATGCAGGTTACAAAGTTTATATAGCTGGATCTGGCTCACCTGAAAAAATTGCACTCAGCGTTAAGGTAATCACCCCTGGCGCCACGGCCACTCATGCAGTTGAGGCAATCAACAAAAGCGACGTGGTCCTGCTAGCACTTCCACTTAGCAAGTACCCTAGCCTTCCAGTCGATGATTTGGCTGGAAAACTTGTGATTGATGCTATGAATTATTGGTGGGAAGTTGATGGCGATGACGCTACCTTAAAAAATTCAAACTCTACATCAAGTGAATTAGTCCAAAAATTCTTACCAAAATCACGTGTTATTAAAGCGCTTAGCCACATGGGATATCATCACCTGCGCGATGAAGCTCGTTCAGTCGACCAGCCTGGAAGAAAGGCCATTGCGATTGCAGGCGGCAGCAAGCGAGACGCAAAAACAATCGCTAATCTAGTAAACAATCTGGGCTTTGACCCCGTACACATTGGCCCGCTATCTCGAGGTGACATATTAGAGCCTGGCGGCCCATTGTTTGGCGCTAATACTAACGCCAAGGAAATACGGCAGGCAGTTACTAAAAACTCTAATCCCCAGCTGTAGCTGCCTGCTGGCATGTGATATTCTAGCTATATGGGCACAAAAACAATTGTTAAAATCAAAGACTACAGCTTGACACTAGGTGGCAAGAAGATAGTCAAAAACCTAAATTTTGACGTGCGACGCGGCGAGGTTTTTGCACTGCTGGGAGCTAACGGCAGCGGAAAAACTTCAACCATCCGTAGCTTGCTTGGTATTTATCCAAAGACACAGGGAGACATTTTGATTGACGGCAAGCAATACAGCCCTGACGACACCAGCAATGTAGGCTACCTACCCGAAGAGCGTGGTCTTTATGCCCGAAGCAAGGTAATTGATGCCATGGTTTATTTCGGTGAGCTAAAAGGTCTCTCTCGATCGGAAGCCAGAGAGTTCTCGCTCGACTACCTTAAGAGGGTGGAGTTAGCAGATAAAGCCACCGTAAAGCTCAAAAAGTTATCTGGTGGACAGCAACAAAAAATACAATTAGGTGTTGCTATCATGGGCAACCCCAAACTATTAATTTTAGATGAGCCCACCAAAGGACTCGACCCTGTGAATCGAGCCCTCTTGATGGATACCATAATGGAAATGCGCAAAAATGGCACGGCGATTATTTTTATCACACACCTAATGGAAGAGGTCGAAAGAATAGCCGATCGTTTAATAATTATTCGTGGCGGCGAAAGTGTGGCTTATGGCTCGGTTAGTGACGTCAAAAAGAAGCATAAAGCCAAAACAATCGAAGAAGTATTTGTAAAACTCTACAAAGAGGCATAGATAATGAAAAGTAAACTACGATCAGTCATCAGACACGAATACCTAACCATCGTAAAGCAACCCGGCTTTATCATATCAATGCTCGCCTTCCCACTCCTATTTGGCATCATTACTCTAATTGGATATTTTGCAGAACGTACTAGTGAAAGCAGCATCGAAACAGCCGCCAGCAACCTGACCAACGTGGTAGTGGTGGATGAAAGCGGATACATAAATCCAGACGTGGTGGATGCATTTGACTACGAACTACGGACTACAAACCCAAAGCGAGCAATAAACGAAGTTCGTGACCAAGAGCACGACGGCGCAATTATCTACCCGTCGAACTTACTAAAGGAGCGATCGTTCCAGGTATATATTGACGGAGGCGACAATATTATGGTGTCTTCGGCATTGTCAGGGCTAGGACAAGAAATTGTTAAATTAAGCCTGTCAGCTGCTGTCGGGGATGAGGCCGTTGCCACCACTTTATCTGAGGGTACATCTGGCCAGGTGACCGCTTACCTCGACGGAGAGGTTGTATCCGGCGTTGAAGAGTACCTAGTGCCAGGCGCTATTATGGTGGTATTTTTTGTAATCCTATTTTTTACAATTGGCTACATACTGCTTGGTGTATCCGAAGAAAAAGAAAACCGCTCCATGGAAATGGTGTTAACCTATGTTCGACCCCGTACACTAATATCTGGCAAGCTGCTTGCTATTGGACTAGTGGGGCTTACGCAGCTTATCTTCTTTTTGGCGCTAGGAGCACTAGCATATCTAGCTATCACTCAAATCGAAGCTATCAATCTTCCGTTTGATCTAGATCTAAGCAATGTCGCCTTTGACCCATGGACCACTACTGCGAGCCTATTGATACTAGTTTTCGGATTCTTGCTATTTGCAGCTGTCATGCTGGGAGCTGCCGCCATGATGCCAGGCGTAAAGGAAGCCAACTCGCTATCTGGCGTCTTCTACATTGCATCATTCGTACCATTCTGGATTTTCCCTACAATCATAGCCGCACCTGAATCTGCTATCGTCAAGTTCCTCAGCTTTTTCCCACTATCATCCCCAACCACCTTGCTGCTTAGAAATACTATCGGTAACATAGGCGAGACCGAACTTGCGCTCGCCATATTGACGCTCATAGTATTTACGATA
>CAZEGC010000012.1:0-22333 GCA_964511635.1 uncultured Candidatus Saccharibacteria bacterium | reverse complement strand
ACCTGTGACCTTAGGCTTATGAGTCCTACGCTCTAACCAACTGAGCTACGCTGCCATATATTCGTATTCGACACTGATTGATTGTAGCAAATCAAAAACCACTTTTCCATAGGAGCTAGGGGTGGCGACGTTCATTGTGTCACGCGGCGCGCAGGGCTTACTTCTAATGATCCAGCGCTTCACCGCCTGGATAAATAAGGAAGTTTGTTCGTCGCTCGCGTCCTAGTGTTATAATAAAAGTACTTCCCCGCGATACACACTGGCCAGACTTTTGGCAAAGCGTCCCTCGCGATATGGATTATTCATCGTCTTCGGTTTTTGTGGCTAGAAACGGGTCAAAGAAAACGGGCGAATCACTGAAAATTAACGTTTCTTCGATGAAATAAACGAGGATACTTAGTGATGAATGACGAACTTTTGATAGATGAACGGGTTGATGTGGTGGCGGTGTTTGATACGAGCTTGCACCTGTGTCGACCAATTAAATTTCGTCGCCTTAGTGGGCGCGAAGTCGTAATTACCGAAATTGGCCTGCGCCATCCAACCACTGTTGGCAAGCGAACACTGCATATATTTGATGTGACCGATGGTGGGGCGGATTATCGATTGGAGTTAGATAGTGAACGCTTGACTTGGCGACTAACGCGTGAGGCTGACCATTGTGCATAAAGAATATAATTCGGCCCGGCCGTTAGTTATGCATATTGATTTAAATTCGTGCTTTGCCAGCATTGAGCAACAGGCGCGACCATTACTACGCGGCAGGCCGGTTGCAGTCGTTAATCGCAGAACGGAGCGCACGTCAATTGTGACTGCTAGCTACGAGGCAAAGACGCGCGGCGTCAAAGTTGGCATGAAATTCAAAGAGGCCGCCCGTCTGGCGCCTGGCCTTGTCATGGTAGAAAGCGACCCGCCAAAATATCGGTATGTATACCGAAAATTGCTAGCAATAATGAGTGACTATTCAGCGCATGTCGCAATGAAGAGTATCGATGAGGGGATTATTGATTTTAATCAGTCGACTGCCAGCATTAGGCAGCGACCACTCGTAGATATTGGACGCGAAATAAAGCAGCGTTTACGTGACGAGGTTGGAAGTGCAATGCGCTGTAATGTAGGCATCGGCACCAATCGGTTCCTGGCGAAGACGGCTGCTAGTCTACATAAACCTGATGGACTGGACGAGATTACACACCGCAATTTACGGCAGGTAATGGCAAGCTTGCAGCTAACTGACCTAACGGGTATTGCCTGGCGTAATCAGGCACGCCTGAATTCGGTCGGAATTTATACACCGCTTGAGTTTTTAGATGCCAGCAGTGAAGTGTTGCGATCAATGGTGTTTAAAAGTATCTGTGGGGATGAGTGGTATAGGCGCCTACGGGGACATGAGGTTGATGATCGCACATTTGACATGAAAACAGTTGGGCGGCAGTACGTACTCGAAAGTCACCAGTTGACGCGCGAGCAAATTGTGCAGCGACTACATAATTTATGTGAATCAGTTGGCTTTCGCTTGCGTTCGCAGGGCAAAGTTGCTCGGGGGGTACTAGTCTACGCCAAAACGTATGATAGAAAATATTGGCATCGTCGCCACACAGGTCAATTGCCGTTTTTTTCTGATTCGACGATTTACACTTTGGCGCAAGGGTTATTTGAGGCTGCCCCAGATAATATCCGTGAAATTGGGGTTAGTTGTTACGAGCTAGCAGACGATAATGACAGGCAACTAAGCATTTTTGGTGACCAACTAGTCCGGGAGCGTCAGCTAGTGAGGGCGATTGACGTTATTAATCAACGCTACGGTGTTCGTACGGTGCACTCTGCTGACACGCTGGCTACCCGAATGATCCGAACGAAGGTGCCCTTTGGAAGCACGAGGTTCCTATAAAATAGTTGACTTTTAGTACATTTTATGGTTATATTTGTATTAAGTGTGAGTCGAGATACGGCTCCACGTACCTTTTCAGAGAGGAGGCCAGAAATGGTCGGTCACCAGACAGGCTTCGGAAGTGTGTGCTACATCGTGGCTGTCATGGCGGCGATAGTGGGACTTGGTCTCGCCATGAACGGTGTCATGCCGCTAGCAACGTTCGTACTGCCGGGTATTGTACTGGGTATGTTCGTTGGCGTGGTGGTGCTAGGGGTTCCGCTACAGTCGCTGTTCGAGTGGCAAGCGCGCAGACCGCACTGCGCTGATCCAGCTGCGGTGCGTGCGCGCCTAGTGCCGGTGCAGATGGGCGACTGGCGCAACCTGGCGGCTGGGTTATTGGCTTACTTCGTTGGCCTGGTGCTGGCGTGGTTGCTGGGGATGCTCTTGTTCTCTGTAGCCAGTTTCATGCTGAGTGTGGGCAGCGACGAGCTGCGCTTCGGTGGCTTCGGTGCCGCTGCACAGACGCTAGAGTTCGGCGGTAGGACTGTCCTGCTCGCCATTGGCTACGCGCTCTTTGCAGGCTTAGCCATCTGGCTGTATGCACGCCTGCTGATCGTTATCAGCATGGAGGGCGAAGGAGGCAAGCCAGACCCAGTAGCCAGAGTGGCGTCTACCGGCCTCTTCGCAGGTTTGGCCATGGCACCCACCTTCGGGTGGTCGATGCTTGGCTTCTCCTAGCTAGGGGTGGGGTGTGGTCGCGAGTGACTGCACCCCACCCCGGCGACGCCCACCTCTCTGAAATAAATCCTTGAAATAGTAAGGAGTTGCTACTGAGTCTATCCGGTTAAAAGTCGGATAAACTTAGGCAACTCTTTTATAATGACTATTATGAAGCTTAATCCTAGCGATATTGCTAGCAAATTATCACCGGAGAAAAAATATATCCTAGCAGTTAGTGGTGGGGTAGATTCGGTGGTTATGCTGGACTTACTGGCGCGCGTAGCCCCTCATAAAATGATAGTAGCCCATTTTGATCACGGAATTCGTGGTGACTCTGATGAAGATGCGTTGTTTGTAGGAAAATTAGCCGACACGTACCAGCTGTCGATAGCTGCGCGCCGTGAGGAGTTAGGCAGTGGCGCTAGTGAAGAGTTAGCGCGTACAAGGCGCTACACTTTTCTGCGTGAAGTCGCCAGAGAGCATGACGCTGCCGTCGTTACGGCCCATCATAAAAATGATTTAGTTGAAACTGTTGCTATTAATTTATTACGCGGGACTGGCTGGCGAGGTCTGGCCGTGCTCGATACACTCGATCTAGTCAGGCCACTGCTAGACTACACGAAACAGGAAATTTATGATTATGCACTAACTAGGGGGCTGGAATGGTGCGAAGATAGCACCAACTTGCAGCTAAAGTACCTTCGCAATAGGCTTCGTGCAAAAATTTCGCAAGCTAGCGAAGGCCTGCTGACGGACGTATCTAGCCTAAGGCAGCGACAAGTCACAAAAAAACGCCAAATCACCAAAGAGGTCGCTAAGATCATTGATGGCTTTGATGGTGAGCTTTCGCGTTATTTTTTTACTTCTATACCGGCTTCCTCGGCTAGCGAAATTATTCGAGAGCTACTACGACTACGCTGCGGAAACGGCCTGACTCGCTTGCAGCGCGACAAGGCACTGCTAGCGATTAAAACTGCCAGGCCAGGCACTCAGCATGATATTGGAGCAGGCATAATCTTAAAATGTAAAACAAAGACATTTATTGTCGAATCACCCCAAGTAGTGCTACCATAATAAGAGTAGTATATTCCGAGTTTAGGGAGACTGAAAGGACACACGATTATATATGGCAAAAAAACAATTACCTCCAGGCAAGAAACCGACTAATATTGTGCGTCTAGGCTTGTTCTGGGCAGTTATGATTTTCGGGGTATTAACATTAGTAGCGATATTTTCGCCGCCGCAGCAATTAGATGAGGTGCCTATTTCACAGGTTATAACTCAGGCAAATGACGGTGAAATAAATAGAATAGAAATCCAAGGCAATGACGTCACTGTTACACCGACGGGTGAAGAAGAGCCAACCCAGCGATCTGTTAAAGAAGCTGGTAGTAGTATCTACGAGCAAGGGCTCAGCCAGGAGGCTGATGTTGAAGTAAGTGTCGTGCCGCCGTCTGAAGCTGGTGCTACTTTGTGGAATTTAGCGATCATTTTAATACCAGTACTGATTATCGTTGGGTTCTTTATGTTTATGATGCGTCAAGCGCAGGGGCAGAATAACCAGGCTATGGGCTTTGGTAAAAGCAAAGCCAAGCTGTATGGACTTGATAAAAAGAAGGTGACTTTTGCTGACATTGCTGGGAATGATTCAGCCAAGCAGGACTTGGAAGAAGTGGTCGACTTTTTGAAGCATCCGAAAAAATACGAAAACTTAGGTGCAAAAATTCCAAAAGGTGTATTGCTAGTTGGTAATCCTGGAACAGGTAAAACCTTGCTGGCGCGTGCGGTAGCGGGTGAAGCCAACGTGCCGTTCTTTTCCATATCTGGTTCGGAGTTTGTCGAAATGTTTGTCGGTGTCGGAGCATCACGTGTGCGGGACTTATTCAGTAAAGCCAAGAAAAACGCACCAGCCATTATTTTCATTGACGAAATTGATGCCGTTGGTCGAAAACGAGGCTCTGGCATGGGTGGCGGTCATGACGAGCGCGAACAGACATTAAATCAAATACTAGTTGAAATGGATGGGTTTGAAACTGGTACAAATGTGATTGTTTTAGCGGCAACTAACCGGGCCGATGTACTCGACCCTGCCCTACTTCGTCCAGGGCGATTTGATCGTCGTACTAATATTATGCTACCTGAGCGACGCGACCGAGAGGAAATACTCAAAGTGCATTTCAAAGATAAACCGATTGATGAAAGTGTTAATATATCCACTCTAGCTGCAAAAACAGCCGGCAGTAGCGGAGCAGATCTTGCTAATATTGCCAACGAAGCTGCGATTATTGCCGCTCGCCAGAATCGCAAGAAAATCATCAATGCCGATTTAACCGAGGCATTTGAAAAAGTAGCAATTGGTCCTGAGCGCAAGACCAAAGTTATGAACGAAAAGGAAAAGGAACTCACGGCTTACCACGAAGCTGGCCATGCCGTAGTGGGGCACGTACTACCTGATAGTGATCCAGTTCACAAGGTGACGATTATTCCGCGTGGCGGCACGGGTGGTGTTACCTGGTTTTTGCCACCAGAGGATAAGAGCTATACTAACGTCTATGAATTTAAAGATATTTTAGCGCGAGCTATGGGTGGACGTGTAGCTGAAAAGCTCATTTATGGTGATGATGGTATAACGACAGGTGCAGGTAGCGACCTTCGAAAGGCAACCGAGATTGCCAGGGATATGATCATCGAACAAGGTATGGGAACGCGTCTGCGCGACCAGGTCTTCCATGATGATGGCGGCGGTATGGTTTTTGATAAGATTACGCACGAACGACCATATAGTAACGAAACCGCCAAGGAAATTGATCAGGAGGTTGAAACCCTGATCAAGGAAGCTAGCAGCCGAGCAGAGGCCGTCCTAAAGGAAAACCGAGATAGTCTTGATACGTTAGCCCAAGCGCTATTAAAAGAAGAAACGCTCGAAGAAGAAGCGGTGGCTGAAATATTAAAGGATACAGTTTTACCTAAAACGGCTAAACTTCATTAAATTAAATAGCAATATAGTCGGATTAAGCAGACATGGGCCGAGTCACAAGCGTCGTCGCAAGAGCGAATAAGAAACTTCCAATCCAGCTAGCAGCATCGATGCTAGCTGGATCTACGCTACTAGCTAGCGCATTAGGGCTTTTTCGTGACCGGCTGCTAAATGCAAGATATTATGAAACCTATCCCACAGGAATCGATGCTTATACCGTGGCATTTACGATTCCTGATTTTATGTTTTTCATACTGGTATCAGGCGCATTGAGTGTTACATTTATTCCAGTTTTTAATCAAAGACTGGCAACTGGTAATAAAAAATCTGCCTGGCAACTTAGCACCAGCATGATTAACTTAATGGCACTAGTTACGTTAATTGCTAGTATTTTGATTATTATTTTTGCAGAACCGTTAGTCCGCTACGTGGTAGGTCCGGGACTGGATGAAGCTAGCCGAGCACTTGCAGTTAGTATGATGCGAGTGATTGCGGTCAATCCATTTCTATTTGCAATTGCAACCGTGATCGCTAGTATTCAGCAGGCTGTCGGACGGTTCACGTTTTTTGCCCTAGCTCCGACCATTTATAATATCGGGATTATTATTGGTATAGTCTTCCTGACCAATGGTATTAATTTGTTTGGTTGGCAAGTTTTTGATGGCGGCATTATGGGCGTTGCCCTAGGTGTGGTACTGGGCTCCATGATGCAACTGGTGGTTAGTAGTATTGGACTATTGGGGCTTGGATTTGATTATAGATTTAAAATTTACTGGAAGAATAAAGGCTTTCGGAAAGTTCTGACACTTCTACCTGCACGCTCGCTTGATCAGGGTGTGGATTACATTAATAGTATAGTCGAAACTAACCTTGCCTCTCGCATGGCAGCCGGCACGGTACGCGCCTATCAGCAGGCGACCACGCTTCACATGGTGCCAATTAATCTGATTGGTGTCGCCATCAGTACGGCGGCGTTCCCATCGATGACTGAACGACTTAGCCAGGGTCGGCCTGACCTTTTCAAAAAAGAGCTGCAATCTGTAATTCGAGTTATTATCTGGCTGGCTCTGCCTGTAGCGACAATTGCATTTTTCACCCGAGGGTACTTAGTAAACTTTATTTTAAACGGTGGAGATCCATTGATGGCCGGGATACTTGGGGCACTGGTGGTGGCCATTTTCTTTAGGTCGATTTTCCATATCGCTTCTCGTAGTTTTTATGCCCAACAAGACACCAAGACACCATTATACATTTCCATTTTCGCTATCAGTTTAAATATTTTCCTTGCGATTTGGTTTACGGTGACATTAGGGTATGGCGCGTATGGGCTAGCGTGGGCGCAGTCAATTGTAGCTGCCGTCGAAGTATTCATTTTGTTCTTTATTATGAATCGGCGCATCAAAGGCGCCTTGTTCGACAAGGTCTTTGTGCATGCCATTGCCAGGATGGCAAGCGCGACGGGCTTTATGTCGGTCGTTACATACCTCAGCGTCCGATCAATGCAGCTTCCTGGTGGCGATCAGAGCTTCTTTACTACCTTCCCTCAATTCGCAGTAATTGTTGCCCTTAGCTTCTCAGCCTACCTACTGTTTAGTCGCTGGCTAAGTATACGCGAAGTTGATCCAGTGCTTTCAAAATTGAATTCAATTCTTTTTGGCACACTGAATAAGAAGTAGCTCTCGAAGTTCAACCCAGTAACTGGTATAATAAACCCCTATATGAGTCAAGAAAATATTCGAAATTTCTGCATTATCGCGCACATTGATCACGGCAAGTCGACGTTGGCTGATAGAATGATGGAGCTAACTTCGACGGTCCAAAGTCGGGACATGAAGTCTCAGCTGCTCGATAGTATGGAGCTTGAGCGTGAAAAGGGCATAACGATTAAGCTAGCCCCGGTCAGGATGAATTACAAGGGTCGAAGCCTTAATCTCATTGATACACCAGGACACGTTGATTTTAGCTACGAGGTCAGCCGATCACTGCAGGCCTGTGAGGGTGCAGTACTAGTGGTAGATGCCAGTCAAGGTATCCAGGCTCAAACACTAGCTAACGTTTACTTGGCAATGGCAGCAGATCTAGAAATTATTCCGGTGCTAAACAAAATTGACTTACCGGCTGCTGACGTAGAGCAGGTCAGTGAAGAGATTATAAACCTACTAGGCTGCGATAAGTCAGATATTTTAAAAATCAGTGCTAAAACAGGTGAAGGTGTCGATAAGGTTCTCGATGCTGTGACTGATAGAGTTAAGCCACCTAGCGGAAAAAGCGATCAGCCAACTAGGGCACTTATTTTCGATAGTTATTACGATGACTACCGAGGCGTGATTCTTTATATCCGGATAGTCGATGGATCAGTCAAAAAGGGTGATACGATTCAAATGCTAGCCACTGATGCTAAGGGTTTAGCGCTTGAAGTTGGGTCGCTCAATCCGACCATGCAGGCAAGCGACGAGCTGCAAACGGGTGAAATTGGTTACATCGTGACAAACCTAAAAACCACAAGAGACGCCAAAGTTGGCGATACCGTAACCACTAAGCGCTCTCAGGCAAACGGCATGCTACCAGGCTACAAGGATGTAAAGCCGTTCGTTTACGCTGGCTTTTTTCCAGTTTCAAACGAAGACTATCAAGACTTAAAGGATGCCATAGAAAAACTATCGCTAAGTGATTCAGCTCTGCAGTTTGAGCCAGAAAATTCACCGGTACTGGGCTTTGGGATTCGTATTGGCTTTTTGGGGCTGCTGCATATGGATATTGTACGTGAGCGTCTAGAACGTGAGTACGATCTAGAACTAGTTGTCACTAATCCATCGACCGACTACGAAGTTATATTGAATACGGGCGAACAGCTGGATGTAAAGTCTGCTTCGGGCCTACCTGAAGCTACAAAAATTAGCGAAATTCGTGAACCATGGATCAAGGGTGAGGTTGTGGTGCCGAAGGATTATGTTGGAGCGGTTATCCAGCTGATTGTTAGTAAGCGTGGGATGCAGACTAACCTTAGTTATATTGATCAGCGAACACTGATTAGTTTCGAGGCGCCACTCGCTAACCTATTAACTGACTTCTATGACCAGCTAAAAAGTATCACTAGCGGATTTGGTAGCTTTAACTACGAATTATCTGGTTACAAGAATGAAGATTTGGTTCGGGTTGATTTTTATGTAGCTGGTGAAATGGTGGACGCGCTATCAATTGTGATGCACCGCAGTGAAGCCCAGCGGGTAGGTCGCGAAACAGTCGACAAACTAAAGGAAGTTATACCGCGTCAGAACTTTCAGGTTGCACTGCAGGCGGCAATTGGCGGCAAGTTTATCGCTCGTGCCGATCTAAGCGCTTTTCGTAAAGACGTCACAACTGGTCTTTACGGCGGCGATGTTAGCCGAAAAAAGAAAGTGCTAGCAAAGCAAGCCAAAGGTAAAAAGCGCATGAAGCGATTTGGAAAAGTTGACATTCCATCTGAAGCTTTCACCGTCATGTTAAAACGGGATTAACTGTCAAAATGCACTTCCTTACTTAAAAAACTAACCAGCCTTCTTGCGAGGCCGAGTATAGTGTGCACTTCGGGGCAGGCTAGTTTGCTATAGTAGTCTCATATGAATATAGAATCTATAGTTGCTAGTTACCAGCCATCCAGTCAGGCTATTGAATTAGTAAAAAACACGCACATCGTATTGCTAGTTGGTATATCTGGGGCTGGAAAGGATACAATCAAGCAGCGGCTTCTTCGCGATCCTGGGTACCGTGACATAGTTTCATACACCACTAGGTCGCCACGAGTAAATAATGGCATTTCAGAACAGGACGGCGTTCATTATCATTTCATATCAAATGAAACGGCCAAGCAGCTGATATCTCGCCAGGAATTTTTAGAAGTAAAGTTAGTCCACGGGACGGTATACGGCACTGGGATAAAAGAGCTTAATCAAATTCGACTGGATGGAAAAACTGCCATAACAGATCTCGACGTTCAGGGTGTTTCGGCATACCGGGATATGTCTAGCCGGGTAGTAGCGATTTTCATCATACCGCCTAGTTATGAAGTCTGGTTAGAGCGGCTCCGGGCTAGGTACGAGTCCAACGAGGTGTTCTTGGCTGAATTTTCATGGAGACGCGACAGCGCTATTCGCGAATTAAGAGAAGCCCTGGAGAAGCCATACTATCACTTCATTGTTAACGATGACTTAGATAGGAGCGTTCGTATATCCCATCAAATAAGCCAGCGCGAAGAGTATAACATTAAAGATATAGCTGCTCGGATCGAAGCGCAAAAGCTTTTAGAAACTATTGAATCTAACACCTAGCACTCATTGACTATGAGTGCTAGGTGCGGTATTATATCCTCATATGACAGAGCGCCAGATGAGGATACTAGCTGCAATAATAGAAGAGCATGCCGAGGTGGCGTCACCTGTGGGTAGTGTCACGTTGGCTAAGCTTTTTGGCGTATCTAGTGCCACAATTCGTTCTGAAATGGCCAAATTAGAGGACATGGGATTGATCATGCAGCCCCACACCAGTGCAGGTCGGATCCCAACCGATAGAGGCTATAGGCTGTATGTCAACAGCTTGAGTGAGTCTGTTTCAGATAAAATGCCGCCGCTCGACCGTAGCGCACGTGCAATTGAAGCCAGAGTGTCAAATTATGGCGACAGGGCTGACAGGGCAATTCGAAGCGCCGTCGACAGCTTGGTTGAACTAACGCATAATCTCGGCTTGGCTACAGTTGGGGATCAGCTTTACATGAGTGGTATGGGTAACTTATTTTCACATCCAGAGTTTATGGGTGGAGCCCACGCCCAATCGGTGGCACGTTTAATTGATAATCTAGAGCCGTGGCTGCGAGAAGCTGCTCCGAACGAGCCACTGAATGTTTACATTGGTAGCGAAAACCCGATTGGAAAAGCCAGCGGAGCTAGCTTGATTATTAGTCGGTTTAGGTCGCCCTATAGCGATAATAGTTACATTGGCGTACTTGGCCCTACTAGGCAAAGTTACGCCCGGGTCATGAGACTAGTGCGGCACGCGGGGGCAATGTTAGAAGAAGTACTATGACACTAATCAAAGGTTATAGTGTTTTCATCCAGAAGTAGGAGAGTATTTATGGCAGAGGACAAGGCTAAAAAGCAGAGCAAGAAAACCAAACAGGTAAAGCGCCCTAAGTCAGATAAGACTGCTGATTATCAGGCGCGTATTGATGAGCTGACAGCTGATTTGCAGCGGATTAGGGCGGATTTTGAAAACTACCGAAAAAGAAATGAACAGGAAAAAGAGCAAGCACGAATCAGGGGTCAAGCCGCTGCCGTTATAAAGCTTTTGCCAGTAATAGACGATATAGAGCGAGCAGTTTCATATGCACCAAAAGATATATCCGATCACGCCTGGGTTAAAGGCGTGGTTGGTCTTGTTAAGAAGCTTGATACGGCGCTGACAAAGCTCGACCTAACACGAATCCCGGCTGGTAAAGGGCAGGAATTTAACCCTGATCTACATGAAGCTATACAGTTTGACGAAGATGCGGAGGGTGACAGGGAAGTAGTTGAGTCTGAACTTCAGGCAGGTTATTTATTAGGTGGAACGGTAATACGACCAGCTATGGTAAAGGTTACCAAAGAAAATAGCAAAAAATAACTAACCCTCTGCTCGCGTTATGTGTAAGAAAATATACAGAAAACTCTATTTCCTGACGATATAGTGAGCGAGTAAGCATAAAAAGAGGAGTTTATTTTAATGGACACAAAGCGCATTGCTATGATTGTCAAAGATAATTTCGAGCAGGTAGAAATGACAGATGTCCGTTCGATTCTTGAAGAGGCGGGTTACGAAGTCGATTTAATTGCCCCAAAGGATGGCGAGGTCCAAGGCCTCAATCATATCGACCCTGCCGATGTTTTTAACGTTGAAAAAACCTTCGAAGATATTTCTCCAGATGAATACCACGGGGTTGTCTTGCCTGGTGGGGTTGTCAATAGTGATGAGCTTCGTATGGAAGAGGACGCTATTGAGTTTATTAAATCTATGTACGAAGAAGGCAAAGTTGTGGCCGCAATTTGCCACGCTCCTTGGGTGCTGATTTCTGCGGGTATTGCTGATGGGCATACGATGACCTCATATCCGACCCTGCAAGATGATATCCGAAATGCCGGCGGAGTGTGGATAGACGAAGAAGTGGTCGTGGACGAAAATATTATAACTAGTCGTAATCCTGATGATATTCCTGTGTTTGCTAGTACCATAGTAGAGCTACTCGCAGATAGCAGCGAAGACTAGCTATAATATTAAACATAACAATTAAGAAATAAATACTTTATATTAAATATGTCAATTAAATACATTAATAGCGACCATTTGCGGTCAGCGAGTGGCGAGGCGCTTGGCTATAGAGCTGTTACTAGTTTAGCCATTGGCGCTTTAGCTACGAGTCTCATTATAATTAGCCAAGGGCGCGAAATTAAGCGCTTACGCGAGAGGACTCAACAACTGGAATATGCCGCTCATCACGATGCTCTGACGGGACTACTCAATCGACGCGGCTTTTACGAGGCGGTCAGGGAAAAGATATCCCACGACCCAGAGAATCCTAATTTAATTGTTGTTTATCTGGACGCTGATAATCTAAGGAATTTGAATAACGAATATAATCACGATGTCGGTGATGCTGGCCTAAGAAAAATAGCAGAGCTACTCGAAGAGCTAACGCGAGAAGGTGATATTTTAGCCAGGAACATTGCCGGTAGAACGGGTGGGGACGAGTTCTGTTTGCTTTTAGAAGTGCCACGCCCGAGTATAGATCATGAAACTGGCGCCAGCTCCCCGGCGAGTATCGAAGAAATAATAGAAGCCACCCTAAAGCAGCGTTTTTCAAAGAGTGTAGAGGAACTAGGTCAGAACGATCCACTACGAAAAGTAGGGTTTAGTTTCAGCGTAGGTGCAGCGCGTTATGACCCGAATTCAGGTGAAACTATCGAAGAAGTGATTACGCGGGCTGATGAGCACGTCAATATAGCAAAGACCCACCGCAATACCTGGCACTCTTGACTTAGGAGTGCTAACTACTTTACAATTGTATTACTAGCAATCGAAGAGCATGAGTGCTAAAATATAATTAGTTAAAATCATACCGAAACATTTAGGAGGATATAATCGTGAGTAAGATTATTGGAATTGACCTGGGGACAACCAACAGCGCCTTTGCCTATATGGTGGCGGGTAAGCCAGAAGTTATTACAAATGCCGAAGGCAATCGCACAACTCCAAGCGTAGTGGCTATAAACAAAAAGGGTGACCGACTAGTAGGTCAGGTGGCTCAGCGCCAGCGCGTCACTAATGCTAAAAACACAATTTACGGCGTTAAGCGCCTAATTGGACGTAAGTTTAGTGATGACGAGGTGCAGCGCGACATCGATATAATGCCATATGAAATTGTAAAAAAAGGCACCGGTGTAGCTGTAAAGATGGGTGACAAAGAATATACACCCGAGGAGGTTTCGGCTATGATTTTAGGAAAAATCAAAGCTGACGCCGAAAGTTTTCTAGGTGAAAAAGTAACCGAAGCCGTTATTACAGTTCCAGCTTACTTTGATGATTCACAGCGCCAGGCAACCAAGGATGCTGGAAAAATTGCCGGCCTAGAAGTAAAGCGCATCATTAACGAGCCAACCGCAGCAGCTCTAGCTTACGGACTGGAGGGCAAAAAAGATGAAAAGATTGCCGTGTTTGATCTTGGTGGCGGTACATTTGACGTATCCATTTTAGAACTAGGCGATGGTGTATTTGAGGTACGCTCAACAAATGGCGATACGCATCTCGGTGGCGAAGATTTCGATAATCGTATAGTCAACCACTTCCTAGATGTATTTAAAAAAGAAGAGGGCATTGACCTAAAGAGCGATAAAGCTGCCATGCAGCGTCTAAAAGACGAAGCTGAAAAAGCCAAAAAAGAACTCTCAAGCACCAGCGAAATTGAAGTCAACTTGCCGTTCATTACAGCTGACGCTGATGGTCCGAAGCACTTTGAGTACAAATTAACTCGTAGCAAGCTAGAAGATCTAGTATCAGATCTAATTGATAGGCTAGCCGATCCGGTTAATAAGGCCCTAAAAGACGCTGGACTTAAGGCTAGCGAGATTGATGAAATTGTACTTGTCGGCGGTATGACCCGCATGCCGTCAGTAGTCGATAAGGTAAAGGATATATTTAATAAAGAACCGCTCAAGGGCGTTAACCCAGATGAGGTGGTTGCAATTGGTGCAGCTGTACAGGGCGGCGTGCTGGCAGGGGACGTAAAAGATGTGCTGCTACTTGACGTGACCCCACTTTCACTAGGGATTGAGACTATGGGCGGCGTTACTACTAAATTAATTGAACGAAACACAACCATTCCAACCAGTAAAGCTGAAACGTTTTCAACTGCTGCTGATAACCAGCCGCAGGTAGAAATCCACGTACTCCAGGGTGAGCGTGAAATGGCAGCCGATAATAAATCACTGGGCAAATTTGTCCTAGATGGTATCGCGCCGGCGCCACGCGGTGTGCCACAGGTGGAAGTGACTTTTAGCCTGGATGCAAATGGAATTTTGAACGTCACCGCCAAAGACAAGGGTACAGGTAAAGAGCAGTCTATCACTATTTCTGGTAGTGGCAACATGAGCAAAGAAGACATTGAAAAAGCTGCACGTGACGCAGAAGCGCATGCTGATGAGGATAAGAAAAAGCGCGAAGCGGTCGAAGCCCGAAACTTGCTAGAAAATTCAATTTACCAAGCAGAAAAAATGCCTGATGAATACAAGGATAAGATTAGTGATGAGGACAAAAAATCTATCCAAGAAGCAGTCGTAGAAGCTAAAAAAGTCAAAGACGACGAAAATGCCGACAAAGACGCACTAGAGGCAGCCGCCAAAGAGCTGACTGACGCGATTATGCCAATTGGAGCGAAATTGTACGAAGAGAAGTCAAAAGAGACGGCACCTGGCTCGGATGACAAGACTGACACTGGCAGTGAAGAACCGGTCGAGGGCGAAATTGTCGATGATGATAATAAGAAAGACACTAAAAAGAAGAAATAATCCAATTCGGACGCATTAGTGAAACGGCGCCAGCTATATCGCTTCTGGGAGTGGCGAAAAGCCACTCGACCGGTACGATTTGCTGGCGCCTGATGATCCACTCCTAGCTGAGCTGTGCTTCACCTCCGCAGATACTGCAACTATCTTCAGTAGGCGCTAGTAGCAACCTGCAGGATGGACAGTGTGGTCCTTTGAGTGCGGGCGATACCGAAGCTTTACGCTTATCGGTGGCCGACTTGGTTGCGGCTGTTGCTGCAACCCTGCTACTGGTGGTAACGAGACTTGTCGCGGGTGCTGCTGGTGCTACGGTGCTTCGCGGTGTTGCGGCGCCCAGTCCTTCAAAGAGGAACGATGTGTTGAGTCCTAGCTCGTCACACTTTTTGGCGGCCGCTTGAAGCGCGGCTGGACTTAGGCGAGTCGTTGATACGGACACGGTCAACCCCAAGAGAGTAGTGGATGTCGGTGGCGAGAACCAGGTTGATTCTTGCTAATCTAAAGCATACCACTAGCGGCACCTGCCGGCAATATGTCGCCGGTTGCTACTAGCAGTATTTCAGAAGCTTCAGAAGGTCCGTCCTTCTAATTTCAAATTTATCACTTTTTTATGCGTACATTTGGACTAAAGCCGGCTGCTACGTGAGCAGATTTTATTACTAGCTTTCCGCTTGCTCGCCTAGCTGGCCACAGTGTTTGACTGCCTGATTGTATTATAACTACGTTACCCTTTTCGGGAGCGCCCCAGGTGTATGCCTTGCCGGGTGCAAGGTTAGTGCCTGAGCCCGCCAAAGCAAGTACTGATGTGTGATGATTCCTATTAGGGTATGATATCAGTACAGTCCGTTGGGTGCGGTGATTCTCTTGGCTAACATTGGTGTAAAATTGAACGTTGACTTCTATCCATTCAGAGTTAAGCTTTATCGCCTCACGAATACTAGTTAGCCACTTTGTGCCATCTTTTCCATAGCGAACAGTCAAAACGGCGGTTACAGATATCAGTACAACGAGAATGGGACTAAGAAATGCAAAGCCCATTTTAGCTGCACCATCGCTAAATGCTGCAATAGATAGAATTATAAAAGGTATCATTACTAATAAAGTTGTCATATAGGACATAACGTAGGCCTGACTAGCGGTTCGTTTGACTTCGGAGACTAGGTTATGAGGTTCTTTCGGAGGCTGCATTCTTTAGATTATACATGGCCTAAGACGTAGAGCACTACATTGTTCATAGGGTTCATCCCTAAGAAGTGTAAGTTATTACAAGTTTGTTTCACCTATCCTGCTAGTTGATCTTTTAGATGCTGCAATTCAATCTTTTTACCCTCGTAAGAATCAAGGAAATCCCTGTATTTCTCTGGCGTCATGGTGTTGATGCGATTATGCTTGAGCCAGGCTGGAGGCTCTTTGCCAAGATAGTAGCCAATGCTCGACCACTTGTACCTCAGGTAGCTTCTTGGGTTCATATGAATATAGCGAGTGATATGCATTAGATACGCATCACTCGAAACTTCGACTGCTTTAAAGACACCCTGAAATAAGTGGCCAGACTGTTTATGTCGTAGGTTGAAATACATAGAGTAAGCCGTCGCAACTGAGCGCATCAACTTGGTAATGGCTCGTACGTCTACTTCTTGGTATAAAAGCAGGTGAAAATGATTACCCATCAAGCAATACGCTAGTAGCTCTAGATCGTATTTCTCATATTGAATACCATCAGTTCTTTGCGAGTCGTCGCCAGTGTCTAAGTGTCTGGCAAGTAGTGATAGAAACTTTTGACGATCTTGATCACTATAAAAGATAGGTTGACCACCAGCCCCTCGATTATAGACGTGATAATAGGCCGGTGCGCCGAAAGCCTTAATTGAATTCTTGCTAGGCATATAATCTATGTTAGCATACTTGTAATTTTCTACACCTCTTAGGGATGAACCCTATGGACGTGATAGGGTTGAAGTCTTCTAGTAATACTGTTTCATCTGTAGGCAAAAGAATGTTGATTTATTTGGCCAGTTCCTGCTAGCACTCTAGACATTGAAGTGCTAGTTCGATATCATAGATACTAGATGAGCAAACGAGATTATTATGAAGTTTTAGGAGTCACGAAGTCCGCTTCGGCCGATGAAATTAAAAAGGCTTACCGCAAGGCTGCCATAAAATTTCATCCCGATAAAGACGGCGGTGATGAAAAAAAATTCAAAGAAGCTAGCGAAGCCTACGAGGTTTTAAAAGACGCCCAGAAAAGGCAACGCTATGATCAGTTCGGTCACGCTGGTGTCGGCGGTAGTTCTGGCGGTAGCTACGGTGGCAATCCTTTCGAAGGCTTTGGTGGTTTTGGCGGTCAGAGCATGCATTTTGACTTTGGCGATGGCGGACTAGGTGATATTTTTAGTCAGTTTTTTGGGGGTGGCGGCCAAAGCGCCCGGCCAAAGCGTGGCCGCGACGTAGAAGCTACATTGCAGTTGTCATTTGAAGAGGCCGTTTTCGGAGTAGAGGAAAAGATTTCTCTTGATTTACATGACGAGTGTACGCACTGTAAAGGCACAACCGTTGAGCCAGGACATAATATGAAGACCTGTCCAACTTGTAAGGGCGCCGGCCAGCAAGCACGGGTTATGAACACTATGTTTGGCCAAATTCAGCAAGCAGTTACCTGCGAAACCTGCAAAGGCCGCGGACAGGTACCTGAAAAAGTCTGCACTGTCTGTAGGGGTAAGGGCACCGAGCGCCGTAAGCGCACTGTTACTTTGAAGGTTCCAGCTGGAATTGATGATGGCGCAACTATCCGCCTAAAAGGCCATGGTGAGGCGGTAGCAGGTGGTGAAAAGGGTGATTTATACGTTAATATTCGCGTTAAGGCCCACAAAAAGTTTACTCGGGAAGGTGACATAATCTTAAGTGAAGAACACGTAAATATGATTGACGCCGCATTGGGAACTGAAATTGATGTTGAAACAGTTGATGGTAGCGTGAGGATCAAAATTCCGGCTGGAACTCAGAGTGGAACTGACTTTAAGCTATCTAACCACGGTGTGCCACATATTCGCAGCAAAGGGCGTGGCCCACACATTGTCAGTATTATTGTCGATACACCGACAAAACTAAACAAAAAAGAGCGCGAACTGCTCGCGCAACTTCGACCCAGTAAGAAGCGTAAATAATTGTAGTAAAATAGTCAAACTTACGCTACACTTATAGTCAAGCGTAAGGAGTTTGACAGATGTTTCAGTTATTTCTTTTAATATTAATTATATTTATTGTCTGGAGCGAAACAAAAAATAAAAATAAGCAATCAGGTGGCGATCAGGCACATAGCTATCAAAAAGGATATTGGGATGGTTACCGCGCACTTGGTGCAAAGATTGAAGCAAGACTTGACGGTCCTCGTACGAATTTTCAAGAATTAAAAGAGATAATCGACGCCGGCAAGTATGGCCCGAGTGTCACAAATCAGGCTGCTAACGATCAAGTTACCGCGCCTACATCGCAAGCTCCTATCACGACGCCAGTAGTGGCTGGTACCAGTACACAAGCGAAGCCTGCTGCTGCCGTAGCGCTAACTCCCGAAGAGCGATCGCTAAAAAACTTAAATACGCTACTTTATATGGGCAGCTTTTTAATCGTGGCAGCTGGTGCCGCACTGATGCTAGCATCAGTTTCGGACACAGCCAAGCTAGTTACGGTGTGGAGCGTGGTGGCATTATTTTATATTGGTGGCTTATCGCTACATTCTAGCTCGGTTCGCCTCAAGCCCGCAGCGGTAGCATTTATCGGCACAGGGCTCGCACTGATTCCTTTTGGCGGCATTGCTATAGCTCAATTTACTAATGCTAGCAGTGAGTCGGCTTGGTTCTTGACGTCACTAGTCGGATTGATAGGGTATTATTATGCCGCGATGCGCTTGCAAAGCCAGCTAGTGTCATATTTGACACTAGCGTTTGTATTGTCGCTTGCTAGCTCAATAACAGCCACGATGCAGCTGCAGATGGTATGGTATTTTGTAGTGCTGATTGGTATATCGCTCTTCACGACGCTACTTGCTTATATAAGGCCAAAGTGGGTTTCACCTCTTTTTCAAAAGCCTGTCGAGCGCACTGGCCAGGTCGTAACGCCACTGACTCTAGCGGCTAGTCTAGTGCTGCACGGGGAAATGGACATTGCTTCGTACCAGGTTGTGTTCGGTGTTGCTGCCCTGCATTATTTTGTAGTATGGGTGCAGCAGCAAACGTACCTAATGGAATGTGCAGCGCGAGCTTTAACTCACGTGACGCTACTACTTGCGGCGTGGCAAGCTGTCGATAGAGACGTGGTTGCATTTGGAATCATAATGTTTGTCCTGGCAAGTGGGCACCAACTAGCTAGCCTATACCTTGTAAATAAAAGCTCGCTACGTAGTCGCTACGAGCAGGCATGGGTTGCGGGTATGATAGTCTTGCAGCTAATCGCAATTTCGCTATGGGACGCTAGTTCACTAGCAGCACCACTTACGACTGCTAGCCTACTCATGATAGGGGCAGCGAGTACCACCATGGCATTTCGTTTGCGGAGTTTGCCGTGGGCGTATGTTGGTTTGATTGTGTCACTAATAGTGCCATTTGTGGCTGCTAGGTCGGTGCTTGTACCGCCACTACCTTGGCGGGCGGTTGCCAGCTGGTTTGTTTTTGCGGCTGGTGCCAGCATGTACGGTGTTCGTCGCTTGCGACTTAGGAGCGTGCCGGTTATTAATTTCATGACAGCCGCAGCCAGTGCCTACACTGTCATCACGTTCGTCGTGGCAGAAGCCGTAGATAATATGTGGCTAGCGATAGCACTGCAGCTCGCAGCCGCTGCGGTATTTTACGCGCTATCATATGCTCGGCGCGTTGAGTGGTTTATACTGGCAGGGAACTTTATCATCTTTTTGGTACTAGGAAAAATATGGCAGGAGCTTGGTCTAGCAGTGCCCTGGCAGGAGGTCGGGGTAGGCATGCTGGCGGCGACGATATTCTATGCAGCGGCGATGGGCTGTCAATCGGTCGGATCCGTAAAAAAGCGACAAATGTTCGTTTTGTCGACGTGGGCGGCTCTAGTATTGGCGGCTATACAGGGATGGTATGGATCTAGCGATGCAATTATGATGACAGCTGCGGCAGCGCTGGTGATACTGGCAGCTTCGGTAGCTTATGAAAGTAAATCCAGCAAACACACCTGGATGTTCGAGTTGTCGGTATACCAGGCAACGCTTGGGTTGCAGCGAATGGTGGCGCTATCGGAAATAGATTTCAATTTGCTAGCTTATGTGCACTGGTGGGCATTGACGGTTGCTGCCGTGGCAGCTGCTCGGTACGTCGGTGAGTCGCGAAAAGCTCGTTTCATTCTAGCAATGGGTGCAGTGACGCTGTTTTCAGCTTCATATGCACTCGGTGAAGGCGGTGGTTATGCGCTACTGTTTCTAATAGAGCACCTAGCATTACTAGCTATCGGTGCGCTATTCAACAAGCAATGGGCAGCGTGGTGGGGTGCGATCGCGACCAGCTTGGCGATACTATACTTCCTACGTGATTACACTTTCCTGTGGTTGGGGCTCCTAGGACTGGCGTTGATTGGGTTGGTGGTGTGGCGCCTGAATCGATCAGCTAGCGACAGCGGAGGTGTTTAGGTTGACAAATTTCTCATAGAATTTTATCATATAACTTTAGTGCATAAATATGGAGCTACTAATGAATCGAGCTATTTTTGGTCATGTTGAGAAAGTCGATGTTCCCACGTTTGGGGTGAAGGACTTAATTGCCAAAGTCGATACTGGTGCGTTTTCTGGCGCTTTGCACTGTACAGATATTCGTTTAGATGAGGCTACCGGTATGCTGAGCTTTAGCCCGATGGGCGACGAGGCGCTTCGATACGAGACCGCTGTGTATGAGCAAAAGATTGTAAGAAGTGCTAGTGGACATGAGGAAAGCCGGTTTATTATACCAATCGAACTCGTCATTCAAGGTACTTCCTATAAAACATCGATAGGGCTAACCGACAGATCAGACATGACACGCGAGATGCTAATAGGTCGGCGGTTTTTACGCGAACACAACATCCTGGTGGATGTTTCGATAAATGAGGAATATGATAGTGAGTGGAGAGTAATTGAAGAATGAAAATAGCGATTTTATCTAACGGACCCGGAAATTATTCAACAAAGCGCCTAAAGGAAGAGGCCTTGGCGCGTGGCCATGACGTTGAAGTTATAAAATATCGGGAATGTTATGCATCAATCGAGCAGAACAACCCTACTGTTAGCTATCGCGGTGAGGTGTTGGTTGGATTTGACGCAGTGATTCCACGTATAGCTAGTAATATGACGCGTTACGGAGCGGCTATTGTGCGTCAGTTAGAAATGCAGGGAGTCTACAGTTTATCGAGTTCAATTGCAATTGCTCGCTCAAGGGATAAGTTGCGAAGTCTTCAACTGCTTGCCAAGTCAGGTGTCGGCATTCCAAAGACAGTTGTTTCCAGGAACTCTACCGATATAGACGATCTTATTGAAGGACTGGGCGGTACGCCAGTGATTATCAAGTTAGCAAAAGGCACTCATGGTAACGGTGTGGTGCTGGCTGAGACAAAAAAAGCGGCCAAGTCTGTGCTTCAAGCATTCTACCTATCAAATGACGACGGTACAAACGTGCTGCTTCAAGAGTTTATTAAAGAATCTGCCGGCACTGATATTCGTGCATTTGTTGTCGGAAGCCGTGTAGTTGCCAGTATGAAACGCCAGAGCTTGGACGATGATTTTAGGTCGAATTTACATAAAGGCGGTGAGGGTACTCCGGTAAAGCTAACTCCAGAAGAGCGTAAAATGGCTATTAAAGCCGCAAAGGCAATGGGCCTAAACGTTGCTGGTGTGGATATGATGCGGAGCGCTCGTGGACCCCTGATACTAGAAGTCAATGCTAGTCCTGGCTTCGGAATCGAAAAGGTTACAAGTCGCGATGTGGCAGGCGCAGTGATTGATTATGTAGAGATTCATGCCAAGCGTCGTAACAAAAAAGACAAAGTTGGCGCTTAAGGTACTTGCACCCCTAGCTGATATAATGGGTAGCATGAATATTCAGTTGACTATAGGGCGCTAAGTAGGGCATTAGATGGACGTAGTACTGGTATTTTTCGCGGTATTGGCTGTGATGTTTGTAGTGTCTTTTATCACCAAGCGTCGCTTTGGGGTGCTGGGGCTGGCGCTGGCGGCAGGTGCGACGCTTAGCAACCTGTGGGCGGCTGTACTTACGCCGCTTTTCGTGGAATTTGGTATAGAAACAACTATTCCGCCACTACCTAGCCTAGTGGCGGCACTGTTAGTTTTGACTCCTGCCGTAGCGCTTTTATTCAGTGGTCCGACATACGATTCAATGCTTTCACGGGTCATAGGGTCAGCTATGTTCGCGGCGCTTGCCTTTGCATTTTTACTAGAGCCGTTAGAAGGTACGCTAGTTTTGCAGGGACTTGGCCGACAAGTATATGAGTTCTTTATAGAATATCGAGTGTGGCTGGTCACTGCGGGGTTAATTTTTGCGATATTTGATCTACTAGCAACTAAGAATCGTCGCTTGCGGCGCGGTAAACATTGACAAACTACCTCTAAAAGTGCTATCTTTTCTAGAGTCAGCTCATCTGATGCGTGGAGCCATAGCTCAGCTGGTTAGAGCACCTGCCTTTTAAGCAGGGTGTCCTGGG
>CAZEGC010000011.1:0-24467 GCA_964511635.1 uncultured Candidatus Saccharibacteria bacterium | reverse complement strand
TGGAGCCATAGCTCAGCTGGTTAGAGCACCTGCCTTTTAAGCAGGGTGTCCTGGGTTCAAGTCCCAGTGGCTCCTCCACGATAAACCCCGACCTTTAGCGTCGGGTTTTTTCGTGGAATTGTTTCTTTGATTGAATCCAGGACACCCGTGGGGTGTATCTGGGTGAGAACTGCTCTTGAAGCAGTTCGCAAGAGAACTTTCCGATGAAAACTTGTTTTCAATAGTGAAATTCCGGGGTCGCTGAAAGTGACCAAGTCCCAGTGGCTCCTCCAATAAAAATAACTCACCTTGCGCGTGAGTATTTTTAATTGGCACGTGATATTACGACCTTGAATCCAGGACACCCGTGGGGTGTATAATGCAACCATGGCGTGGTGGCGTTTATGGCGCAAAATTCATTCGTCTTGGCTTATAGCTTGGCTTAGTTTAGGGGTGGTAGTAGGCGCGGTAACGTCGCAATATATACCAGTTGGACTGGCGTCGAACATTAGCTTGCTAATAGGTGGCGGGTCGCTGGCAATATTTAGTTTTTGGAATAGACAGATGTGGGTGGTGGCGGTTATTATCTTTGCCGGTCTATTAATAGGTTCCTGGCGAGGTAGCATTACTCGCGGACAACTGCAACTTTACCAGACTGCAGTCGGTAGTGAGGTTACAATCACTGGTAAGGTTAGGGAAGATCCTGATATCGGCAGGAGCGATGCATTGATCTTGCGCTTGAATGAAGTCTCGATTAACGAGCAGTCAGCGGCTGGGCAGATTTGGGTAAGTGTATCGACTAACTTGGATGTAAAACGAGGTGACATCGTAGTAATTAATGGCAAGCTTGGTGAGGGCTTTGGTGGATTTGCCGCTAGTATGTATCGGGCAAATCTAGAAAGAGTCCAGCGACCGCAGCCAGGTGATATAGCGAGGCGGGTGCGGGATTGGTTCGCGGATAGTGTGCGCCAGGCGGTTAGTGAGCCAGAAGCTTCGTTAGGAATTGGCTATTTAGTCGGTCAGCGTCGGGCTTTGCCGCCAGAGCTCGACCAAGCATTACGAATAACCGGACTCACCCATGTGGTGGTGGCTAGTGGTTATAACTTAACAATACTGGTGCGTCTAGCGCGCCGTTTGTTTGTGCGGGTGTCTAAGTATCTAGCGGCTTTCTCGGCTAGTGCTATGACTGTATCCTTCATTGCAGTTACAGGTATAAGCCCTAGCATGTCGCGTGCTGGGCTGGTGGCTGGACTTAGTTTGCTGGCTTGGTATTATGGACGTAAATTTCACCCACTAGTGCTACTGCCATTTGCTGCTGCTGTGACAGTATTGATAAATCCAACTTATGGCTGGAACGATTTGGGATGGCAGTTAAGTTTTACGGCTTTTGCTGGAGTGATGGTGCTGGCGCCATTGCTCCAAGCCTATTTTTTCGGCAGTAAAAAACCAGGCACCTTACGCCAGATTTTGGGCGAAACCTTGTCGGCACAGCTATGTACACTACCTATCATCGTGGCTGCATTTGGCGAATATTCCAATGTGGCGTTGATTGCCAATGCTTTAGTGCTGCCACTTGTACCACTAGCAATGCTGTTCACATTTATCGCAGGTGCTGGGTCGCTGATTATTCCCGGTATGTCAGCTGTGTTTGGCTTGCCGGCTGAGTGGCTGCTGTCTTATATGACAAGTGTAGCTAGCTATCTGTCGCAGCTGCCGTGGGCTATGAGCGAGCTAGAGTTAAATTCATGGGCAGTGTCAGGACTTTACGCGGTACTGATTGTAGCCTGTTGGTACATGTGGCGAAAAACTGGCCATAGTCTGCGTGATTCTAATATCGTGGAGTAGCGTTTATTGTTAAATTATTTTAGCAGGGTAGACCTTTTAGATTAGTGGGGCGACCTTATGGACAGATAGAAGCCACCGGCAGAGGTGTGATGCAGGGCAAGGGTATTTGATATAATAGACTCAGATTATACGATAATTAGGAAAGTATTTCATGGCTGGACACAGCAAATGGTCAACTATTAAACGCCAAAAAGGCGCTAACGACGCCAAGCGTGGGGCGTTATTTACAAAACTGGGCAATCAAATTGCAATTGCTGCCCGCGGTGGGGCCGATCCTGACATGAACCCATCACTTGCAGTGGCAATTGAAAAAGCAAAGAGCGCCAATATGCCAAATGCCAATATTCAACGTGCGATTGATAGGGTTAGTGACAAGAGTGCGGCTGCAATAGAGGAAATCACCTACGAAGGTTATGGTCCAGGAGGTGTAGGTATAATTATTGAAACAGCGACCGATAATCGCAATCGGACTTACCCAGAGGTGCGAACAACACTTACAAAAAATGGCGGTACAATTGCAGATGTTGGCAGTGTGATGTTCCAATTCGAACGTAAAGGTGTAATTCGCGTAGAAGCGAGCGGCGAAGATGCGCTGCTAGCTGTACTGGATGCAGGTGCTGATGACGCCGTCGAAGAAGATGGTGAAATTATTGTCTACACTGATCAAAAAGAGTTGATGCCAGTGCGATCAAGGCTAGTTGGCGGCGGACTAAAGGTGCAAGATGCCGAATTGCAGTATATTGCTAGTAATCAGGTGGAGGTAGGCGACGAGGATACAGCACGAAAAGTTCTGAAATTACTCGATGCACTCGATGATTTAGACGATGTTATTAATGTTCATACGAACGCTGACATCACTGTTGATATATAAAATTTGCTCTGAATAGTTATTTTTGTTATAAATAATTTATAGCTAACTTTAAGCGGTGGCAATGTGTTATATGCTTAAACGCCTAATGCTAGGTACGCTTCTGTCGGCAGTGGTCATAGCGGCTGCAATGCCAGCGCGCGTCCAGGCTATCGATGTTACTACCCAGCCACCAATCGATCCAGCGCCTGCGCCTTCATCACTCATCGTTACAGACTTTTACTTAACCGGACCAAAGCTGCACCATGTGCAGCTTTTTAATAACTCGGACGCACCACTAAATGTAGATGGTATAAAAGTAGCCTTAGAGCTAGGGGGTCCATTATCTGAACTAGCGTTGGCGGACCTATCGGGCTGGGTAATGCCTCGTGATTACATTGTAATTGGCGAAGTGTCTTTCGTTACGGGGGCCGACTATCAGTATCAGCTAACTATTCCTGATGGGTCACTTCAGGTCGCTAGCTCGATTAATGTGATTAGACAAGAGCTAACCGAAAAAACCCAGCTACCGTTGCCTAGTGGCGAAGATTCGCAGCGTTTGAAACGTCGAAAAACTGCAAATGATCGCTACGCTGTCGGAACGCAAACTGATTTTATATTAGCTGATGAAAGCAGTCCGCTTTATGGCGGAGGGTGGTATGAATTTCCTAGTGCTTTTAGTCTGAAGGTGCTGGAAATCCTACCTAATGCCAGGAATTGTTCGCCACTAGAAGAAGCGCTAGATTGCGGTGACTATATAAAGGTCTTTAATCCAACTAATCAGCCAGTTATGTTAGACGATTTTCGTATACGTAATGGCTATAGGGGTCAAAATGCCACCGCATCGAATACTTTTACTTTGAGTGGCCAGGTGCTACCGGGTGAGCATTTTACTATAATCAGTGACGCAAGCGGGCGAGACATTGGGCTAACAACGGGTGGCAATCATTTATGGTTTGAAGATGTTTATGGAGTTCATATGTATGAAGAATCTGTCATGGAATATCCAAGTGCTTCATCGGCCTCGCTAAAAGGAAAGTCATGGGCTTATAATAACGAGCTTGACGAGTGGCAGTGGGGTACGCCGTCTCCGGAATATGCCTATAATGTATTTCCTGAACCTGAAGTCGTAGTCGCCAAGGCTGCTAATGCTCTAAAACCGTGCAATGAAAACCAATATAGGCACCCGGAAACTAATCGTTGTCGCTTGATAGCTTCTGCCTCAAGCCAACTCACACCATGTCGCCCAGGACAAGAGCGAAATCCGGAAACCAATCGTTGCCGATCGGTTAATTCTGGATCCACCACTCACTTAACACCATGCCGTCCAGGGCAAGAAAGAAACCCTGAGACCAATCGATGCCGTAGCGTTGCTGGAGCCTCGACTAGCTCGCTTACGCCATGTGGTCCAGGGCAGGAGCGAAATCCTGAAACTAATCGTTGCCGTCTGATTCGTGAAATGCCGACGGTAGCCTATGGTGTCGAGGAGGTACAGGAGGAGATTGGAGCTTACATGGGTTGGTGGGCAGTTGTAGGCGCGGGAGTTTTAGCGGTGGGGTACGGCGTCTGGGAGTGGCGTCATGAAATAGCGCACCTAGCGCGCAAAGCCATGGGCATTTTTTCTGCTATAGGCAAGCCCTAGCGTGAGCGGATGACTATCGCTATACTTGAAGTTATATATGAGGCTATATTTATCTTCCCAAGGATTCGGAAATCACATCAAGCGACTTAAAGAGCTCGCGGGCGACAATAGGCATATCGTACTGGTTAATAACGCCAAGGACGGCGCCCCCCGAGAGGAAATCGATCAGCATGTGGCAGAAAAAAAGCTTGAAATTGAATCGGCTGGGTTTTCATTTGAGCTACTGGATTTGCGGGACTATTTTAGCGGTAAAAAAGACCAACTAGAAAAAATACTCAGTAGCGCTGGCGTACTGTGGGTCAGCGGTGGCAATACGTTTGTGCTTCGAAAAGCCTTTAAATATAGTGGCTTAGATGAACTGCTGATTAAGATGCTAAAAAGAGATCAGCTGATATATGGCGGCTCTAGCGCTGGAGCTATAATCGCTACCCCGTCACTTCACGGAGTTGAATATGGCGACATGCCAAACTTTGTTCCCTTAGGATATAAAGCTGAAACAATCTGGGAGGGGCTAGCTTTGATTGATTTACATTTGGTTGTGCATTATGAGTCTGACTGGTTCGCGGGCGAGGCAGAGGCTATGAGGGCGGCGCTCAAAGCTAAAAATTATGACCACGTGACCTTAAGTGACGGCGAGGTATATGTAGTGGATGGTGATAGAAAAGAGTTGCTACAGTGAGGATAATGGGAATTGATCCGGGAACAGGAATTCTGGGATTTGGTGTAGTAGACGTAAAAAAAGGTAGAACTACCATGGTGGCAGCTGGAGTAGTTCGAACGCCCGCTCACACACCCCTAGAACTGCGACTGGACGAAATTTATGATAGTTTAGCTGATATTATTCAGGAAACAAAACCAGATGTTATGGCGATAGAAAAGTTATTTTTTTCGCGTAACGTAACGACAGCCATTAGTGTTTCTCATGCCAGAGGAGTTGCAATGCTGGCTGGCTATAAGGGCGGTGCTAGAATCGCCGAGTATACACCGCTTCAAATAAAGCAAACCTTGACTGGGTATGGCAAGGCTGAGAAAAAACAGGTTCAGGAAATGGTGCGATTACAGCTAGGCTTAAAAGAGGTCCCAAAACCTGACGACTGTGCTGACGCACTGGCTACTGCAATCACCCATGCCATGATGAATCGCGTGAGCTAGTAAGCTAGTTTTAAGCATAAATCTATAAAATAGCGCTCAAATGAGGTAAAATTTACGAGAGAGCAAAAAGATACGCAACTTCCTAAGTTGCTATAATTCTAGACTATGAAACGAAAAACTCCAGTTAGGCAAGGTAAGTATACCAAGCGGTTAACTCCCGCTGAAAAGTTCAAACGTAGCGTGAAGCGGCGGTGGCAGTGGTTTAGTAGTTTAAGTTTTGCTCAGAAATCTCTTGTAATTGGTGGGCCATTACTGGCGCTACTGCTAATTATTCCAGTTGCAACCTACGCTTATTTCGCACGCGACATTAGCAACAAAGAAAGACTGATGAATCGCAATAACACTGGGATAGTCTTGATGGATAAAGACGGTGAGTCTTTTTATTCATTTGGTACTGCTGAGCGACGAGAGATGGTGCCACTTGATGATATATCTGATGATATCGAGAAAGCTGTAATAGCTGCCGAAGATAAAAATTTTTACGAGCATGGCGGCTTTTCCATTCTATCTACGCTAAGGGCGCTTTATACTAATATTATTCTTCGAGACACGACTGCTTTCGGGGGCTCGACTATCACTCAACAGCTAGCTAAAAATACAGTTTTAAGTGATGAAAAAAGCTATCTCAGGAAATACCAGGAGCTAGCAGTTTCAATTGCAATCGAACGAAACTACACCAAGGACGAAATTCTAGAAATGTATCTAAACTCGGTGCATTATGGCGAGGGGACATTCGGCATTTTGGATGCGGCTGAGACTTACTATAGTAAGCATCCTAGGGAATTGAATCTAGCGGAAAGTTCAATGCTAATTGGGTTGTTGCCCGCTCCAGGTGCATATTCACCAATCTCTGGCAGTGAAGAGCTTGCCCTTCAGCGTCAGAATACAGTTCTTTCGCGCATGGTAGCAAATGAAATGATTACCGAAGACGAAAAGGAAGCGGCGCTGTCAGTTGAGCTAGTTTATTCTAACGGCGGAGCGCATGATAATGGCTTGGCGCCCCATTTTGCTGAAATGGTTTTAAGCGAACTTTATGAGCGTTATGGCGAGGAGCGCGTAATACGCTCAGGCTACCGCGTTACTACATCACTTGATCGTTCGCTGCAGCAGGCAGCCAACGATCAAGTATCAGGCCACATTGGTTACGTCCAAATGGGGGGCGGTTCAAATGCTGGGCTAGTGGCAATTGAACCATCAAGCGGAGCAGTTCGCGCCCTAGTTGGAAGTGCTGATTGGGAAAATGATCAATTTGGCAAAGTCAATATAGTGACGAGCTCGCGCCAGCCTGGATCTAGCTTTAAGCCGATTTACTACGCCGAGGCCCTAGCTCGTGGCGTCATTACGCCTGCGACCATGGTCGAGGATGTGCCCACTGATTTTAATGGCTATCAGCCACAGAATGCTGACAGGACATTTAGGGGCAGTATTAGTATTCGGGACGCCCTAGGTCGGTCCTTGAATATCCCAAGCGTGAAAGTAGTCCAAGAGCTGGGGGTAGCCAAAACTGTTGAAGCAGCAAAGAGGATGGGTATATCAACCCTTGATAGCAGTGCCGATTACGGACTCTCACTCGCGCTAGGTTCGGCCGAAGCAAAGCTGCTAGACATGACCAATGCTTACGCCGCATTTGGAAATGCCGGCCGTCAGTATGAGCCGCTACTGGTTGAGTCTATAAATGATAAGTTTGATAATACTATTTATCGTGCCGATGCCTCGAGCAAGGAGGTTATTAGCCGAGAGGGTGCCTTTATGATTTCTAATATTCTGTCTGATGACAATGCTCGAATGCCAGTGTTTGGCAATACGTTGACTGTCCCTGGCTATCAGGCTGCAGTCAAGACGGGCACAACGGATGATAGGCGTGATGCCTGGACAATTGGATATACTCCGTCCTTGGCAGTTGGAGTATGGGTGGGGAATAATGATAACCGTGAAATGGCACGTGGCGGATCCGATATGGCAGGGCCTATATGGCGAGGGACTATGCAGGCTGCGCTGCAAGGTAGTGAGCCAGTGGAATTTGTACGCCCTAACGGCGTAGTAGAGGTGCTTATTTGTGTAGCTAACGGTAATCGAGCTACCAGGCAGGGACCCGGCACAAGACTAGAGGTATTTTTAGATAATGTTCAGCCAACTGGAGTCTGTAATGTACCGGACCCGGAAGAAGTTGAGCGTGAACGACGCCGTGAGGAGCGTGAAGAGGAGCGCGAGCGCCGCCGCAGGGAACGCGACAGTAACCGGGACTCAGAGGAGTCTGAATCAGATAATGACGAAGATGATGAATCTCCGGAGGGTGATGAAGGCACTGGCAGCGATTCCAGTCCCGATAGCGACAGCAGTCCGTCACCGTAGTTTCCGGTAGCCACCATAGCTTTGATTTCTAGAAGCTAGGGGTAGTGTGCGATAATAGAGATATGATAGCGCACGTTAACGGCAAGGTTGTCGAAAAATTTAACTCTTCACTGATTATTGACGTGAACGGGATTGGATATGAGGTCCAGGTTCCACTAGGGGATTATGAAGCTAGTAACTTGGATGACACTGCAAAATTCTATACCTATCACCATATTCGCGAGCAGAGTCAGGAGCTGTTTGGGTTTTCGAGCCTGGCTGCAAAAAAACTATTTGAAATGCTAATTACAGTTCAGGGAGTTGGCCCAAAGGCCGGACTTGCCATCTTAAGTATCGGTAGTAGCGAGCAGGTGCGGGGTGCTATAGCTAGTGGCGATAGTGGCTTTATCACTAAGGCTACGGGAGTTGGTAAGCGTATCGCTGAGCGGGTAGTGGTGGATCTAGCTGATAAAGTGGGCTTGCCGCTTAGGTCTGATACAGATACGATAGGGGTTTCACATACTATTGCTAGAAATGACGAGGCACTAGAAGCACTAATGGCGCTAGGATATAACCTCAATGACGCAACTCGAGCACTGGAAGGAGTGCCTCATAACTTAACCACAGCTGAACGCGTTACTCACGCGCTTCGCAGTGAGTAGAGTAGTAATGTCTACTTTTAGTGATGCGAATGCTCGTACGATTGAAGCATATGACGAAGATTTTGCTAGTTATATAGCCCATACCACTAGCGAGATTAGCGGTGATCATAGGCAGTGGCTTGATGATTTGTTATCAGAAGTTGACTTGTCTGCTCGTATATTAGAAATTGGCGCTGGGTTTGGACGAGACGCTAGTTATATAATTTCAAAAGGATATGATATTGACGCTACAGATGCTTCGCAGTCTGCAGTTAATGAGCTAAGGCGCCGCAATCTGCCAGCGAGAAAGTTCAATGTACTTAGCGACAAGATCGATCAGCCTTATGATTTTATTTTTGCAGCCGCAGTGTTTACACATTTTACAGAAAACGACCTGCGTCTAGCACTGCGCAATTTGAAGCCCCATATAAACCCAGGTGGCATGCTAAGCTTTACTACTAAATATGGCAACAGTGAACGATGGCGTATGCACAAGATGAAGGGTTCGAGGTACTTTTCATACTGGAATGAAAATAGCATTAGCAGGATTTTACTCGAGGAAGGATATTTGGCAATCGAGACAGAACGAATATTAGAGGACGTATGGTTAATGGTAAAATGTAGGGTAGAACATGGCAGTTGAGCGAATCGTAGATACTAGTGTCTCAGATGAAGACTTTGAAGAACAGCAAATAGAGGTTAGCCTAAGACCATCTAATTTTTCTGAGTATATTGGACAAGATCGTCTGAAGAAAAACTTGCAGCTTGCGATTGCTGCGGCAAAGAAGCGCAGCGAACCAATAGACCATGTGCTGCTATATGGCCCACCCGGTCTTGGCAAGACGACGATGGCAAGTGTGATTGCAAATGAAATGGGCGCTAATATCCGGATTACTGCAGGCCCTGCTATTGAGAGAGCTGGTGATTTGGCTAGCATTCTTACTAACCTTGCAGATGGCGATATATTATTCATTGACGAAATCCACCGACTTAGTCGTACAGTCGAAGAGGTGCTATATAGTGCCATGGAGGATTACAAGCTCGATATTGTGATTGGCAAAGGACCGGCTGCTCGCAGTGTTCGGTTGGATCTCCCTAGGTTTACAGTTATAGGCGCAACTACGCGCACAGGAGCACTGGCAGCACCCCTCCGGGATAGGTTTGGTCACATATATCGACTAGAGTTTTATAAGCCAGATGAAATTTCCAAAATTATTATACGGGCAGCTTCAATACTAGAAAGCAAGATTCATGAAAAGGCAGCTGATTTATTGTCAACTAGGGCACGGCTTACTCCTCGGATCGCAAACAGGCTACTAAAGAGGGTACGCGACTATGCTGATGTGAATGGTGATGGGATTATTGACATGAATATCACGCGGCAGGCGCTCGAGATGCTTGAGGTTGACGAATTAGGGCTTGATCCGGCAGACCGCAACTTGCTTAAAAGCATTATTGAAAATTACGGCATGAATCCCGTGGGTCTAAATACCATTGCGGCTCTTACGGGCGACGAAGCCTCGACCATCGAAGATTTTTATGAGCCCTACTTACTGCAGATTGGGTTTATTGAGCGCACTCCACGCGGTCGCCGCATAACTCCAAAAAGCTATCGGCACTTAAATATTCAATCTCCAGGCACAACGGAGTCAAAGGTTCAGAAACTGTTATAATTAAAGTTATCATGAATAAACCTAGCCAATCATCACCTCCGCAGCCCGTGGCATATGATGCCGAGGGTAGGCCGCTATATCACCACCCGCCTTCGCCCCAGAACTTTACGCAGGCGCATACACAAACATCCCCACAGGCCCCGGTGGTTGCTCCTCAGCATGTGCAGCACCATGATAATCAAAATTATCACACCGATACCGCTAGCTCTCAAAGTATTAAAGGGGATGATTCAAACAAGCATTCCGTATCTGGCGAAAGCCTAGAGGTGGTTAAGAAGCGGCATGAGCGCTCGAAGAAGAAGTACCCTAACATAGCCCTAAACGACACCGAATATGTCGTGCGATGTGCAACCCGGCATCCTATAGGTATATTTTATATATGGGCTGCAGAAGTGGTGGCTATGGTTCTACTTGCCGGTGCCTGGGTGGCTCTAGTCATTGACCCCACTATAGGTAGTGGAATTGTTGGCAGCCGTGAAGCACAGTTTTACCTTGCTATTATGATGATTGCATTGCAGCTATTTCTGCTTGCCATAGGCTGGGTGGGCACAGTCGTCTATCGCGGAAATCGGTTCATAGTCACCAATGAGCGAGTCATTCAGTATATTCAAACAGGCCTATTCAATCAAAAGCGGCAAACGATTGATCTGCGCGGAGTTGAAGATGTGAGTCATCGCAAAGAGGGCGTCATTCAGCATATCTTTAATTATGGATCAATCAGGCTTTCAACTGTTGGTTCTGAAACAACCTATCGGTTTAATTTGGTAGAAAATCCTAAAACGCAAACGGAGCGCCTAAATGGCGCAGTACATGCTTACAAAGTAGGGCGTCCAATTTCCGAAGATCATATTGAAAAAGATATCCTTAGCGACAGCTAGCAGGTTGATTAGTCCGCAGGCTATGATCTATTAGTTTTTACAAAGTCAGATTCGTTTTCAAGCAGTGCCCGCAAACTATATCCGCTACACTCTCCATTTTCGCACGCGACTGGCTCGTAGCGATATTCTGACTCTCCTTTACCAATCTTGTGTCCGTTTGGATCCGTAAATAGGTCAGGATCTACCGTTGGTAGTACTTTTTCGTCAATAAATTCGGGGTAGTGTTTGTTTTCGGCAAAATAATATTCTTCCAGGCTGTAGTACATTGCGTTAATAGCAGTTTTTCTATGATCATCCCGCCCAGCTACAGCTATATTATTTTTTTGAACAAAAAATAATACGCTAGCGGTAACTAGGATAACTACAATAACCAGGAGCTCAATAACGGTGAATCCAAATTGTTTTTTCATGCTTATAGCCATTGTAGCAAATACGGGCGAATAATCGTATAATAGAGATAGTAAACGAGGGGAAGAATATGGCGAAAAAGTCTGATAAAACAGCAGCGGCTGACAGTGAGGGAAAGCTAAAGGCGTTAGGATTGGCAGTAGATCAAATCACTAAACAATTTGGCGATGGATCGATACGCCGTTTGGGTGACCAGCATACGTTAGATGTTGAGCTGGTGCCGTCAGGTGCACTTAGCTTGGATATTGCACTCGGGGGTGGCTATCCCAAGGGTCGAATAATCGAAATTTACGGTCCTGAAAGTAGCGGTAAAACGACGTTAACACTTCATGCGATTGCTCAAATACAGAAACAAGGTGGCACAGCAGCATTCGTTGATGCTGAACACGCACTAGACCCATCGTATGCCAAAAGGGTTGGCGTCGATACCGATAACCTGCTTGTATCACAGCCCGACAACGGCGAGCAGGCACTCGAGATTACCGAAACGTTAGTACGTTCTAATGCGGTGGATCTAATTGTAGTAGACTCTGTGGCAGCGTTAGTCCCGCAGGCAGAAATTGATGGCGACATGGGTGATAGCCACATGGGCTTGCAGGCGCGTCTAATGAGTCAAGCGCTTCGAAAGCTAACCGGTATAATACACAAGTCAAAGGCAACCGTCATTTTCATTAACCAAATACGAATGAAAATTGGGGTCATGTTTGGTAATCCTGAAACGACTACCGGTGGTAATGCTTTGAAGTTTTATTCTTCGGTCCGCCTTGATATTCGTAGAATTGGTCAAATCAAAGTGGGTGACGAGATTGTCGGTAACCGTACAAAGGTAAAAGTAGTTAAGAATAAGATTGCACCGCCGTTTAGGGTTGCAGAATTCGACATCATGTATAACGAAGGTATATCAAGGACGGGCGATGTTCTCGACCTAGCTGTTTTACACATGGTAGTAGGAAAGTCTGGGGCTTGGTTTGACTATAACGATAGCAAGATTGGCCAAGGTCGCGAGGCCACCAAAAAGTACCTAGCTCAAAACCCTAAAGTCTTGCAGGAAATAGAAGATAAAGTCCGGAAAAAAGTTTCTGAATCCGAAGTTTAAATTAGACCGCCAAACCTTGTAGTGAAGAAGATTACGGCATTAACAGTTCAGAAAAAGAACCCAGATCGTATCAATGTCATACTGGATGGGAAGTACAGTTTTAGTCTGGATATAGCACAGGTTTCTGAACTCAAGGTAAAAGTCGGTCAGGAGTATAGCGATGAGCAGCTGCTAAGCTTACGGGGTGAAGGTGAGTTTAGTAGAGTGTATGCACGTGCGCTTGAATATTGTTTAATGCGCCCTAGGAGCGCTCGCGAAGTGCGGGACTATCTTCATAGAAAAACTAGGCAAACTCGCACTAAAAACGGCGAACTAAAAGCGGGTATTAGTCAGACTACTGTCGATCGAGTATTTAATAGGCTACTAGAAAAAAGCTATATAGATGATGAGGCATTTGCAAGCTACTGGCTAGAGAATAGAAGTCAAAAAAAAGGCGCCAGTCAGCGAAAGCTAATCTCAGAGCTAAGGTCAAAGGGTGTTAGCAGTGATATTATTGAAAAAGCCATCTCGGATGTTGATAGAGACGAAGTACTAGACCTAAGAAAAGTTATTGAAAAGAAAAAGTCTCGATACCAGGACCAGCAAAAGTTTATAGCGTATTTGCTGCGTCAGGGCTTTTTATATGAAGACATCAAGCGTGAGCTGTCGCGTGAATAAGCCTTGTTAGGCGGCGCGGCATTATATGCTTTTAAGTAATATCAATCGAGCTATCCGCTTGTGGCGACTGTCTGAACGGATTAGCGTACTCGCGAAGTGGCTGTCTGAGTGGCTGGGTGTTCTTGTTGCTGCCAGTATGAACTATGATTGCCTCGTCATTGATAGCTGTGATTTGGTTGCGGTGAATGATCAGTTCAGTGTCATTTAGACTCCTAAAGATTGGTCGTTGCACCACAAGCTGCTTAACTATGAAGCCATTAACATCAATCGTATAATCAGTGACTTTACCTAGTCTTTTATTTTTTTCATCTGTCACTTTATAACCCACAAGTTCAAAGTGTAGTTTATAAATTTCGTTTATTTTTATTACGTCCTCAGGTGCTACGAATTCATCGCTTGAGTCAACGATCATGCCTATATCGCTAATTTCACGAATATCGGCAATCCGCAGCAGTGATGGGTTTTGGTCAAGGGTGCGACCCTGAACTTCATAGGCAAGAACTCTCAGGTTGTTAGGGTCAATTATAGATTTCGCAGTTTTTGCTAGCTCATGTCCGGTTCGAAGCCCCATGATGGGCATGTCGATAAGTTGTGAACCATTTAGTAGCATACACTCATTATAATCTGTTTGTGCTTACTACTCAACAAAGGGATTAATACGTCTACCTGCGGGTATATCCAGCTGCTGGCTGCTACTGCTTTTAACCTCTTCTAGTCGTCGTATTGTGTCCTGGTCAAACATGGCGCTATTGCTCATGTTCTGATCAACTTCGGAGGTGTTTTCGACTATATTCATTAGATTCAAAATGGCAAAAATTAATATGATTGGTATAACTAAAATTGCGGCAGTCCATGAGAATCGTCTAAAAGTTGTTTTTAGCTTAGACGACAGATCGTGCATGTCTAGCGATGACTGCTTCTTTTTGCCAACTTTAACTTTCGTCTTCTTACTCACGGACGTATACCTCTATGTTTAAAGTTTCAACATTTACACTATTGCCACCGTCAATGTTACGGGCTAGTGAAATGCTAGATAGCTGCATTTTTGTGGGACCATTTTCTATAGCGTATATAAAACGAAGTAAGTTTTCGTATGACGCCGGGGTGGCTAAATTCACAGTCGCAACTATAGTCCTTGCTCCGGTTATGCTGGGAGCAGGGTTAGCTGCATTTTCGCCGCCTGAGCCAGAGCTTTGGGGTCCTGCATTCGCAGTCGAGTCCTGGAAGCCGTATTCAGTAATTGTTACACCAGCATTATTTGCATAACTGGTCAATGTGCTAATAATAATATTTTGATGCTCGAAGGTTTGGCCACTGATGACTAAGCTAGCAGCTTTTTGAGATATATCCTTGTATTTATCGAGCTCAAGCTGTAAGTTTTGGAGTTCTTCGAGGTCGTTTCCACTAGTGCTAGCCTGTTCGATAGCTGAATTTACTTCACCAGCATATTCGGTTATCACGCCGCGGGCGTAAAAGAACACCCCTAGGCTCGCGGCAGCAACTAAAATAATTAAACCAGCCAATAGATTGCGTAGGGATGAGGCGCTGAAAGATTTTTTCTCTTTTCTGGGCATTAGTACGTCCTATTCCTGAAGGTAACATTTAGCGACACTGTATACGGATAATCTCTATTCTCATTAGAACTGGATTGGGAAATGTTTTGGAAGCTTACGTTACTAAACAGATCAGATTTTTCAAAAGACTCCTTTAATGCAAGAGCACTTTCGTTGGTGCGGGAGTAGGCAGTTATAGTTGTTTCTGAACCAAAAATGTTTTTATCTAGCTTGAGTTCATCTAGAATTGTACCGCTAGGCATTAGTGCGGCGATATCAAGTAGGATGTCAGAGTAGGTAATTTCGCTATCAAGGATAGATTTGGCCATGGCTAGATTCGAGCGTAGTTCACTGGCTTGCTGCTGCGCTTCCATGACTTCACTAAAGCGTGATTCATTTTGCTCTCTAGCGATATCAGCGCTGTCACGGGTTTGGGTCAGTAAGTAGTATGTACCCGCTAGACTGGCGACTAGGAATGCGGCACCCATAATCGTAAATAACAAATATCCAACCAGTGCTCTATTCATACGAGCTGCTTGAATTTCAGTCTTGTAGTCTGGGGGTAGCAGGTTGATCATTTCCAAATCCTTTTTCCATCGATACTAGCCAGCCCAGCAACGGTGATATAACGAGATCGGAATTGTTTTTCGGGTCTTGGCAGGTCAGCGAAGTCTAATTGTTGCCAAGGGCTGGCAACGCGAGCTGGCATGACTAACTCATTAGTAAAATAATCACCGATACCAGGGACATTGCTACCGGCGCCAACTACCAATACTTGTTCAATTTTTGTTTCACGCTTTAGTCGTTCATTGTAGTAGCGAATAACTTTTTTTGTCTCCATGGCAATTCTCTGGAGGCTAGGGCGTAGTGCCGAGGTTATTTTTTCCTGTCGTGGACCGGCACTGAGTCCATTTATAACTTTTAGCTGGTGAGCGTTTTCAAGCGAGACACCCAACTTCTTGGCAATATTAAGCGTGAAAGTATTGCCCCCTATATTAGTTCCACCAGTTACGCGAATAGCGCCATCAAGGATGGCAATGTCGGTACTAGCGGGTCCGATATCGATAATCACAGAAGTTAGGTGTGCATCTTCGGTGGCTTCAAGTACCCTAGCCACAGCATTTATACCTGGTTCTAACATCGCCACACGCATGCCAGCGTTTTCAGCAGCCGAAATGGTGCTATCGACAAGAGTTTTAGGTACCGCAGACATAATTACGGTCAGCTCCTTTTTGGCCCGTTCAATCACTTCGTAATCAATATAAAGAGACGAGACGGGGATTGGGATATATTGCTCAGCTTCGATTTCAACTGCCCCTTTAAGGTTTTTTTCACCAGCACTGGGGAGAGCAAAAGTTCTTGAAAAGGTACGTGAAGTAGGCACACCTAGGACAACGTGGTCGCTAGCGAGTGATCCGACAACTCTATTTTTAAGTAGTTCCTGAATGTTCTCAGCCAAATAGCCGTCTGGCTTATCAAGTGATTGCTGCATCTTTACCGGATCAAGATCAATTGACCCATATCCAAGCACCTTCCACCTCTTGGCATTTACGGCCATAACTTTGATGCCAGTTTGACTTATGTCAAGTCCTACAATAGGTTTGTCTTTAAAAAATAATTTTACCATTTTGCCCACGCTAATTCTTAGTATCAGTATACCACGAGCGTTTTAGATGTGAATAGATTTTATCCCTAGCCTTGAATGTTCTGCGCTAGGCCTGCAATTGGCCCCATGACGCTGGCAGCAATTAAACCTACCATGCTACCCATAATTACAATCATTACAGGCTCGATAATCGAACTGAGTCCACCGATAGCTACGTCGACCTCTTCTTCGTAAAAAGCAGCAACCTTTCCTAGGACGGCCTCAGTCTGGCCGGTTTCCTCTCCGACTGCTAGCATTTGAGCGACGATAGCTGGAAACAGCTCTTCTTCGCGTTCTATTATGCTAGATAGCGGGTCACCGTTTTTTATGTTGTCAGCTGCGGCAGTTAAGGATCTTTCATAAATCTTGTTTCCAATTGCCCTACCAGTCACGTCAAGCGCCTCTAGTACAGCAACGCCTGCGCCCATTAGCGATGCAAATGTCCTAGCAAACCGAGCCACAGCCACCTTTTTAATGATGGTGCTTAGGATGGGGATTTTTAAGACAATTGTATGGAACTGCAGTTTTCCGGTCGGTGTGCGAATGTAGCGTATAAACAGATAAAACAATCCAAATATACTAGGGATGACAATAAACCAAAAGTTTCGTATGAAGTCACTAATTGCTAGCATGGCTTGGGTCAGTGCCGGGAGTTCTGCATCCTCTCCACCAAGGTCTGTTAAAATTTCTCCAATTTGAGGTATAACAAATAGCATTAAACCAAAAAAAGCTAGCACTGTAATCACCATCAGTACTGCCGGATAGGCCATGGCACTTTTAACTTTTTTTCGGATGGTAGCGTTTTTTTCCTGCTGCAAGGCTAAGCGATTTAAGATCTCGTCTAAGATGCCGGCCGCTTCTCCAGCGTTTACCATGTTTACGTAAACATCGTTAAACGTATTGGGATGACTTGCCAGCGCCTCACCGAGTGACATGCCGCTTTCTATGTCTTGAATAACAGTAGTGAGCACTTGCTTAAGTCCGGGGCTGGCGGTGTGGCCCGCCATGGTGGTTAAAGCTCGTAGCAGTGGAACACCAGCGCCAACCATCGCACTTAGTTGTCGAGTGAATATAACGATATCATCAGACTTAATCTTATTAGAATGAAGTAATTTGAGGCTGAATCCAGACGGGACTTTAGAGGCTTCAGATATCTCAACTGGATGTAGCCCTTGCTTGATTAACGAGTCAATGACTGCCAGTCGCTCGGTGGCTTCATGAATACCTGATACAGGCTTATTGTCTTGTGTGATAGCAACGTAAGCAAACTTTGTCATAATATTATTCCTTTGTAACCCTCAGCACCTCTTCGATGGTAGTAGACCCTCGGAGGGCTTTTATAAACCCATCCATTTGCATTGTTAGCATGCCTTCGGATATAGCCTGGTCCTGGATTTGATTACTGGTGGCGTTGCTAATAATAAGCTGCTGGATTGGCCGTGAGTTGCCTAGCACTTCGTATATACCTAGTCGCCCTCGGTAGCCAGTATTATTGCAGTCTTCGCAGCCATCAGGAGCCGCCTTCCACAGACGCGCAAATGTCCCCGCCTCGATACTGAGAGCGGCATCGCCGCCAATGCCTTGATTTTTTGCATTCTGCTCTAGCTCCTGCAAATATGCAAAGCTTTTATCGCCAACCATGCCAAACATCCTCATAACTGCTTCGGTTTCTTTGGGCTCTGGCTTGTAGCTGATGCGGCACAGCGGGCATAGTTTTCGCACTAGTCGCTGACCGACAACAGCCTGAACGGTACTGGCGATCAAAAAGGGCTCAATGCCCATATCAAGTAAACGCGGCAAGGTGGTGGCAGCATTGTTGGTGTGTAGGGTGCTAAATACCAGGTGACCAGTTAGGGCGGCCTGGACGCCTAGGTTGGCGGTTTCGCCGTCACGTATCTCACCGATCATAATAATGTTTGGATCTTGACGCAGTAATGCACGCAGCCCACCGGCAAATGTCATGCCAGCCTTAGCGTTGGTTTGAGTTTGATTGACACCTGGGATTTTATATTCAATTGGATCTTCGATGGTAGAAATATTAACGTCAGGGGTGTTAAGAATTGTAAGAATACTAAATAAACTAGTGGACTTACCGGATCCCGTTGGGCCAGTCACTAAAATCATTCCAGTTGGCTGCGTAAATGCATTTGTTATCGTTTCTAGTGAAGTGCCCCAGTAGCCAAGGTCTTCCAAGCCGACCGCTTGGGTGCTCTCGTTTAGTATACGCATAACTACTTTCTCGCCGTCTGAGATGGGCAGGGTTGATACACGCAGGGCGTATCGTTTCCCAGCCACACGAATCTTGAACCTACCATCTTGCGGGACGCGCCGCTCGTCAATCTTGAGGTTGGAAAGAATCTTAACTCGACTAATTAGAGCACCAAGTACGTTTCTGGGCAGCTGATTAACTTCTTGCAGCACTCCGTCAATTCGGTAGCGCACTTGAACAAAATCTTCACGGGGTTCAATGTGGATATCGCTAGCATTAGATCGGATCGCGTACTCTAGTAGCAAGTTAACGGTTTGGGCGATAGGGGAATCTTCGGCCAGCTCTTCATCTGTTGTTAACTTTTCTTCGCCCTCTAGCCGCTGGGTGTCGATGACATCGCTCAGTTCTTTGTTGACATCTCCACGATAATTTTCTAAGCATGTCAATATGTTGTCGCGAGTTGCGACGTAGATTATGGTTTCTTTACCGATTTCTTTCTGGATAAAGTCGACAGCCTGGACGTCATCAGGGTCTTCCATTGCCAGGTGCCTGGTGCCGTTTTCATCAACCTTGAACAGCACTGCGTTATATTGCCTGGCAATTCGCTCAGGTATAAGATTCAAAGCTTCTTCTGGAATTTCTCTTGGGTCGAGTTTGATAAAGGGAATATCGGCATAATCTGCAAATAGCTTCACTAATGACTCATCATCAATTAGCTGCTCTTTTAGTATAACGTCCTGAAGTGAACGATTAGAGCTAGACGCTTCTTTCTTAAGAAGTGCTAGTTGTTCTTCGTTAGTAATACTATTGCGCTCGAGCAGCGCTTCAATCGTGTTGTCAGAAATGTGCATATGCTTATATTGTACTAAAGAGGCTAGCAATGTGCTAGTTGAATTCTAGCGGGCTTGGGTCCATATTTTCATAGTCGTTATATGGCGAAGATCGACTCCTGAGATGCTCGGCTTGTACTAAAAAGCAGCCCGCATTGTCACTGTAGCTGAAGGAATATTCAGAAACTGAATTATCGTAGAGTGTATATCCTCGGCCTGATTCATAATATGACAAATCTTCGTCACCTGAACGATCAACTGAAAAATTAGCACATAGTTCGTAGGTGTTGCTAGATTTTATACGGTAGGTTATCGCACTGTTCTCAATAAGGTCGCTAGCCGGCGCCTCTGGCAGGCGGCTATTATCTGTAGTGTAGTCGCGTATATTATGGACTGTTGCAGCCAGGTCGTGTCGCAATGCTTCGTCGCTGCGAACAGGTCCGAGTTTGAAAATGGACAATACAAACAGGCTACCTAGTAGGATAATTACTGCTGGTAGGTAGAGCTTTAGAATATTTTTACGCAGACCGGGGCGAGCAGTGCCAAATGTTGCAAAATAGTAAGTAGCTACAATTAGTAGGTTCAAAATTAAAATTAATATGGCACCGGTCAGGACACTACTTGAGTCACCAACTATTGCAGTAATGACTGCAGTGATGGCTGACACCAGTGCCCCAATGCTATGAATACATATAGTAATTATTGACCATACGCGACCTGGAACTAGGTCGAGATACTTCTTTAGCTGGCGCAGGTAGCTGGTGAATAATACTGCGTAAGGCACTATTGTAATGACAGTGACCGCAATCATAGCAGCTAGAGCGCGGGATGAAATTTCTTCGCCAAAAAGTGTTGCTACAACTCCTCCAATAGCAATTGATGAGGCAGCAGCAAAAAACCAAAGCAAAACGTGGTGCAAGGCTGATGAGAGGGGGCTAGTTGACGGACCCCGGTCAGCTGCAGGCTTCAAGCTGCTAGGGGTTTTAGGCTGGTTGGATGCTGTGGTTGGCGGCGGTGGTGTGGGCACAGATATATCGTGCAGCTCCACTTCAATTATATTTTTGTCCCAGCCTTTAGCCAGCAGAGCCTCTTTGATCTGCTCGTTATTTAGGCCGTTTTCACGGGCTTGGTTAATAAAGGCGCGTAGTTCTGGCATAAGGTATCCTTGTTTAGCTTATGCTAATTATACAACACGAGCTTTGTTATAATGAAGAAAATGATTAAAAAAATTTCTTCTGTAAATCATATGCAAGAATTTGGTGCTCGCATCGGAATCCTTCTGCGTGGCGGTGAAGTCATCGAGTTGGTTGGTGACGTCGGTGCTGGAAAGACTACGCTGGTAAAAGGCATAGCCCGGGGCTTGGAGGTCGCCGAAGATATTCAAAGCCCAACCTTTACTATTTCGCGCACATACAAAGCTAGGGACGGCCTTAGATTGTCGCACTATGATTTTTATCGCTTAAGTGACCCAGGTATTTTAAAGATGGAGTTATCAGAGATGATGGGTAGCAGTAGTGACATTGTTATTATTGAGTGGGCTGAAACAGTCAAAAGTACTCTGCCGAGTGATCGACTATCGATTGAGATTATTCCAGACAGTGAAACTTCAACCGCACGCGAAGTTAAGCTAGCTGCTACTGGCGCGTCAAGTAGCAAGTTGCTTGAGGGGCTATTTTAGGTGATACTGCTACTTGATACCTCTACCCCAACTTGCCACCTGACGCTCGTAGTCAAAGACGTCAGAAATGAGTTTAGCTGGCAAGCCGATAGAGAACTAGCTAGGGGTCTGATTGGTTTTATCGAAGAGTCGCTTGAGAGTCTTGATTTTACTTGGCGCGACATTCAGGGGATTGGAGTGTTTGAGGGTCCGGGTAGCTTTACGGGGCTTCGCATTGGTATGGCCGTTATGAACACTCTCGCAGATGCAGAAGCGATTCCAGTTGTTGGCGAGCGCGAGGAAGGCTGGCAGGATCGTGCAATTGATCGACTAAAGCGCGGCGATAACGACCAAATTGTGTTGCCATATTATGGAGGCGAAGCAAATATAACTAGTCCACGCAAGTAGTCTTGCGAAGTTGGTGAAAAAAGCGCTACAATAAGTATGCGCTTATAAATTTATTTTTATAGGCTATGAATGAAACTTTTTGAAACTTTTAGATAACTTGATGCTATTTTCTGCTGTTAGTTAGTGACACAGTTGTCTAGGGGAAGGAATAAATATGATTGAGACAATAGTAATTGCTCTTGCTGGAGCATTTTTTGGCGTTGGTGGAGCCATAGCGTATGAAAAGCGCCGCCAGGTTGATGGAAAAAACCAAGCCGATCAAACACTCGCTGATGCTAAGACCAAGGCTAGCGATATAGTTTTGGCCGCCAAGGACGATGCGCTGCAGCTTACTAACGAAGCGAAGAAAGAAGAGGCTGAACGTCGAAAAGAATGGGCAAAAACTGAAAACCGCCTAGTCGATCGTGAGGCTGCCTTAGATAAAAAATTAGACGAAATCGATAAAAGGGCTGAAAAGCTTCGTAAAGACGAAAGCGAGATAGAGGAGCTAAAGGATGAGATTCGAGCTATCCGCTCGCGTCAGCAAGAAAAATTAGAAAAAATTGCAAAACTTAGTAAGTCTGAAGCAGCTGAAAAATTGATGCAAATGACCGAAAGGGATATAAAGGATGACTTGCTTGGTTTAATTAGTAAACTGCAAAATGATGTCCAGGAGGAGGCTGAGGAAAAAGCTCAGACAATCCTACTAAGTGCCATGGAGCGTATGAGCAGTGAGGTTACGGCTGAGCGTACAGTTACTGCTTTAAAGCTAGCTGATGACGAGATGAAGGGCCGAATTATTGGCAAAGAAGGTCGTAATATTCAAGCGCTTCAAAGAGCCACCGGGGTGGACATACTCGTGGATGATACGCCTGGTATGGTAGTCCTATCTAGTTTCGATCCGATTCGTCGCCAGGTTGCACGGGTAACTTTAGAGATGCTGATGAAGGATGGTCGGATTCACCCAGGCCGAATTGAAGAGGTGGTTGCAAAAGCTGAAAAACAAATTGAAAAAGAAGTCACTCGTGCTGGCCAAGACGCTGCTCGCGAAGTCGGTGTAGTCGGAATACCAAAAGAAATGATGCAGCTACTAGGTGAGCTAAAGTTCCGCACTAGTTATGGTCAAAATGTATTACTTCACAGCACCGAAATGGCTCATCTAGCAGGTATGATAGCCGAAGAAATCGGTGCTAATGTGCGCGTTACAAAAACTGCCACACTACTTCATGACGTAGGCAAGGCGGTGACCCATAAGGTCGAAGGCAAACATCATCACATTGGTGCCGAGCTAGCTCGAAAGTACGGTATGAGTGACGACATAGTGCACGCTATTGAAGCTCATCATGACGATATCGAAGCCACTACTCCGGAGGCTCTTGTGGTTCGAGTTGTCGATGCTCTATCGGCGGCGCGACCAGGGGCTAGAAATATTAGTGCCGAAAACTTTGTAGAACGAATGCGCGATTTAGAAAATGTCGCCAGAAGCTTTGATGGTATCGACAAAGCATATGCAATTAGTGCTGGGCGTGAGGTTCGAGTCATCGTCAGCCCTAAGTCGATCGATGATTTATCTGCTATAAAACTAGCTCGCGATATCGCAACTAAGATTGAAAGTACTATGCAGTATCCAGGCACTATAAAGGTTAACGTTATCCGCGAGACGCGCGCCGTCGAATTTGCTAAATAGAAATGGTAAAAAAACGCTACACACTAGATGAGGAGCGCCAGTGGTATAACTCGCTTCCCAGCAAGCGTGCTAGTGCGGCCATGGTTATTCGACACAGAGACTCAGTCCTTATGGTCAAAGCAACCTACAAGGACTACTGGACGTTTCCGGGCGGTGTGGTTGATGAGTCTGAGTCCCCGTATGATGCGGCTATTCGTGAAACAAATGAAGAGGTCGGGCTGGTGGTTGCCCCAGAGGATGCTAAATTTCTGGCGGTATCGTATGTAGCACCCCATTACGGATTTATGGATCGACTTCATTTCTTTTTTATGACCACAGTTGAGGGTAAGGGAGAGCTTAATCTACGTGAGGGTGAAATTGAGGAAGCTCGTTGGGTGCCGTTTGATAAAATTACCAAACTATCAGATAGGCGCCCTAGTTACGGTAAAATTCAAGACATACTAATTAGTGGTGAGCCAGTCAGTTATTTTGAACTTTTCTAGGGCTAGTCAATAAACTGCAGTGTTCCCATTATCTTTTCGCCGTATTCAGTAAAGTCCTTATCTGGATTAGAAGCCCCATTTAGGTTAACTTCAAAAGCATAGCTAAAGTCATCTCGACTGAAGTAATAATAGACAATATTAGAAACATCACTACTAGCAGGGGTATACTCCCATCTGGTACCTGTAACTCCGTCGATTTCAGTTGTGTTTTTTGAGGCTAACTTATAAAAATTATTATTTTCCATTCGCTTTTCACCCCACGTTTCCCCTGGGTCTGCACCAGAGCCGCTACGATATATAGCCACAGACAGGACTAGGCCGCAGTTTGGTCCGCAAAGCGTGTAATTGACACTGCCAACCCCCAGGCTACCGACAGCATGCGGTGCCTTTTCCGGCGGCTTAGACTCCCAGCCTTCTCCCTGGGGGTATCTGTAGCTATATTTGTATCTAGCGCTTCGTTCAGTCGCCCAGTTGGCGGTTTCACCCGATGGTTTATATGGATTTTCGCTAGTTGTCTCTTCAGATTCAGTAACTTCAGTAACTTCTGGTTCGACGTTTTGCTGCGTATATACGTACCAGCTTGCCGTGCCCGCAACCGCAAGAGCTATTGTGGTAACTAAGATTGCAATTAATCCGAACCCTGCTTCGTGTCTGCTCATGTAACAGTTCTCCTTAGTATCTATAATAGCAGATGAGGATAAAGCGAAGACTTTCGCCTCGCTCTCCGACTTCACTTGAGATTTCAAAACTCACCAAGGCACGAAAAAAGCCGAGCACTGCTCGACTGTTTTCGTGGTCGGGGTGAAAGGACTTGAACCTTCGACCTCACGGTCCCAAACCGCGCGCGCTAGCCAACTGCGCCACACCC